>CAXBNM010000426.1:0-3410 GCA_963976885.1 uncultured Burkholderiaceae bacterium
GGCGGCTCCGCTGGTTTGTTTGTTGGCTTCAATCAATTCAGGAGCGCCTTCAATGTTTCGCTGCGAGCGAAGTCGACGGCGCGCTTGCCATCCTTGTTCGCGGTGGTTTTGTTGGCGCCATGGGCAAGCAGCAATTCGATGAGCTTTTGCTTGCCGAATCTCGCGGCCGACATGAGGACGGTGTCGCCAGAGCTGTCGACATGATTGGCGTCGGCGCCGTTCTCAAGCAGGAACGCATAGGTTTCGTCGGACAGGCGCGTCATCATCCAGAGCGCGTTGCTCAGTTGCTCGCGCCGCTCGGTCGCATTCAGCCTTGCAACGATGTCACGCAGGCCAACCAGGTCATCGGCTTTGGCGGCTTCGGTGGCGTTGTATGCCTTGTCCAGGTAGCTCAGATCCGCTTTGAATTTCTTCAGAATGGTCTCGGCCGTTTCGCCCTTGTCGTTGACGATGGTGGTCTCTGCGCCCGCCTTGACAAGCAAGCAGGCGGTGTAGGTGTCCAGCTTCATCAGCGCGGCGTGCAGTGCGGTGTTGCCCTCAACGCCTTTCTGGTTGATGTCTATGCCGCGCTTGAGTGCATCGCGCACGATGGCTACATTGCCACCGACGACTGCTGTGAGGAGCAGATTGCTGCCGTCCTTGAGCCGATGCTGCGGATTGGCCCCTGCCGCAAGAAAGCTCTGGTAGGCCGCAAGGTTGCCGCGTCCGGCCGCTACAAACAACGCGGTCGCGCCTTCCTTGTCCGATTGCGTTTCAATGTCCATGCCTTGTTCGACATAGTCGCGCACTCTGGGCAACATGCCTTTGAGCAGCGCAACCTTGAACCCTGCAATGCCGTCGGCCAGTTTGTAGTCTGCAGGTTTGCCGATGATGTCGTTATTCATCGCATACAACTTGCAGGTCGCTTGCACGTTCTTCTTGGTGCTCGATTGTTCGCATTTGGTCAGCGCGTTCTGCCGGGCCAGTTCTTCCGTGAATGCACCAACAGTATTGCCACAGGCACCATTCCCGTTGATGCCCATTGCGTAGTAAAAAGCCTTATGTGCTTTGCCACGAATGTAGGACTTGAACGCGAAGTGGCACGACCCCGACAGCACGTCGGCGGCCTGATCGACATAGGCTCTGTATTCCTGGTCGGTCAGGGTCGGCAATTGCGGCGAAGGGGCGTCCAGACCGTAGCTGCTGGCGGTGAGCAGAATGTTGTCGCCGGTGGCGTAGATCTGACAGGGCGCATCCGGCGCGCGCTGGCCGCGCTTTTGCTTGTTGCGATCGCAGGCGTCGATTGCCTTGTTGACCGACGCTTGCACCGTCATCTGTTTAACCGCCATCCCGCAAGCGTATTGGCCTGCGGTATCGATGCTGTAGGCAAATGACTTGTGACCTTCTTGTTCCAGATAAGTCGCCAGAAACGGATGGCAGTTGCCTTTGACCAGCGGGCGGGCCGTGTCGAGCATTGCCTTCTTCTGCGCGTTGGTTGCTGGTGTCGTTTCGGGTGACTCGATTGCCGTGAAGTCTTGCGCGCGCGCAACCCACTTCCCGTTCAGGTCGACGACATGACAGGTCGCGTCAATCGGATTGCTGGCGCACTGGGTAACGGCCACTTCGCGGGCGCGTTCCGCGGATTTTTCACCGTAAACCCAGCCACAGCGCTGCTTGCCGGTCTTGTGATCAAGCGCAAAGGCAAATGCACGGTGCGTGGGCAGAGGGCTGTAGCGGTTCTTGTAGTCGGCCAGGCAATTACTGCTGGCCGGTATTACCTGTTCGATTGGCAGAGTCTGCGCGTAGGTGGGAGAAAAGAATACTGCGAGTGTTGCAAGAGAAACCAGCTGATGAACGCGCATGGACAAGCCTGAGAGAAAAGAGCGTTAAAACCGAGAGAGGGAAAACCAGTAGGAATGATCGAGGTCTGGAACTGACCAGAGATGCCGAACGCTGGTGAGTCGCACCGTAGCAAGAGTTGGTTCAATCGGGCGCCAGATTCAGGTTTCATTAACAGATGTCTGCACAAACAGCGTCTGATCGACGCAGGCATGGGCCGAGCATTCCAGCTCGAGCGTGGTGTGTCCGATTGCAAAGCGCGTGTGCAGTTCGCGTTTGATCGTTGCCTTGATGGCGTCCGCCTGCGCCCACTGACCTGGCAGGATCACGACGTGCGCATCGAGCGCAATGCGTTGCTCGTCGAGTTGCCACAGATGTGCGTGGTGGGTGCCAGCCACACCGGGTACCGTGCTTACCGCCTGCATCACCGCATCGGCATCGAGCTGCGGCGGACTGGCGAGCATCAGCATCTTGATGACGCCGACAATTTCATAGCCCGATTGCCACAGGATATAGCCGGCGATCAGCAAGGTAACGAGCGGGTCGATCAGCGGCCAGTCAAACAGGATGATGACGGTGCCGGCGACGATGACGGCAATCGAGCCGAGCGCATCGGCCAGGTTGTGCAGGAAGGCCGCGCGCATGTTGACGCTGCTTTTCGAGAGCCGGTAGGTGAGTAGCGCGGTAATGGCATCTACCAGCAAGGCCAGTGCCGCGATGATGACAATCAACCAGCCGTTCACCCCTTGTGGCTCTATGAAGCGCAGCACAGCTTCATAGACCAGATACAAGCCAATGATGATCAGCGTGGTGTAGTTGATCAGCGCGGCAACAATTTCGGCCCGCCCGTAACCAAAGGTCATGGTGGCATCGGCCGGTCGCCGGGCAATCTTGCGCGCCGCAAACGCGATGATCAGGGCCACCGCATCAGACAGGTTATGCAGGGCGTCGGCAATCAGGGCCAGGCTGCCGGCCAGCACGCCCCCGACGACTTGCGCCACGGTAAGCACAAGATTAACCCCAATGGCCAGGGCCACGCGTTGATCGCCGGCTTGCGGATCGGGATGATGGTGGTGGTGATGGGCCATATCCTGAACTTTAAACCTGATGCCGTCCGCTCGTTTGGCCGGTGATGCATTCAAGTCATAAGGCTTTTTGCGCGTCCGTGCCGAACCTGCTATTACCAAGACTCACGGAGCAAGTCTGCTTCTCCCCACCAGAGGCCTGCGATGCCCACACACGCAGTGTTACCAGCACGCCGACGCCTTCACCGGCATCTGTTCGGCGGCGGCGTTCTCATGATGACCGGCCTGGCTGCGCCGCCGGCGCTGGCGCGACTTGTCGCTGCGCATCCAGGCTTGCCGCTGGCACTTACGCCGGCCGCCACTGCCGGGCCGTTCTATCCGCCGCAGTTTGCTGCCGACCCTACCGACTCGCTGCTGCAGGGCTTTAGCGCCAAAGGCGAACCGACCAGTCTGTCCGGCCGCGTCGTTGATGCGCAGGGGCGGGCGCAGCCGGGTTTGCGTATTGAACTGTGGCAATGCGACGGCGCCAGTGTTTATCACCACCCCGCCGCAGGGTCGGGTGTCGCG
>CAXBNM010000427.1:0-3410 GCA_963976885.1 uncultured Burkholderiaceae bacterium
AGCCCGATGCGCGCATTTTTGCGCTCGGTTGCGAACAGGCCGGCGTCAAGGCCGCGGCCACTTTGCACATCGGCGACGATTACGAACTTGATTACCAGGCTGCCCGGCAAGCCGGTATGCATGCGGCCTGGCTGCGGCGGCCGAGCTTGAAAATGCCGGTGCTGGCAGCGGCGGCCGACACGCCGCATCACTTTACCGACCTGCAGGCGATTCACGACTGGCTGGGTGACTGAGCCCGCTGCAAGCAGATGAACAACAAGCGCTGAAACACGCAAATTACGCACAGGAGTGATGCAATGTTGGGATGGCAGATGATCTCGGACGATGGAATCGACGGCCTGGAGCAGTATCAGCCCCGGGTACCGGAACCCGGACCGGGCGAAGTCGTGGTCGACATGAAAGCCAACTCGATCAACTACCGCGACTACATGATCGTCAGTGATCCGCGTGCCCGCGGCATCGAATTGCCGCGCACGCCCAACTCCGATGGCGCTGGCGTCATCAGTGCGGTCGGCGCCGGCGTGGGTGATCTGCAGGTTGGTGACCGGGTGGCCAGTTGCTTCTTTCAGCGCTGGGACGATGGCCCGTGTTCGACCGACGCGATGGCCAGTGCGCTGGGCGGGGCGCTCGATGGTGTGTTGAGCCGGCGCGTGTTGCTGGCCGCCAATGGCGTGGTGAAAATTCCCGATTCACTCAGCTTTGCCGAGGCGTCGACCTTGCCATGCGCGGCGCTCACCGCCTGGCGCGCGATCGTCGTCGAGGGCGGGCTCAAACCGGGTTCCACTGTTCTGTTGCTCGGTACCGGCGGGGTGTCGATCTTTGCCTTGCAGTTTGCGCAATTGATGGGGGCTCGCGTCATCATCACCTCATCCAGCAGCGAGAAACTGGTGCGCGCGCGCGAGATGGGTGCCTGGAAGACCATCAACTATCGCGACAAGCCCGACTGGGAAAAAGAAGTCCTCAAGCTGACCGATGGTGTTGGCGTTGATCTGGTTGTCGAGGTGGGCGGCGCCGGCACGATTGCGCGCTCGGTGCAGGCCACCCGTGTGGCCGGACGAGTCGCTCTGATCGGTATTCTGACCGGCGGCCAGTTCGATCCCACGGCGGTAATGCGCCGTTCGATTACGGTGCAAGGCATCTATGTCGGATCGCGGCGTATGTTCCAGGACATGCTGGTGGCGATTGATCAGCACCAGATCAAGCCAGTCATCGACCAGACCTTTGCGTTCAACGATGCGCAGTCCGCGTACTGGGCGATGGCTCAGGCCGGTCACTTCGGCAAGATCGTCATCACGGTCTGAGCGCTGCAAGCGTCGCCGGTCTGTGGGGGGCGGAGGCTCTGAACGGGCCGGCGGGCGGGTTGTGGATAATGGAGGCCCGTCCACCCCATCGGAGTTCGCCATGCGTTACTTGCATACGATGATCAGGGTCAAAGACCTTGACGCCTCAATGAAATTTTTCTGCGACCTGCTTGGCCTGACCGAAGTGCGCCGCGTGGAAAGCGACAAAGGCCGGTTTACGCTTGTCTTTCTGGCTGCCCCTGAAGATGAAGATCGTGGCCGCAGTGAAAAAGCGCCGCTGGTCGAACTGACCTATAACTGGCCCGACGAAAACGGCAACAGCGAAACCTATGGTGGCGTCCGCAACTTCGGTCATCTCGCCTATGAGGTCGACGACATCTATGAGTTGTGTGCGAAGTTTCAGGCCGCCGGCGTCACCATCAATCGGCCACCGCGCGATGGACACATGGCCTTCGTGCGCTCGCCCGACGGCATCTCGATTGAGTTGCTGCAAAAGGGTGAAGCCAAGGCGCCGGCCGAACCGTGGGCCAGCATGGGCAACACCGGCGAGTGGTGAGCCGTCGTGGCCGGACGGGTCGGCGTGCCCGTCCGTTTCGTCTGCTTCTGCGGCGGCGCGATGCACTATTTAGGGTCAGGACTGCCCGCGGTTTGTTGATATGCCCACAGAAAAGTTCAGTTTTGGTTACTTTGCGTGGATTAGTTCGTGTTTCTGACCATTCCCTTCGTGCGCGTTTGAATTTTCTTTAGTACGCTAACGATCGATGCTGGCGGTACCGGCATCTTTTTTTGTCCGTCAAAACATGGTTTGCGCGCTGCGATTCAACGTCTGTTCGGCCGCTGCCAATAGAAACAGGGTTATGGACGATCAGAGCAAACTAGCCTACCAGGACCTACGCAACCTGGTCGAGGCCGGCACATTTCGAATGGGTGAGAGAGTTCAAGAGGCGAAGCTCGCCCGCGAACTGGAATACTCCCGCACGCCGATCCGCGCCGCACTTAACTACCTTGAATACGAAGGTTTTCTGACCTATGAGCCCAACAAGGGCCACATCATGTCAACCTTCACGCCGACCGATGTAGAACAGATTTACCTGTGTCGGAGTCTGCTCGAAGCAGAAGCCACCTATCTGGCTGCCAAAAAAGGCCTGAGCGCGCGCACCGCCGACAAGATTCAATCTCTGGTTCAGCAAATGCAGCGCATTGTTGACCAGAATGATCTGGCCTCCAGAGCGGTGTGTGAGCGATATCTGCGCGTGAACAGAAAGTTTCACGACACGATTTATCAGGCCTGCGGCAATGAACATTTGCTCGAGCTCATTGTTCACACCAGCGGATTACCGCGCGTCATCCGTAACTATTACGGTTTTCCTGCCGAGGCCATTGAGAGTTCGCAGCGCGATCACGTCGAAATGACCCGTCTGTTGATCGCCGGGGATGCCGCTCGTGTGCGTACCCGCATGCGGCAGCATATTCTCAAGTCTTGCGATTTCATCGTTGCCAATCCGCTGGCCGAAGCCTTGTAGGCCTGCGCTTCCAGGCGCGCTCCGCGACTAACCCCAGAGTTCCGCCGCCGGCGGATACACGGTGCTGCCTTCAAACAGCAGCCCGGGCTGGCGATCCTGCTCGAGCAGCAAGGGTCCGTCCAGGTCGACATATGCCGCACCGGTGGTGAGCATCATCGCCGGGGCCATCGCCAGCGAGGTGCCGACCATGCAACCGACCATGATTTGCAGATCAAGCGCACGGGCCAACCTGGCCACTGCGATGGCCTCGCTGAGGCCGCCGGTCTTGTCCAGTTTGATGTTGATGGCTCGATAACCTTTGGGCAGTTTGTTCAGGCTGGCTCGGTCGTGCAGGCTTTCGTCGGCGCAAATCGTGATCGGGCTGTTCAGTTTGTTCAGCAAATCGTCGGCCCCGGCGGGCAGGGGTTGCTCAATCAATTCAACCTGCGCCCGCTGACAAGCCAGCATGTTGGCGGCCAGGTTGTCGGCGCGCCAGCCTTCGTTGGCATCGACAACCAGCCGCGCATCGGGCGCGCCGCGACGCACGGCAGCAATGCGTTCGGGGTCGCCGTCGGCGCCGAGTTTTACCTTCAACAGCGGCCGCGCG
>CAXBNM010000428.1:0-3405 GCA_963976885.1 uncultured Burkholderiaceae bacterium
GCGCCATTCTGGTCGTCATTGTCGGCCTTACCGCCGCTGCGGCGCCGTCGCTGGCAGCCACCTTGCCGGCCTTGTTGGTCACCCACGTCGGGCCTGTTCTGGCGGCCCTGGCCTTGCTGCTGATCAGTGCGCTCTCTGTGGTTGGCGATTTGTATGAGTCGTCGATGAAGCGCCAGGCTGGCGCCAAAGACAGCGGCCGCTCGCTGCCTGGTCACGGCGGCGTGCTGGATCGTATTGACGCCCTGATTCCGGTCATGCCCTGCGTCGCGTTACTTCATCGGGTATTGCAATGAGTACGCCCCAAATCCTGACCATACTTGGCTCCACCGGCTCCATCGGTTGCAGCACGCTCGATGTGGTCAGCCGTCATCCCGCTCAGTTCGAGGTGTTCGCGCTTACCGGTTATTCGCGCATGAGCGTGCTGGCCGAACAGTGTCTGCAGTTTCAGCCGCGCTATGCGGTGGTGCCGAGCGACAGCGCCGCCTCGGCGCTGCGCGGGGCCATTGCGCCCGGCGGGCGTTGCCCGACCGAAATTCTGGTCGGTGCTGCCGCGCTCGAAGAGGTCAGTGCTGCCGATCCGGTCACGATGGTGATGGCCTCCATTGTCGGCGCGGCCGGTCTGGCGCCCACGCTGGCGGCAGCCGGGGCCGGCAAACGCGTGTTGCTGGCCAACAAGGAAGCGCTGGTCATGGCTGGTGGCTTGTTCATGCACTCGTGCCGTGATGGTGGTGGCACCATTTTGCCGGTCGACAGCGAACACAACGCCATCTTTCAATGTCTGCCGGCCACTCAGGCCGACCGGGTGAGTCGCGCGCTGCCGCGCAGCGTCGATGCCGTCGACGAGCGCAGCGTGCAGCGCATCATCCTGACCGCCTCGGGAGGCCCGTTCCGGCAGTGGTCGATGGAGCAGATGGAGCAGGTCACGCCGGATCAGGCCTGCGCTCACCCGAATTGGTCAATGGGACGCAAGATTTCGGTCGATTCGGCCACGCTGATGAATAAGGGTCTTGAACTGATCGAAGCTCACTACCTCTTTGACATGCCGGCCAGTGGGCTTGATGTTGTCGTTCATCCGCAAAGCATCATCCATTCGCTGGTCGAGTACAACGATGGCTCGACGCTGGCGCAGATGGGCAACCCCGATATGCGCACACCAATTGCCTATTCGATGGCCTATCCGGCGCGCATGCAGAGCGGGGTTGCGCCACTGTCACTGGCCGAGGTGGCGCGGCTCGATTTCGAGCTGCCCGATCCGGCCCGTTTTCCGTGTCTGAAACTGGCCACTGAGGCCTTAGACCTGACCGTTGGCCCCTGTGTTCTTAACGCGGCCAACGAAGTTGCGGTACAAGCGTTTCTTGATGAGACCATTGGCTTTCCCGGCATTGCCCGGGTGAATCGGGCCGTGCTCGAATCCCTTGGCGCTCGTCCCGCACCGGAGTCCATCGAAGCAGTGATGGCACTGGACGAGGAAGCTCGCCATTTTGCCCGGCAGCACCTTTCACAATCCGGAGCTCGTACCCTGTGTTGACACTGATTGCCTTTTTGCTCGCGTTAACCGTACTCATCTTTGTACACGAGATGGGTCACTATCTGGCCGCGCGCTTTTTCAATGTCAAGGTATTGCGATTCTCGATCGGTTTTGGCAAGCCCTTGTTCACCTGGAAGGTCGGCGCTGACCAGACGGAGTGGATGATTGCGGCCATTCCGCTGGGCGGCTATGTGGCAATGGTCGATGAGCGGGCGCAAAGCCAGGATGAAATTGCCCCCGAAGATCTGCCACGAGCATTCACCCGGCAGTCCTTGTTTGCGCGTTCGGTGATCGTGCTGGGCGGCCCGATGGCCAATTTTCTGCTGGCCATTGTTCTGTATGCCGCACTTGGCTTCATTGGCGTGCAAGAGCCCTCGGCCATCGTTGCCGCGCCGCCGACCGCCACCCCGGCGGCCCATGCAGGGCTGCAGCGCGGTGACCGGATCGAGAGCATCGATGAGGACATCGTGCGCTCCTGGAATGAAGTTCGGCTGAAGTTGCTCGAGCCGGTCATCAATCAGACTGAAGTGCCGGTTGTCATTACCCGCAACGGCGGCACCCAGACGCTTGCCCTGAACACCGCGACGCTCGAGCCAGGCGCTGCCGAACGTAACTTCATGAACGAACTGGGCATCGACATTGCGTCGGGCAAGGTGCGTATCGGCAATCTCGATCCCAATGGGGCGGCAAGCCGTGACGGTTTGCAGACCGGTGATGAAGTGGTGAGTGTCGGCGGCCTGGTAGTAAACCGTGCCCGGCAGATGATCACGACGATTCGCCAGAACCCGGGTAACGCTATTCCGTTTGTGGTTTTGCGCGACGGTCAGGAAACCGAGCTGCTCATCACGCCGGCGGCGGTCGATTCAGCAGACGAGGACGCCGTCAACGGCAAGATCGGGCTGATCGGGGCCAGTCTCAAAGACCAGGTGGCGACCGAACTGGTGCGTCACGGCCCGGTTGAGTCCTTTGTGCTTGGGGCGCAGAAGACCTGGGACATGTCGGCATTTTCGCTGCGCATGTTTGGTCAGATGATTACCGGCGGGCTGTCGCTGAGCAATCTGAGTGGCCCGGTCACCATTGCCGGTCTGGCTGGCGACACCGCGCGCGTGGGCTGGTTTGCCTATGTCAGCTTCCTTGCGTTGATCAGTATCAGCCTAGGCGTGCTGAATCTTCTGCCTATTCCGGTGCTGGACGGAGGTCATTTGGTATATTACGGCCTCGAAGCAATCCGCGGCCGTCCTCTGTCTGACCGGGTCATGGAATTCACCCAGAAGATTGGGGTGGGAATCATCATGATGATGATGTCTCTCGCGCTATTCAATGATTTCGTCAGACTGTTTACCTCCTGAGATAACCGGGGGGTAGGCGGCTTCCCAGTCCCGACCCCTTTCGGTCCAGCCGGCAGGCATACGAAGCGCCGCTTTCCGGCGGTTGTCTCAGATGCGCGTAAAAAAACTGAAAAATTCTCTCCGCGCAACCGCTTTCGCAGCGTTGGCAGGCCTGACGGCCAATTCCCTCTCGTTCGGCCGTCGCGTTGGCCCCAGCCGTTTGCTCTTGAGCGCGCTGCTCCTGAGTACTCTGGCGGCGCCAGCGTACGCGTTTGACCCTTTCACGGTCAGCGACATTCGCGTCGAAGGCATTCAGCGCATCGAGGCGGGCACCGTCTTCAACTACCTGCCGGTCAAGGTGGGTGAGCAGATGACCGATGCCAAGGCCAGCGAGGCGATTCGCGCCTTGTTCGCCACCGGGTTTTTCAAGGACGTGCGCCTTGAAACCCGCGACAACGTGCTGATCGTGTTTGTCAGCGAGCGCCCGGCCATTGCCGAGGTCAGCGTGTCCGGGTCCAAGGAATTCAACGAAGAGACGCTCAAGCAGGT
>CAXBNM010000429.1:0-3403 GCA_963976885.1 uncultured Burkholderiaceae bacterium
CAGCCAGAAGCTGAAGTTGTTCATCCGGGCGAACGCCATGTCGGAGGCGCCGATCTGCAAAGGCAGCATCCAGTTTGCGAAGCCGACGAAGGCCGGCATGATCGCGCCGAACACCATGATCAGGCCGTGCATCGTGGTCAGCTGGTTGAAGAACTCAGGCTCGACGATTTGCAGGCCAGGGGTGAACAGCTCCGAGCGCAGCAGCAGCGCGTTGATGCCGCCGACCATGAACATCGTAAAGCTGAACCACAGATACATGCTGCCGATATCTTTGTGGTTGGTCGCATAAACCCAGCGCCGCCAACCCGATGGATGATCATGCGCATGGTCATGCTCGTGAGCGTGATCGCCAGCACCTATAACTGCACTCATGTGTTGCTCCTGAAAACTGTTGCTACCAACTCGTCGCTTTGTATCAATCGGGTTCGGCTGACCGGTTACCGGGCGGCCTCAAACTGCTTGGGCTGAATGACCTTGTCTTCGCCTTCGTTACCCCATGAGTTGCGGGTATAGGTCATGACGGCGGCCAGCTCCACGTCGCTGAGTTGCTTGAACGCGGCCATGGCCGTGCCCTGTACACCATGCAACAGCACGTCGATTTGTTCCGCGGCCGGCCCCGTCACCTTGGGTGAGCCCGCCAGCGCCGGGAATGCACCCGGCACGCCTTTACCGTTGGCCTGATGACACGCCACACAGTTGGAGGCATAGACCTTGGCGCCACGCTCGATCAGCTCGGCCGGCTCCCAGGTCTTGTTCGGGTCATCGGCCAGTGCCAGCAGTTCTTTCTGCTTCTCGTCAACCCAGGCTGAATAATCGGCTTCTGATTTGACGGTCACGACCACCGGCATGAAGGCATGGTTCTTGCCGCACAACTCGGCGCAATAACCACGGAAGGTGCCGACTTTCTCGGATTTGAACCACAGATCGCGCACGAAGCCGGGAATGGCATCTTGCTTGACGCCGAAGGCCGGCACATACCAGGAGTGAATGACATCATTAGCCGTGAGGATGACCCGAACCTTCTTGTTGACCGGCACGACCAGCTCGTTGTCGACTTCGGTCAGGTAGGTGAGCGATTTGTCTTCGCGGCCGTCGATCTGGGCTTCGGGCGTGCTCATCGTGGACAGGAAGCTGATGCCCTCGCCCTCGCCTTTCACGTAGTCGTAACCCCACTTCCACTGATAGCCGGTGGCCTTGACCGTGATGTCAGCGTTGGACGTGTCTTTCTGGGAAATGACTTCGCCGGTAGCGACCGCGCCAAGCCCGACCACGATGATGAACGGCACCACCGTCCAGACGATTTCAACCGTGGTGCTCTCGTGGAAGTCGGCCGCCTTGGCACCCTTGGACTTGCGATGCGCGAAGATCGAATAGAACATCACGGCAAACACGGCCACGAAAATGATCAGCGACACCCACAGCAACACGTTGTGCAGGTAGTGCTGCCCGGCAGCGATCGAGGTGGCCGGCTCGGTAAGGTTGATCTGATTGACTTTCGGCCCACCGGGCATGTCTTCCAGGGCCATGGCGCTGAACGGCATGCTCAGCAAGAAAAGCCCTTTGGATACCACGCCTGCAACACGATTCAATTTCATGGATATGCGACCTGCTTGAACTTCGATCAATAAAATTAGTACTGCGTAAGGTCAGCCGCATCCTGCGCTGCTGACCTGTCCGGTTAAACGACTGTGGACGCTGTCGCGGCAAATGCTCTGCGCAACTCCATCGCCAACCGGCTACGAATACTGCTTGGTACGAAACGCCCCACGGGAAGCGTTTGTCCCGGCCCCACAACCTGAATCAGGTCGCGTGGCTTTCCCGAATACTCAACCCTGAACCAGGGTGCTTGCTGTTCTATCCGGTCGAGCCTGGCCCCAAGGCTGGTTTCGACCAGTATTTTGCCCGGACCCGCCACGATCCGCTCATAGTCAGCGGCATGCCGTCCAAAAACAAAAAACGCCACACCTAAAACCGTCACTTCAATGATGGCGAAAGGCACAACCATCCAGGCCCCGATGGCCGCAAAGACCAGCGAGATGCCTAGCGATAGAAAGGCCAGACAACCGAACCACAGCGCCAATTGCGCAGGGGACAGCGAGCAATTTCGCTTGAGCAGCCATTCCTGGCTATCTGTATCAGTCCGGTGTGCCATAAGTCCGGTGTGCCCATTGATACAACGCTCGATTACGAGCCTTCATTGACCGCCGCCGGCTTACCTCTGCTCCGGTGTAAGCCGCAATTGTAGTGTTGCGAACCGGGAGTCGCAAATCCGCATGCACACCCCCTGCCGGCGATGATCAGTCTGCGGCCGGTCGGCGATGGAATTCAACGGGCTGCAAGCCACCGGGCAAGCGCTTGCGTGAAGGGCACCAGGCATGGCCGTAGATGATTTCGAAGGTCACGGGAATCGCCCCGTCCTTGTCGCGTAATTGCGACAACTCCAGCCGCCAGCGGCGTAGTTGCTCGCGTCCGGCCAGCCCCTTGCGTCGGCTCAGCAAGGCATTGCCGCCCATGCTGCGTAAATCCTCGATGGCCTTGTCGGCGGAGCTGAAGGCAACCTTGATGATGCTCATATCCATCACCGGATCGGCAAAACCGGCCGCGACCAGCGCATCCCCCAGGTCGTGCATGTCATGGAACTGCATGAGTTCGGCGCCCCCGGCCCGCAACTCCTTGAGCGTATCGACGCCGAACATCGAGAACATCAGCAAGCCATCGGGCCGAATGATGCGGTGCCACTCGGCGACCGTACTGACCGGGTCATCGAACCAGTGCAGACACAGATTCGACCAGATCAGCTCGGCCGAATTGTCGCGCAGCGGCATTTGCGCGCCATCGGCCACGGCCAGACTGGCCAGCGGCTGGCGCCGGCGCACTGTGCTGTCGAGCAAACGGGCAAGAAAGCCGTCGGCCGGCGGCGACAGGCGCTGCCGGGCGTGACGCACGAGCGGCTCGGCCACATCAACACCGAGCAGACTGGCCTCGGGATAGCGTTTGCGCAACGCCAGCAGCCCGTCGCCCAGCCCGCTGCCAATCTCGACGATCGAAGCGGGCGTCATTTTGATCAGATCGAGCCGGGACAGCATCTGGCTCTCGGCCTCGCGCAGCAGGAAATTGGCCTGCGCCAGCCGCCCGGCCCGCCGGGCGAACTGGCGTCGCACCGCAAGGCGATCTATGTCTTTCGTTTGCACCATCCGCGCAGTATACGAAGACAGCCCGTCAGCACTAGCCTGAATGCCCTTTGTCGCGGTCACTGGAGGGGCCATGCCGATCAGCATCACTCATTCAATCGCAGATCAGGCCGGGACGGCCGACCCCGGGCCAAGTTCCGGTTCCGGTTCGGACTCCGGCTTTGGCCCTCGCCGCCTGCTCGCCAGCCTGCACCAGCAACTGCGCCGCAGTG
>CAXBNM010000430.1:0-3401 GCA_963976885.1 uncultured Burkholderiaceae bacterium
GCCAACAGATAGACTTTCAGACCCAGTGCAAAAGCGCTGTATCGCGAGCGCATCAAGGGTTCCGGGGTGGCGGCCGACGTGGCGGTGCCTTCATGCAGCGGCGCGCAGCACTGTGCATAGGTTAGACCGCTGCCGCACGGGCATGGCGTCGCGTTGGGCTGCTTTGAAGTGGGTATGGCTTTCATGGTCGTGATTCTGGCAGAAAGCGTCAATGCCAATGCAGCCTGGCGCGGGGGGCGTGGCTGCCAGAGGCGCAGGCGGACCGTGCAGGTATATTCACGGGTCCCTTAACGCCGATCCGGCCGCACGCGTCGTGCCGCCCGGACCGACAGTCCGGAGCGAGTCCGTGTCTGTTTCCGTGTCGTCTCAGAAGTCTCAGGTAGTCGTCGGAGCCTTCCTGGTCCAACTGACCATTATTGGTTGCATGTTCGCGTACGGCGTATTTTTCCCTGCGCTTGAGGCCGAGTTTGGGTGGTCCAGAACTTTTTTGTCGGCCTGTTCGTCATTATCCTTTTTCGTGATGGGTTCGGGCGCCATTCTGGGCGGCCGGCTGAGTGACCGCTTCGGTCCGCGCGGTGTGCTGACCGCCACCGGCCTGATCTTCGGCGTTGGTTACGCGCTGCTGTCGCAAATGACCGAGCCCTGGCAGTTGTTGCTGCTGTTCGGTTTGTTCATCGGACTTGGTCTGAGCACCCATGATGTGGTGACCTTGAGCACGATTGCCGGCTGGTTTCCGAATCGCCGCGGCACGATGAGCGGCTTGGTCAAATCAGGTACTGCGGTCGGCCAGGTGCTGATACCGCTCAGTGCCAGTGCGTTGATTGTCGTGGTGGGCTGGCGTTCGGCCTTTCTCTATATCGGCTTGATTGCCCTGATGGTGTTGTTGTTCGCGGCCAGTCGGATGCGCGCGGCGCCGCGCAGCAACCCCGGCGCTGGCGGCCAGCCGGCTCACGGCATGTCATTCAGTGAGATTCGGCGCTCGCGCCAGTTCTGGACCTTCTGCGCGATTCAATTCGCGTTCTTCCCGTCGCTGATGACGGTGCCGGTGCACATCGTTGTGCATGGCATCGATCTGGGTCTGAGTCCGGCGACCGCGGCTGGCGTGTTGTCGACATTGGGTGGGGTCAGCGTTGTGGGTCGGCTGGTTCTCGGATCGAGCGTGGATCGACTCGGCGGACGCCTGTCGCTGCTGATTTGCTTCGTGTTGTTATGCGCGAGTCTTGTGGTGTTGCGCTTCGCTGATTCAGTGTTGATGTTGTATGGGTTTGCGGTGCTTTACGGACTTGCACACGGCGGCTTTTTTACCGTGGTCTCGCCCACGCTGGCCGAGTTCTTTGGCTTGCGCGCCCATGGCGTGACCTTTGGCGTGGTGTTGTTCAGCGGGACCATAGGCGGGGCTTTGGGGCCGATTGTCGCTGGTCGGATATTCGATACGATGGGCAGCTATCTGATGGCCTTCAATGTGCTGACCGTGCTGGCGGTGGTCGGCTTGTTGCTGGTGCTCAGCCTGAAGCCGCTGCGTGCGGCTGCCGCCACGACGGCGGCAGCCTGAGGCTGATCAGCCCAGCAGTCGAGCGCGCGCGCGCTCGTACTCGGCCGCCAGCCGGTCAATGAAGCCGGCCGCAGGCAGTACTTCCTTGACCGCTCCAACGCCCTGACCGCAGCCCCAGATATCGCGCCAGGCCTTTTTGGTTTCGTCGGCGCCATTGCTGAAGTTCATCTTGGACGCATCGCTGACCGGCAGATTGTCGGGATCGAGCCCGGAGGCGACGATCGATTCGCGCAGATAGTTGCCGTGCACGCCCGTGAACAGGTTGGTGTAGACGATTTCCTCGGCCGAGCCCCGCACGATGCCTTGCTTGTGCTGTTCGGTGGCGTTGGCTTCTTCGGTGGCGATGAAGGCCGAGCCGATGTAGGCATAGTCGGCGCCCATGGCCTGTGCTGCCAGCACGCCGGCACCGCTGGCAATCGAGCCGGACAGTGCGATCGGGCCGTCGAACCACTGCCGGGTTTCCTGCACCAGGGCAAAAGGTGACTGGGTGCCGGCATGGCCGCCAGCGCCTGAGGCCACCAGAATCAGTCCGTCCGCGCCTTTTTCAATGGCTTTGTGGGCAAATTTCTGGTTGATGACGTCGTGCATGGTCACGCCGCCATAGCTATGCACGGCTTGATTCAGATCTTCGCGCGCGCCCAGCGAGGTGATGATCATCGGCACTTTGTTGCGTACGCAGACCTCGAGGTCATGCTCGAGCCGGGTATTTGATCGATGCACGATCTGGTTGACCGCGTAAGGGGCGGCCGGGCGGTCCGGGTTGGCTTTATCCCAGGCTGCCAGCGCTTCGTTGATTTCGATCAGCCACTCTTCGAGCTTCTCTGCCGGGCGTGCGTTCAGCGCGGGAAACGAGCCAATGATGCCGCTGGTACATTGGGCAATGACAAGTTTCGGGTTGGAAATGATAAACAGCGGCGAACCGATAACAGGCAAGCGCAGCGGCTTTTTGAGGGCGTCGAGACTCATAGATGGATCCAGGGTAAACAGATCCAGAGGATAACCCGAACGGCTGCTTGAGCTCGGTCAGTCGAGGTCGGCGGCGCCGACGACCCGGTTGCGCCCGCCGGCGGACACGGTGATGTTCGTGACCACTTCGCTGGACTTGGCGCGTCGGATTCGGCTCTGGCTGACCGCTTGGCGAACCCGTTCTGCAACCGCAATGCCGCCGGCCTCGTTGGTGTCGGGCAAGATGATGGCAAATTCTTCACCGCCAAAGCGGCTGACGAAGTCTTTGCGCATGATTGCGCCGTCGAGAATCTTGCCCACACCTTGAATGACCTTGTCACCAAAGAGATGGCCGTGAGTATCGTTGACGTTCTTGAAATGATCGATATCGACAATGACCAAGGTCAGCGGTTTGGTGAGGTCCTCGCCATTGCTTCGGATCGCGGCAATCTGTGCCGCCAATGCGCTGTCAAAGCCACGCCGGTTCAATAGACCCGACAGCGGGTCAAGCTGGGCTTCCTCGCGAGCCTGGGCCAGTTCTTCGGCCAGACGCTGAACTTCGCCGCGCGTGCCTTCAAGATGCTCTTGCAGACTGCGCATGCGCGAGTTGACTGCTTGCACGTCGGCGCGCAAGGTCGAGACCTGAGTGCGCACGACTTGCGGGGCTGCGTCATCGGTCAGGCTGTCGGAGAAGGTTTCGAGCCTGTCATCGAAGCTGGCGGCACTGACCGTCGCGTTCTGAACGGACTCATCGACTCGTTTCATCAGATCGAGCAGGCCGGCCCGACTGTCGCGCATTGATTTTTCGATCCGATCGACCACGTGACGCTGGTAGATGTCGTAAGTGAGCGACTCGGAGATTCTTTCCTTTTTGGCAACCACTTCGTCCAGCTCGGCGCGCAAT
>CAXBNM010000431.1:0-3400 GCA_963976885.1 uncultured Burkholderiaceae bacterium
CGCACCGCTTGTCGACCATCGAGCGGGCCGACCGGATTGCCGTGATGGATCATGGTCGTATCGTCGAGTTGGGCACGCACGCCGAATTGCTCAGCCAGAACGGGATCTATGCCAGTCTGCACCGCTTGCAGTTCAGCTCCGCCGAGCAACCGGTCGATTCTTCTTCGAACTGAGTCGGCGATGCGCGTTTCGGTCATTGTCAGCACTTATAACCGCCCGGCAGCGCTGGCTCGTGTGCTGGCAGCGCTGCGCGACCAGACAGTGTTGCCGCACGAGGTCATTGTGGCCGATGACGGTTCGGGCGCGCCGACGGCCGCGATGGTGGCCTCGTTTCAGCCCGGCTATCCGGTGCCGCTGATTCACGCCTGGCAGGCTGACGAAGGTTTTCGATTGTCCGCGGTGCGCAACCTGGCGGCGTCGAAAGCGAGTGGCCAGTGGCTGCATTTTCTTGATGGCGACAGTGTCCCGCAGGTATCGCTGATTGCCCGGGTTGGCGAACTCGCCGAGCCCGACTGGATGCTGGCCGGGGACCGCATATTGCTGTCCGAGGCTTTGACCCGGTCAATTGAGACGGCGGGCGATGACTTGCATCGCTGGACAGTCGCCCAGTGGCGCCAGCATCGGCGCGCCGGCGATATCAATCGGACCCTGCCGCTGTACTACTGGCCATATCGGCTTGGTCGAGGTTTCAAAAAGCGCGATTGGTCACACTTTCGAACCGCTAATGTCGGCATTGCCCGCGAAGCATTTGAGAGAATCAACGGATTTGAGGCGGCGATGGAAGGCTGGGGTCTGGAAGACTCGGAGTTTGCGGTGCGAGCCCTGAATGCAGGTTTGCGTATCCGCTCCGGGCGTGTTGCGCTCGGCGTGTTTCATTTGTGGCATCGCGAGCAGTCACGCGAGGCCGTTGCCGCCAATCGGCAGATTCTGCAACAGTCGATTGAATCGGGTGTCATCCGGGCGCGCCGTGGTCTGGCTGAAACCGCGTCATGAATCGATGAGTGCTGCGGATCGGGCCGATTTGATTGCGCCCTCGGACTGGCGTCGCAGCGGCCTGGCGCTGGTGTTGTTCGCGCCGCCCCTGTGCATCTACGGCTTGCAGTCCTGGGCCGGCGTTGTCGCCGGTTCATGTCTGTTGTTCTGTCTGATCGTCACCGCGCAACTGGCCTGGCGTGGCCAACTGCACGGTGGGCTGGCGGCCTTGCGCAACAGTGCCGTGCTCGGCATGCTTGGATTTCCGGTGGCGGTCATCGTCATCATCGTGTTGTTTGGTGGCGAAATCGACGACCTCGATACCCCGAGTCGGTTTTTGCTGCTGGTTCCGGTTGCGCTGGTCATTGCCCGGTTGCGACCCGCGCCCGGACCGTGGTTTCTTGCCAATGCGGCCGGCGGTGCGCTCGGCGGCCTGCTGGCGCTCAATCAAGTTGTCGTCCAGGGTTTACCGCTGGCGTCGGGCTTGCTGGACAATCCCAACAAATTCGCCTATCTGGCAACGGTCTCGGCCGTGGTTTGCCTGGCGGCCATGCGCCTGGACCAATCCGACCGACCGCCGCTGTACTTGCTCTGGCCGGGCTTTGCGCTTGGCGTGATGGCTTTGCTGCTGAGCAGTACCCGTGGCGCGTGGCTGGCCTTCTGCATGGCGCTGGGAGGCTGGTTCGTGTTGAGCCGCTCGGTGCGCTTGCGTACGCGCTTGTTGCTGCTTGCGGTGGTGGTGGGCGGCGCGGTGCTGCTGGCGTCGCTGGAAGGGCAGGTGATTGCCCAGCGCTGGACCAAGATCGGCACCGAGTTGAGCCAGTATCTGGACGGCAACTGGCAAGAGAGTTCGATCGGTGAGCGTTTTGAATTGTGGCGCGGCGCCGCCATCATGATCGGCGAGAACCCGCTTGCCGGCGTGGGTCTGGGCGAGTACAACAAACACTTGCAACAGCTTGTTGCCCAGGGGCGGCTCAATCCGCAGATTGCCGATCATGGCCATGCGCACAATGAACCATTGATGTGGTGGGCGGTGGGCGGGCTACCCGGTCTGATCGGCATGCTTGGTCTGTTGTTCGGCCCCTTGTTCTACTTTGTCCGCCATGCGGCGCGCGCCTCGCGGCTGGGCGGTCGGAACGGCAGCCCGGCAGCGCCCGCCTTGCGCCGCTATCAGGCCGGCGCCATTGCCGGCTCGCTGGTGGCCACCGTGACCCTGGTGTTCTGTCTGTTCGATGCGTTTTTCTATATTCAGTTTGCTACCGTGTACTACGCACTGACCGCCTACATCCTGATTGGACTTGTCGAGGCCTATCGCCAATGAGCGAATTTCAACCCGGTCTGTCCGTGGTGTTGATCACCAAGAACGAAGGTCATCGTCTGGCCAGTTGTCTGCGCAGTGTCGCCTTCGCCGATGAGATCGTCGTGCTCGACGGTGCCAGCACCGATGACACCGTTGCGGTGGCCGAGGCTCATGGCGCCCGCGTCGTAGTCGATCCGCACTGGCCGGGTTTTGGTGCGCAAAAGAACCGCGTCCTCGAGATGGCCAGCCACGAATGGGTGTTGTCGCTCGACGCCGATGAGTCTCTCACCGAAGAGCTGACCCGCTCGGTGCAGGAAGTGGTGGCCGGTATTGCCGTGGGCCCGCCCGACAGCGCCGATGGCTACAACGGTTACTGGATTCGTCGCCGGTCATGTTTTGCCGGCCGACCGCTGCGCTTTGGCGACTGGTCCTCAGACCGGGTGCTGCGCTTGGTGCGCAATGGCCAGGCCCGCTTCTCTGACGTAGCCATACACGAGCAATTGTTATGCGAGGCGCCCGTATCGCAACTCAAAGGTCTGCTGATGCATCATACGATTGGCTCGATGGCCGATGCTCGTGCCAAGGCGTGGCGTTATGCGCAGGCCGGCGCGCCGGCAGTGGCCAGCCGCGGCCGCGGTGGTGCGGTATCGGCCTGGCTGCATGGCGGCTGGACCTTCATTCGGGGGGCGATCTTCCGGCTTGGCTTGCTGGACGGCCGCTATGGGCTGATGCTGGCCTGGGCCAATGCCTACGGCACCTGGTTGCGTTACCGGATGGCCGGCGAGTTGCGGCGCACGAACCGCGTCTGAGCGCTCTGGCCCGCAGGGTTGTCAGCCGGCCGATCGCGGGGCGGCGAGCGGCCGGCTGGTTCTGCCCGGTTCAGTGCGCCATCAGCACCGGCACCGTCATCGTATCGAGCACCATGCGTGTGGCCCCGCCCATTACCCATTCGCGCAAGCGCGAGTGGCCATAGCCGCCCATTACAATCAGATCGGCGCCGATATCGGCCGCGTGCGACAAGACGGTGTTGCCCACATCGATGGTGGTGGTCATTTCGCGAACCTTGGCCTTCACCTCATGGCGAGCCAGGAATTGCGCCAGATCCTGGCCCGAGGTGGGGCCGTCCGG
>CAXBNM010000432.1:0-3382 GCA_963976885.1 uncultured Burkholderiaceae bacterium
GGTGATGTTCGACGAAATCACCCGCATCCTCAATCACCTGATGTGGATCGGAACCCACGGTCTCGACGTCGGCGCGATGGCGGTCTTTCTGTATGCGTTCCGCGAGCGCGAAGACCTGATGGATTGCTACGAAGCCGTGTCGGGCGCGCGCATGCACGCAGCCTACTATCGGCCCGGTGGCGTCTATCGCGATCTGCCCGACCGGATGCCGCAATACCGTGAAAGCAAGGTGCGCAATGCGGCCGGCCTGAACGAACTGAACCGCGATCGCTCCGGTTCCTTGCTCGACTTCATCGAAGCGTTCACCAATCGCTTCCCCGGTTACGTCGACGAGTATGAAACTTTGCTCACCGATAACCGCATCTGGAAGCAGCGCCTGGTCGGCATTGGCGTGCTCGACCCCGATCGCGCCAAGGCGCTGGGCTGCACCGGCGCCATCCTGCGCGGCTCCGGGGTGGAATGGGATCTGCGCAAGACGCAACCCTACGAAGTCTACGACCTGCTCGACTTTGACATCCCGGTAGGCACCAACGGCGATTGCTACGACCGCTACCTGGTGCGCGTTGAAGAAATGCGTCAGTCCAATCGCATCATTCGCCAATGCGTGGAATGGCTGCGCAACAACCCCGGTCCGGTGCTGAGCGACAACCACAAGGTTGCGCCGCCCGAGCGTGTTGGCATGAAGTCCAACATGGAAGACCTCATTCACCACTTCAAGCTGTTTACCGAAGGCTTTCATGTGCCCGAGGGCGAAGCCTATGCCGCGGTCGAGCATCCGAAAGGCGAGTTTGGTATCTACATGGTGTCGGATGGCGCCAACAAGCCGTACCGGCTGAAGATCCGCGCGCCCGGTTTCGCCCATCTGCAAACCCTCGACGAACTGTCGCGCGGTCACATGCTGGCCGACGTCGTGACCATTATCGGGACGCTTGATATCGTCTTCGGAGAAATCGACCGATGAATTCCGCAACGGTAACCCGCACCCCCGCGACCGTGATTTCTGAAGAGGCCGGCAAGCGCATCGATCGCGAAGTCGCCAAGTATCCGGCCGACCAGAAACGCTCGGCGGTCATGGCCGCGCTGGCCATCGTGCAAGACGAAATCCATGTGCTCGATCAGAGCGCGATCGAGGCGGTAGCGCACTATCTGCAAATGCCGCCCATCGCCGTGCATGAAGTGGCGACCTTTTACAACATGTACAACACCAAACCGGTGGGCAAGTTCAAGGTGGCGGTCTGCACCTGTTTGCCGTGCGAGTTGCGTGACGGCGCCAAGGCGGGCGAGTACCTGAAGGCCAAACTCGGTATCGACTACAACGAGACAACCGAAGACGGGTTGATTACGTTAGTCGAGAGCGAGTGCCTGGGGTCTTGCGGCGATTCCCCGGTCATGTTGGTCAACAACAAACATATGTGCAGCTTCATGAGCATCGAGAAAATGGATGCGCTGGTTGAAGAGCTGCGCAGCAAGGGCAAAGAGGCTTGAGTCCGATGGGTGCGAACGACTTCAATCTTGAAATGGCCGATGTGCCAACCATCGAGACCTGTTTTCACGGCCGTCATATCACGCCGCAAATTCTGGCCGGTCTTAATTCCGCCGACGACTGGGGCATCGAAAAGTACGAGGCTCGCGAAGGTTACGCGGCGCTGCGCAAGATTCTGACCGAAAAAATCTCGCCCGAAGACGTCATTGCTACCGTCAAATCGTCGGCATTGCGTGGGCGGGGCGGGGCCGGTTTTCCGACCGGGCTGAAGTGGAGCTTCATGCCGCGCGGGTTTCCGGGCCAGAAGTATCTGGTCTGCAACTCGGACGAAGGCGAGCCGGGCACCTTCAAAGACCGCGACATCCTGCGCTACAACCCGCACATCGTCATCGAAGGCATGGCCATTGCCGCCTACGCGATGGGCATCACCGTGGGCTACAACTATATTCACGGTGAAGTCTGGTCGGTATACGAGCGCTTTGAAGAGGCACTTGAGCAGGCCCGCGCGGCCGGTCTGCTTGGTGACAACATTCTCGGCTCAGATTTTTCCTTCCAGTTGCATGCGTTTCATGGTTTCGGCGCCTACATCTGCGGCGAAGAAACCGCGCTGCTCGAGTCGCTCGAGGGCAAGAAGGGTCAGCCGCGGTTCAAGCCGCCGTTTCCGGCCAGCTATGGCTTGTACGGCAAGCCGACCACCATCAACAACACCGAAACCTTCGCCGCTGTGCCCTGGATCATCCGTAACGGTGGCCAGGCCTATCTCGAAACCGGCAAGCCCAATAATGGCGGCACCAAGGTTTTCTCGATTACCGGCGACGTCGAACTGCCCGGTAACTATGAAATTCCGCTCGGCACGCCATTTGCCAAGCTGCTTGAACTGGCTGGCGGCATGCGCGGCGGGCGCAAGCTGAAAATGGTGATTCCTGGTGGCTCGTCCATGCCGGTGCTGCCCGCCGACGTGATGATGGCCACCGACATGGATTACGACTCGATCTCCAAGGCCGGCTCGATGCTGGGTTCCGGCGCCGTCATCGTGATGGACGAAACCCGCTGTGCGGTCAAATCACTGCTGCGCCTGTCGTACTTCTATTTCGAAGAAAGCTGCGGTCAGTGCACGCCGTGCCGCGAGGGCACGGGTTGGTTGTACCGGATCATTCACCGGATCGAGCACGGCGAGGGCCGTCCCGAAGATCTGGACGAACTGAACCGGATTGCCGACAACATTCAGGGGCGCACGATTTGCGCACTGGGCGATGCCGCGGCCATGCCGGTGCGCGCCTTCCTGAAGCACTACCGGGCCGAATTCGAGCACCACATCGAGCACAAAACCTGTCTCGTCCCTCACTACGTCTGACGACAAAAGCGATTGATCCATGGTTGAAGTAGAAATTGACGGCAAGAAGGTCGAAGTGCTGGAAGGCAGCATGGTCATGCATGCTGCCAACAAGCTTGGCGTGTACGTGCCGCACTTCTGCTATCACAAGAAGTTGTCGATCGCGGCCAACTGCCGGATGTGTCTGGTTGAGGTAGAGAAGGCGCCCAAGCCGCTGCCGGCCTGCGCCACGCCGGTTTCCGACGGGATGAAAATTCATACCCGCTCCGAGAAGGCGATCGCCGCGCAGAAGGCCGTGATGGAATTCCTGCTGATCAACCATCCGCTCGATTGCCCCATCTGCGATCAGGGCGGGGAGTGTCAGTTGCAGGATCTGGCCGTCGGTTACGGTGGCTCGCAAACTCGCTATACCGAAGAAAAACGGGTCGTCTTTCACAAGCCGATGGGCCCGCTGGTCTCCGCCGAGGAAATGACCCGCTGCATCCATTGCACACGCTGTGTGCGCTTCGGTCAGGAAGTGGCCGGCGTGATGGAACTCGGCATGGCAGGGCGAGGCGAACATGCTG
>CAXBNM010000433.1:0-3361 GCA_963976885.1 uncultured Burkholderiaceae bacterium
AAGGCCCCGGTCATGTGGCACCCCGAACAGGTCGGCGCCGGTTTCTGGGCGGTGGGAAACGGCCTGCCCGCCGGACTGATGGCATTGCTCGGCGCAATGCAACCCGTGCTGACCGCCGCACTGTCGACGCGCATGTTCGGCGAAACCACCTCCACACTGAACAAGGCCGGCATTGCTCTTGGCATGCTGGGCCTGACCCTGGCCGTGTGGCCCAAAACCGGCGGCGATGGCGTGGCGCCGTTAGTGGTGCTGGTCGGCGTGTTCAGCACCTTGTCGATCACGGCCGGCACCTTGCTGCAGAAGACTTCGGTACGCAGCGTGGCATTGCTGCCCTCGAGCGCCATTCAACATCTGGGTGGCTGTCTGGTGGTTGTAGTGCTGGCCGCGCTGCTCGGTGAACAGCGCTTCGAGATCGGCCGCGAACTACTGGCGGCATTGGCCTGGGCGGTACTGGTGTTGTCGATCGGCGGCACGACCTTGTTGCTCTGGATGGTGCGCCGGGGCCGTGCGACAGCGGCAACCAGCCTGCTGTTTCTGGTGCCGCCGCTGGCCGCGGTCATTGCCTGGCTGGCCTTTGGCGAAACGCTGAGCGCGCTGCAACTGAGCGGCTTTGCGATTGCGGTAGTGGGGGTCTGGCTGGCGCGCCGCGAGGCCACGCCGGCCAGACCCTGACGCCGGGCGTCAGGGCCGAAAACTCAGTCGGCGACGCGGGCAATACCGTTGCTCAAAGCGACGATATCGCGCTCGGCCACACGAGTTTGAAACTGGATACCCAATTCGGTTTTCCAGATATCGGTGAGCAGGGTTTCACCCGGATAGACCGGCGAGCTGAACCGCAAGCCAAGCGATTGCAAACGCGTCGGATCGAGATCACAGCAGCTCTTGATGATGGCATGACCGGCCACACCGTAGCTGGCCAGACCATGCAGAATCGGCTGCTTGAACCCGGCCGCGGTGGCCACTTTGGGGTCGGCATGCAAGGGATTCAGGTCGGCACACAAGCGATACAGCAAGGCGGTATTGGCCGGCACGCTCAACTCGCAGGTCATGTCCGGGGCGCGCTCGGGCACCTTCGGCTTGGGCGTGATCGGCTCGTCACCACCCTTGGGGCCATTACCCTCAATGGCCGAGTAACCGCCATCGCCACGACAGAAGGTGACTGACTCGAGCGTGGCCAGCAGGTCGCCGTTGGCTTCGTTGTGCAACTGGCGCTCCTGCACCAGGATGGCACCCTTGCCTTCGCCCTTGTCGATGATGCGCGCAACCTTGTTGGTGCTGACCACCGTGGCACTGGCCGGCAGCGGTTTATGCATGGTCAGTTGCTGCTCACCGTGCAGCACCTTGACCCAGTCGATGCCGGAGTCGGGGTGCTTGGGCCAGAAACCCGGAGTGGCCAGCACGACGGCAAAGGTGGGCACGGCCACGAGTTCGCCGGCGCCATCATGCTCGGCACCAGCCACGCCTTCATAGACGAACTTGAGTTCGTCTTCATTCATCGGATCGGCACCGTAGCCGATGCTCAGCGCGTACATCGCTGCATCTTTCCAGTCGTAGGTCTGACGGACGGCTTCGAAGGGCCAGGATTTCAGGGTGTTGTAGTCGATAGTCATCTCGGCTCGCTAGAGTTCTTGTATTGATTAAGCAGGGCACTGACCGGCGCAACCGGTCAGTGCAGTGGTGTGCGACTCAGACCGGATCCCAGCAGAACACATCTGCAGAGCGATCGAGCGGCACGAGCGAGGCCCGCAACGCCGGCATCGCATGTTCGCCGATGCTTTGTTCGGTCCAGCCCTCGCTACGGTGCACGGTGCGCACCGGGCGATTGTGGTTGAACAGGAAAATCTCGTTGGCGCGCACGCCGAAGATCTGTCCGGTGATGTCTTGCGCCGCATCGGTCATCAGGTGCACGGCCAGCGGTGCAATCTGATTGGCCTGCATCCGCTTCATGCGCTCGACCCGTTCGCGTTCGGCATCGGTTTCGCTGGGAATGGTGCCGATGAGCCGGCTCCAGGCAAACGGCGCAATGCAGTTGGAGCGCACGTTGGCCCGGGCCATGTCGAGCGCAATCGATTTGGACAAACCGACAATGCCCATCTTGGCGGCGGCATAGTTGGCCTGCCCGAAGTTGCCGATCAGGCCCGACGTGGACGTCATGTGAATGAAAGACCCGCTGCCTTGCTGCCGGAAGTAATTGGCGGCCGCGCGCGACACGAAAAAGCTGCCGTTCAGATGGACATCAATGACCGACTGCCATTCCTCGACGTTCATCTTGAAGAACATGCGGTCACGCAGGATGCCGGCATTGTTGATGACGCCATCGATGCGGCCGAAGAAATCGACCGCCGACTTGATGATGTTGTTGGCCGACTGCCAGGTCGCCACGTTATCGGCGTTGGCCAGTGCTTCACCACCGGCGGCACGAATTTCATCGACAACCTGCTGGGCGGCGCCAGCGTCCTGCCCTTCGCCACTGGCTGAGGTGCCAAGATCGTTGACCACGACCCGGGCCCCGGCTTGCGCCAACGCCAATGCGAACTCACGACCGATCCCCTGACCGGCACCTGTTACTACTACTACCTTGCCATCCAATGCTGCGCTCATATCTCCTCCTGTACGCAGGCAGTTTAGCTCAGCCGGGCGGGCGGGCAGAAACGGCGCGGCTACACGAACTGATAGAGCAAAGTGTTGTCGTCGAAGCCCGCTTCATCGAACACGTGGCGAATGAAATTGGCGCGCAACATCGCCTGGCCGATCTGCACCGCGCGCAGCGTCGACACCTGACAATGGGCGGCAATCCACACCACGGCTTCGTGGCCGGAAAAGCTGCCGGGATAGCGCACCAAACCGAAATACCGGGAGCCGGCCCGCACCCCGGCCGGGTCACGCATGGTCTGCGCCAACTCGGCCAGCGCCTCTATCGAGAGCTCGGCGTCCAGTCGCTCAGCATCAAGCGGCCCGGGGCCGATGCCAAAGAGCCGCGCGCTGTCACTGAAACCGCGCACGCCATCGACCGCACGCACGTGCTGCAATTGCTCAAGGCGGCGGGCGGCTTCCAGTGCCTGGCCACGGGACAAGCCGAGCCGGGCGGCCAGAAAACTGACCAGCGCATCGCCTCTGAAACAAGCCCTGCAACGACGAAAGTGATGAAAGTGATCCCTGATTTCCAGGCCGTCGTCACTGGTGATCAACGCAATGAGGGTGCCCGGATCGAGCCCGGCCCCGAGCACGCCGGCAGCACTGGGTAGCGCCGGAGCAAGCGTCGGCGCGAGCGCGTTCATACCAGTAACAAACCGTCGCCTTCGCGGGCCAGAACCGGCTGCCAGATGATGCGGCCGGGCCGCACACGCAAGCCGCTCAGACC
>CAXBNM010000434.1:0-3356 GCA_963976885.1 uncultured Burkholderiaceae bacterium
TGTCACCAAGCGCAAATCCATTGCGGCGACGTGCATGGGGTGTGATATTTTTCACCGATGAACCAAGTAAACCTCCCCAATACCGCCACGCCAAACGACACCCACCTGAAATCGGTCGGGTATTTGTTGTGGATCTTCGGATTCCTCGGCGCGCATCGCTTTTATTTCGGACGTCCGGTCACCGGCACCATCTGGTTTTTCACGCTCGGGCTGTTTTTCATCGGCTGGATCATCGACCTGTTCCTGATCCCCTCGATGGACCGCGAAGCCGATCTGCGCTTTCGCGCCGGACGCATTGACTACACGGTGGCCTGGCTGCTGCTGACCTTCCTGGGCCTGCTGGGCTTGCACCGGATGTACATGGGCAAGTGGCTGACCGGCATTCTGTATCTGTTCACGCTCGGGTTGTTCGGATTCGGCATCCTCTACGACTTCTGGACCCTGAACAATCAGATCACCGTGCGCAACGGCGAATTGGCCGGACGGGAAAGTTAAGCCTTTCTGACAAAACCGTCATGGCGTGGCAGCGCTTTGTGATTTTGTGCACGCTTGGGCAAGGTCAGATAGCTTTACAGTGACTGCATGCCTACCGATCCTTCCGTCCCGCTGCTGCGCCTGTCTGAATTGCCAGGTACCGATCATGATGCCGCCTGGCAAAACAATGCCCGCCGCGCCTGTCAGGAGTCACTGACCCAGATCAAGGCGGTGCTGGACACCGACCCGGATCGCGATACCCGGGTCTGCTTGCTGGCCATCGCCAGAAGCCTGCAATGGGTGTTGAGTGAGGGGACGACCCCTGCCGAAATGGCCACCACGATTCGCCGGACCCGGCAAATCTTTGACCGCATGACGGCCACCGGCTTTGAGTGGCTGAGCGGGACCACTTCCCGCGAACTCGAACACTTCGCCTGATGCCTGCCTTCGAGCGCGGCCGTGGTCGGCCGCGTTCAGATCAGGTGCTTCATTCGACCGGCTGGCCGCGCGAGCCCGAACGCCGGCGTGCGGCATTTTGCGCGGTCAATGTCGAGACCACGGTTTCCGGCCAGCGCGCATGATGATCAGGCGCCAGGTAGCAGCGGTTGCGCCCGCGCGCCTTGCCGGTAATCAAGGCCTGATTGGCGCGCCCCAGTAAACTGTCCAGTGCCTCATCGGCATCGGCGTCATAACCGGCAATCCCCGCCGTCACGCCAATCTTGTGCATGACCGTGCCGACGCGGAACGCACCGTCGACCACCTCGGCGCGAATCCGGTCGATCGTGGCGACAACGTCGGCACGCCGGTCCAGCCGCACCGCCAGAATGAATTCGTCGCCCCCGTTGCGTGCGATCAAATCGTTCTGGCGTACCTTGCGCCGCAGCCGCTTGACGAACTTGGCCAGCACCGCGTCGCCAACCTCAATGCCATATTGATCGTTGACCTTGTCAAAGCCATCCAGATCAAGCGCCACCAGATAGATGCGCCCCGACGCTTCGGACTCACGTCGCCCTCTGATCATGCCTTGCAGACGCCGCTCGAATTCCGAGCGGGTCAGCGCGCCGGTCAGCGGATCAATGCCCGCCTCTTTGGTCCGTACCCACAGCGGTTCCGACAAGCCGAACAAGGCCAGTGCGCCAATGATGGCCGTCACGATCAGTACGGCCATCAACAGGCGCAGGCGCTTGTTGAAGGCGGTCTCGAAGGGTGCCAGAAACTCGCTCACGGGCAACTGAACCAGCATGGTCCAGCTCATGCCCCCGTTGGCAACCGCAATCGGCCGCACCAGGCCGATGTGTTGCTCATCGCCCACCGAAAACAGATGGGCCGCTCGCGCAGCAGTGTCGGCCGTGCTTGCCACCTGCGCGCCGGCCAGCAAGCTTTCCAGCGGCCTGGCATTCAGTGCGGTCAATGCCGGCAGGGTTCGCCCGTTGATGGCCTGACTGAGCCTGGTCAGATCAGAAAAACCAATCACATGCTCATGCTCGTCGATCAACGCTGCCGTGCCCTGCCCCGCCCCCGGCACCTGGGCAATATAGGCAGACAACTCGCGAATATCGACATCGACCCCTAGCACACCGGCATCGGTGCCATCCGGATAACGGATCGCAATAGCCGCCGAAATGCCCGAGCGCGACGAGAAAAACCGATAGGCGCCGGTCCAGGACACGCCGGCGTTGGCGCGGGCAAGTTTGTACCAGGGGCGCTCACGCGGGTTGTAGCTGTCCTGCGGATCAACCCAGGTGCGCAAGTAGTCGAGATTCGCGCTGCGCTGGGTCAGCATTACCGCTTTGCTCGCCCCGTAAATGTCGATCGTCTTGGTCAGCAGCCCTTCATCATTACGCGACACAAAGATGAAACTGCCATCGGCACGCCCGACGAACATGCCGTTGATCGATGGCTTGGCGCGCATTTCGGCAAGAAAAAAGCCCTCCAGCGCACGGTTTCGGGAGGCATCGAGCAAGCCTTCGGAAACCAGTCGGGACCCGACACCAATGGTCGCCTCGGCGGGCGCCAGAAATCGTTCAGTCTGGTGCGCGACCGCACCGGCGAGTTTTTCAAGACCGATCTGAGCATGGCCGGTGACCTGCTCCATCGTTTCTTTGCGCATCCCCAGCATGACCAGAAAGGCAGCCCCCACTTGCACAGCAAGCAAAAGTGCAATCAGACCCGAGCGGAGTAATTTGGCATTCATATAGGGGATTGTCCGGGCTTAACCCAGGGTTTTGGAAGCAAATCACCTGCCGCGGCACCAATCCGGGGCGCGAAACCAACAAACCTTCACGGATTGTTGCGTCATTTGCCACAAGGGTTGTTCATGAACGCGCGTCTGTGGCCGATGCGCCTGCAATTGGATTAAGTGAGCCGTCCCCATTCATCGCATAAGAACGCCCTTTTCGGATCGACTTGCCCACGACCAGGGCCCGATCGGCGCGGGTCATGGCCGCCGAAACCGATTCGCCCGGTTCGAGCCAGGCCAGGCCCGCTGTCACCCCAACCGGCAGCGCAATCCCGGCGGCCGAAAACGGTGCGGCACTGACGCTGTACCGAACCTTTTCAATGGCCGTCAGCGCGCCCTCACGCTGGTCAAAGCGCATCGCACTCATGAACTCGTCGCCGCCGAGTCGACCAATCAGATCGTCCCGGCGCAGTCGCGCGCGCAAGCGATGCACGAATTCGCGCAGCACCGCATCCCCGGCACCATGGCCATGGGTGTCGTTGATCTGCTTGAAACCATCCAGATCAAGCGCCACCAACGCGATCGACGAACCCGCTTCGAGTTCACGGCGGGCCCGGGCCATGCCATCGAGCCGGCGCTCAAAGGTGGGCCGGTTCAACGCACTGGTCAGCTTGTCGACCGTGGCCTGCTCATGCAGCTTGTA
>CAXBNM010000435.1:0-3306 GCA_963976885.1 uncultured Burkholderiaceae bacterium
GCAACCATTGAACGCGCTGAACTGAGCGCGCGCTTGGCACCAGTTCGTCTTGTGCATCCTGGACTTCAGCAACCAGCGTCACCTGACAATTGGCTGGCAAAGCGTCAATGATCATCCCGGCGGCCGGCAATGCGGTTTCGTCCACCAACAACACCATCTCGGTGCAATCACTGGAAATGTCGTGACCGCCACCAGGGCCGGCCAGCAGAAGGTCATCACCAACGCTGGCTTTGGCGGCCCAGTCACTGGCAACTCCGTCGCCGTGCAGCACGAACTCCACGTCGAGTTCATTCTCAACCGGATCGAAGCGGCGTGGCGTGTAGGTCCGGGCCACTGGCCGGGGGGCACTGGGGTCGGCAAAGGCGTCGGGCGATACCTCGCCAAAGAACAGTTTGAGGTGGGCGCCCGGGCGGGGCATCTGAAAGCCGCTCAGGCTGGCGCCACCAAAGGTGACGCGTCGCAGACGCGGCCCGAGTTCGGTAATGCGCTGTACCTTGACCGGGCGAATGGTGGGGCGGCGCCGGCCAGCCGGGCCTGCGGGGCGAGTCGAGGGGGATGCTTGAGTCATTGCGAGGTTCACCGGAGCGTGGAGCCAACAAAGTGGCGATTCATGTAGTGTGCCGACTTCTCCATAGGTTGATAAGATGGTATAAATAATTTTCACTATTCGACTGAATGAGATAATGATTGATGATTTGCGAGGGATGGCAATCTTCGCGACCGTGGTCAGCGAGGGTTCTTTTCGGGCCGCCGCCAGCCGCTTGAAGCTCTCGCCCTCGGTCGTCAGCCACCATGTTTCCCAACTGGAAAAGCGGCTGGGCTGCGCCTTGTTGTACCGTTCGACCCGGCAACTGTCGCTGACCGATGACGGCCGCGTGTTTTATGAGTCGTGCGCCAGGGCGGTCGAGGCGGCCGAAGAGGCGCTTGATCTGGTGTCAGAGCGCCAACGGCAGCTGAGCGGACGGCTTCGTATCGCGGCCCCCGCGCTGCTGGCGGACGCCCCCTTCATGGACGATCTCTACGACTTCGTCAGCTCCTACCCTGACGTGGAAATCGATTTGCACCTCGATGATGTGCGGATCAATCAGGTACAGGAGGGCTTTGATGTAGCCATCCGAATTGGCTGGCTTGAGGACTCGGGTTTGCGGGCGCGTCACCTGACCACCATCAACCGTTGGCTCTGCGTGGCCCCGTCGCTGGCTGCCAAACATCCTCCGCCCAAACATCCCAGTGAGTTGGCGGACTGGCCATGGGTGCATGAATCGATGTTACCGCGCTTCATCGATTTCACCGGTCCCGATGGCGAGGCGTGCCGGGTGCCAATCAACAGCAGATTGAGCTGCAACAACGTTGAGGCCTCACGGCGCTTTGCGGTCAATGGCGCAGGGCTTTTTGCCTCACTGGATTTCGTGTTGAAAAAGGATCTGAAGGCCGGGCGGCTGGTTCGACTCCTGCCTGAGTGGCAGATGTCGGCACCGGGCATTTACGCGGTCTGGCCGACCAACGCAGCCCGCGGCTCGCTGGCTCATCGGTTTGTGAGTTTCATTGCCGAACGACTTGGTAAGCGGAGAAAGCGGCCGACGTAAATGGGTCACCGGTCGCCCTCTGCTGACCCCCATTGCGTTTCGTACAGTTCAACCAGATCGACGGATTCGTCATGCCAGCGACCCGTTTGCTGCCCGCCGCCGCGTGCCACGTAGTGCGGAAAGCGATTCTTGCTGTCTGGCTCGCCAAAGTACTTCCAGTCGCCGCGGTGCAGCGTGCGGTTTCCCCAGATGATTTCCATGGCGTGGGTCTGACCATCGGGCAAGGCAAACTTGAGATAGAGCCGGGCGGGGTGGTCATCGCCGGCTTCGGTGGTTTCATCGATCTCGGTCTGAACACCTTGCTCAACAAACCAGCCCCAGTCAAGGCGTGGGTAGTCAGTCAGTGCAACATCTGTGTAGCGATACAGCATCGAAGCACTGTCGTCGGTGGCCAGCCGAATGGCCGGACGACCGGCATGTGTTGCAAACGAAATAGCCATCGGATCGACCGCAAAAAAACGCCTGTGATGCCAACCCTTGGGAACCGGGTTCAATGGCAGAGCGGTGTCAAAGGCCATCACGACCAGCGGCGTCGTGCCATCCGATACCAGTGGCGCGCTGCGTTTGCCGGTTGAGCAAGCGACGCCGGTCAGCGCGATCGCAATAACAAGGGTGGCGACCCATGCACACCGACGCAGGCTTTGCACGGCAGGGTTTACTCTATAGGGCATCGCGACACCAATTTGTTTGCGTTGACTGCATGCGGGCGCAGCCCCACATGAATATGATGAGTCAGGCTAGGAGATTTCTTTGAAAGTAACACCGAACGCGTTTACTCATGCTATTGCCGCCGGCAAGAAGCAGGTCGGCTTGTGGGTGAGCCTGGGCAGCAATTTTGCGGCTGAAGTTGTCGCGCCGGCCGGTTTCGACTGGGCTTTGCTCGATATGGAGCATTCCCCGAACGACAACAATTCAATCTTGCGTCAGCTGCCGGTCTTTGCCGGCACGGCCACCACGGCAATCGTGCGCCCGCCGTGGAATGATCCCGTGCTGGTCAAGCAGATTCTCGATCTTGGTGCCCCGGGCTTGTTGTTTCCGATGGTGCAGTCGGTCAAAGAGGCAGAGATGGCTGTTGCTGCAACCCGTTATCCGCCGCGTGGCATTCGCGGCGTCAGCGGTTCCAGCCGGGCTACCGCATTCGGTCGCATCAGCAACTATTTTGAACAGATCGAACAAGAGACCACTGTACTGGTGCAGCTGGAAACGCGCGCGGCAGTCGAACAAGCCGAAGAAATTGCCGCCGTCGACGGCGTCAGCGGCGTCTTCTTCGGGCCTGCCGATATTGCGGCCGATATTGGTTTGCTGGGCAAGCCGATGGATCCGGCCGTCTGGGATCTGATCAAACCGGCGGCCAAGAAAGTCATGGCCATGGGCAAGCCGGTCGGTACGCTCGTGCAGAATGGCGACTTTGGTGCCAGCCTGCTCAACGAGGGCTTTACGTTTGTGGCTTGCGGTTCTGATACCGCTTTGCTTGCCAAGAGCGTGGATACGCTCGTGCAATCGGTACGCAGCAGTCTGAAGTGAGCTGATTACGACTTTGTCAGCATTTGGCTTCCCAGATTGACGACACAACCTGGGAAGCCAGTCGATCCGCGGCGGGCTGGTCCGTGACCGACACTACCCGCCGCAATCCATCAGCCCTGCAATTGCGCCCACACTTCCCGGTCGCGCTCCATCGTCCAGATACGCGGCCAGTCAATGCCGTCGTACTCGTCCCAGA
>CAXBNM010000436.1:0-3300 GCA_963976885.1 uncultured Burkholderiaceae bacterium
CCCGAACGGGCGTGAGATCCGCTGGGAGACCACGGTCGGTGAAGAAAAAGCCAACAATATTCACGTTGGTGGCGGTCGCAGCCGCGAAGAATTCGTTGCGTTTCGGACCGAACGTGACGCAACCCTCGATATGCCGCGACTGATCATTCCGGCGCTGCAGGTCAATATGCGAGCCGGTGCACTGCCAAAAGATGAGCACGGCACAACAATGCTCAAAGTGCCCGTCAACGTCCTGTAACGCTACCCTGACAAAGGAATATCCCCTATGGTTATCAAAACTCTGAACAATGAGTTTTCGGTCAGCCCGCAAATTCAACCGGCCGACATCCAGTCCTTGCGCGATCAGGGTTTTCGTTCCGTGATCTGTAACCGGCTCGACGGGGAGGGCGCCGATCAGCCGGACTTCGAGGCCATTGAAGCGGCCGCAAAAGCCGCAGGTATGTCCGCAAGCTATGTGCCGGTTGTGGCTGGCAAGGTTGGCGATGACGATGTGCAGCATTTTGATGCCGCCCTGAAAGCCCTGCCTCGGCCGGTACTGGCCTACTGCCGTACCGGAACCCGCTCGGCGACCTTGTGGTCGCTCAGTCAGGCAGACAAAATGTCGGTGCCGGAAATTCTGGCGGCTACCCGGGCTGCCGACATCGACATGTCGGGCGTGGTGCGTCGCATCGCCAATGGCGGCAAGACGCCAACCGATGTCGGTGATGCCAGTTTCGATGTCGTCATTGTCGGTGGCGGCGCGGCGGGCATTTCATTGGCGGCAAGCTTGAAATCCCGCCAGCCCGCCATCAGCATGGCGATCATTGATCCGGCCGACGTTCACTACTATCAGCCGGGCTGGACGATGGTCGGCGCAGGGATTTTCGAGCCTGAAGACACGGTGCGCACGATGGGCGCGCTCATTCCGCGGGACGTGCACTGGATCAAGTCGGCGGTGGCGGCTTTTGAACCCAAGGATGATGCCGTCATTCTTGATGGTTGCCGGGTCGTCAAATACAAGCGGCTGGTGGTTTGCCCCGGGCTGAAACTCGACTGGCGCAAGGTTGAAGGCTTGACCGAAACGCTTGGCAAAAACGGCGTCACTTCAAACTACCGTTACGACCTGGCGCCGTATACGTGGGAGCTCGTCAGCAAGCTACGCAGTGGTCGGGCCTTGTTTACCCAGCCACCGATGCCGATCAAGTGTGCCGGAGCCCCGCAAAAGGCCATGTATCTGTCGGGTGATCACTGGCGGCGCACCGGTGTGCTGGGCAACATCGACATTCAGTTTCACAACGCCGGTGGCGTGCTGTTCGGGGTCAAGGACTACGTCCCGGCGCTGATGGAGTACGTCAAACGCTACGACGCGAGCCTGAACTTTTTCAACAACCTTGTCGCCGTTGACGGGCCGGCGCGCAAGGCCTGGTTTGATGTGACCAAACCCGATACGCCGGTAGAGCGGATCGAGGTCGAGTTCGACATGATGCATGTCTGCCCGCCGCAAACCGCGCCCGATTTCATTCGTGTCTCGCCGCTGGCCGATGCCGCGGTCTGGATCGATGTTGATCAGAGCACGCTGCGCCACAAGACCTACGACAACATCTGGTCGCTGGGCGATGTAATGAATGCGCCCAATGCCAAGACCGCCGCCGCGGCTCGTAAGCAGGCGCCGGTGGTGGCGGCCAATATCGATGCCGACATTCAGAATCGCTCACCAGTTGCCGTTTATGACGGTTACGGTTCCTGTCCGCTGACGGTTGAGCGCGGCAAGATAGTGCTGGCCGAGTTCGGTTACGGCGGTACCTTGTTGCCTAGTTTTCCGAAGTGGCTGATCGACGGCACCAAGCCCACTCGCGCCGCCTGGTTCCTGAAAGAGCAGTTGCTGCCGCCCATCTACTGGAAAGGCATGCTGCGTGGCAAGGAATGGATGGTCAAACCGGAGAAGGTAAGCGCCGTTGGCTGATCGCAATTTTTCGCTGGCGCGTTATCTGCCGGTGCTTGACTGGGGCCGGCGGTACAACGGCGAGGCGTTTGGCAATGACCTGGTAGCGGCGCTGATTGTCACGATCATGCTGATACCGCAGTCGTTGGCTTATGCCTTGCTGGCCGGACTGCCGCCCGAGGCGGGCTTGTACGCATCGATCCTGCCGATCATCCTGTATGCGGTGTTTGGCTCCAGCCGGTCGCTTGCCGTCGGGCCTGTCGCCGTGGTGTCGCTGATGACGGCTGCCGCCATCGGCGAGATCGCCCAGGCCGGCACCGCAGGTTACGCCGCGGCAGCGCTGACCCTGGCGTTGCTCTCGGGGGGCATGCTGCTGGTGCTGGGTATTTTCCGGCTTGGTTTTCTGGCCAATTTTCTGTTGCACCCGGTCATTGCCGGTTTCATAACCGCCTCTGGTGTGATCATTGCCGCCAGCCAGCTCAAGCACATTCTTGGCATCAATGCCGAGGGGCACAATCTTCTTGAACTGGTGATCTCGCTCGGGTCGCACTTGTCTGAAATCCACTGGCCAACCGCCCTGATCGGTGTGTTTGCGACCGCGTTTCTGTTCTGGGTGCGCAAAGGCCTCAAGCCCTTGTTGCGCAGTCTTGGTCTTGGCCCGCGTCTGGCCGATGTGCTGACCAAGGCGGGGCCGGTTGCCGCAGTGGTTGTCACGACCTGGGCGACCTGGCAGTTTTCGCTGGCTGCCGGCGGCCTGAAGGTTGTGGGGGCGGTGCCGCAAAGCCTGCCGCCGCTGACCATGCCGCCCGTTTCCGCCGATCTTGTGCGTTCGTTGCTTGTGCCCGCATTGCTGATTTCGGTGATCGGGTTTGTCGAATCAATTTCGGTGGCGCAGACACTGGCGGCCAAAAAACGCCAACGCATTGATCCCGATCAGGAGCTGATCGGGTTGGGAGCAGCCAACATCGGCGCGGCATTCACTGGCGGCTACCCCGTGACCGGCGGATTTTCCCGCTCGGTGGTGAATTACGACGCCGGCGCGGAGACACCGGCGGCCGGCGCGTATACGGCACTTGGCCTGGCGCTGGCCGCGGCTTTTCTGACCCCGCTCATCTACTTTCTGCCCAAGGCAACGTTGGCCGCAACGATCATTGTGGCTGTTCTCAGCCTGGTCGATTTTTCGATTCTGCGCCGCACCTGGCGCTACTCCCGGGCCGATTTTGCCGCCGTGGCCGCGACGATGTTGCTGACGCTTGGGGCTGGTGTTGAATTGGGCGTTGTCGTGGGCGTGTCAGTATCGATTCTGCTCTTTCTTTTCAAGACCTCGCGGCCGCATATTGCCGAAATAGGGCTGGTGGCCGGCACCGAGCATTTTCGCA
>CAXBNM010000437.1:0-3269 GCA_963976885.1 uncultured Burkholderiaceae bacterium
TCGTGAAGGTCGGTGAAGAGATCGAGATCGTGGGTATCAAGGACACGGTCAAGACTACTTGCACGGGCGTTGAAATGTTCCGCAAGCTGCTCGATCAGGGTCAGGCCGGTGACAACGTTGGCGTACTGCTGCGTGGCACCAAGCGTGAAGACGTCGAGCGTGGCCAGGTGCTGGCCAAGCCCGGTTCAATCACGCCGCACACCAAGTTCGAAGCTGAGGTGTACGTGTTGAGCAAAGACGAAGGTGGCCGTCACACGCCGTTCTTCAACAACTACCGTCCGCAGTTCTACTTCCGTACCACCGATGTGACCGGTGCGGTGACGTTGCCCGAAGGCACCGAAATGGTGATGCCGGGTGATAACGTGAAGATGGAAGTAGCCCTGATCGCTCCGATCGCGATGGAACAAGGTCTGCGCTTCGCGATTCGCGAAGGTGGCCGTACCGTCGGCGCCGGTGTGGTTGCCAAGGTTATCGAGTAAAGATAAGGTTCGGCGCACGTCTCTCGGGATGTGCGCCGGCTGGCAGTAAACACCACTCGAAGTTTTATCGATTTATGCATACGGGGCGACCGCCCCGTCGTTCTTTGGAGCTCCCATGAACAACCAGAAAATTCGTATCCGTCTCAAAGCTTTCGATTACCGCCTGATCGACCAGTCCGCTCAGGAAATCGTTGATACCGCCAAGCGCACCGGCGCAGAAGTACGTGGCCCCGTGCCGCTGCCGACCCGTATCGAGCGATTCGACGTGCTGAAGTCGCCGCACGTGAACAAAGCTGCCCGCGATCAGTTCGAGATTCGTACCCATCAGCGCCTGATGGATATCGTGGAGCCGACCGACAAGACCATTGATGCGCTGACCAAGCTGGATCTGCCCGCTGGTGTGGACGTCAAGATCTCGGTGCAAGGAGCCTGAACGCTCAGTCAGGTTCAGACTGAAAAAGCGGACTTTCGAGTCCGCTTTTTTTATGCCCGATTACCGGGCAAACAGCCATTGATTGCTACATATCGATCGTTTCGGCCACTTCGACCGAACCCCCATTGGCCAGAATCGGGCAAGCCTTGGCATGCGCCAGAGCCTCGTCGAGGCCCTTTGCCTCGATCAGGCTGTAGCCGCTGACCGGGTTGGCGCCACCGTTGTCGGTGACCGAAGCGTCACTGTTGACGGTTGACGACATGCCAACGGGGTTGCCGCCGTCCACAACCGCGGCGCCCATTTTGCCAAACCACTGCCCCCAGGCGTCCATGACATGGGCCTTGTCGGCGTCGGTCTCCGGCACACTGCCACCGTGATAAACAAACAGAAATTTCGCCATCATTCTCTCCGAGGTAACTGATTGCCGCGCGTCCGGGCGGCGTCGGGCTGGCAATCGAGTGCCAGTGACTGGACAGTACCTCCAGTGTTGCAGTGATTCATCAGGGAAAATGGCTGGCTGAGGCCGTGTAAAGTGTGCACTGTGCACAATGAGGTGGATCATGTCGGCTTATCACTTTGTGGCTCTGCTCGAAAACCTCGATCGGCTCAGAAGTGAGCCATGGCTGGCACCGGCCGTTACGTTTCTGAGGGCGCAGGCCGGCGCCATCAATGCGCAGCTGCAATCGACACTTCTGGCCGAGATCCCTGCCTTTACCGAATCGAGGAATCCGGACACGCTGAACGAGTTGGCGGTGCATGGCCCGCAACATCACACCGAAATTGTGCGTCTGCTTGCGCAGGGCTCCGTTGGCAACTTCGCGTTCGTGCGTGAGCATGCCTGTCGTTGTGCCGAGCAGCGATTTCCGCTTGAGGCGAGCTTGCATGCGTATCGAACCGGCCACAAGGTGTTTGCGCACTGGATGCGAGAAGCGGCGATTACCACTGTTGGGCCGCATCAAAATCCGTTCGAAGCGGTCGCTGCGCTGACTGACTTTGCACGTGAATATACCGACGCGATCAGCACAATAGCGTCAGGCAGCTACGTTGAGCATACCCGCCGACTCGCCGATGTTGCGCTCGATCAGCGCACCCAACTGCTGAACATTCTGCTGGGGGGTTACGACGAAGCCGATGGTCGGGTTGCCGCGGTGCTGCGTCGCGCTGGCTATCTGGACGGGCGCAAATCATTCTGCATCGTTCTTGCCCAGTCGGTCGACGCCTCCGAAATGAATAGCCCGCCGCGGGCGCGTCGCCTTGCCGAGGCTGTCGACGGCTTCGTCGCCAAAGACATTGCTCACCGCTTGATCGATGTTCGTGACAATGCGGTCGTAGCGGTGTTCTCGGCCGCCCGCCGTCAGTCAGGCTGGACCCGTCCCGATCAAACTCTGGCCAGCAAACTTGAGCGCGCACTGCAAGGCGTTGGCAATGCGGTGTTGTTCGGCGTCAGTGCGGATGTTGAGGCAACAGCTCGCCTGCCGTTGGCGTATCGTCAGGCCACCATGGCTTTACAGATAGCCGCGCCCGATCGGCGGGTCGTCCGCTTTGATCAATTGCCGATGCGCCAATTGATGGTGCACCTGATTGGTGACGAATTGCAGGCCTTTCTGCCGGGCTGGGTGGAGGTCTTTCATCGCGCCGATGATCGGCTCATGGGTGGTCTGGCGGCCACTGTCAGAGCCTACGCTGACGCGGACATGAATGCGCTGAAAGCCGCTGCGCTGCTGAATGTTCACCCCAATACGGTGTATGCCCGATTCCAGAAGATCACCGATCTGACCGGTCTCGATGCACGAAGTTATCACGCACTCAGTGACCTGCTGATGTTGCTGGAAGCCCGTGCGTCCCCGAAAAGCCAACTGAGCTGAGGGCCTCGCGTCGTCGGTGTCAGCGCAGCAATGTTGTCGTTTGATGCCTGTAAGGTGAGCGCCTACTTTCGCGGAAAGATAAGTATAAAGGCGATACATTACGAGCGCTTAGAGTCACCTTTGTTGCCGATCGGCTCCAGGCCTGACAGGGTCAGTGAAGGCTAACCCTGTCAGGCCTTGTCGCCCGAGCTTGCTCAGGGATGCGGGGCAACGAATTCCAGCAGCGTATCGAAGCTTGCCTCTCGCACCACTACCGAGCTTGCGCTGGTCTTCGACCATGTCGATGCCGGTAGCTTGTCGGCAAACCTCATTACCTTCGCTGGATCATCGACTGCAATGCGCAATGCACCGAAGAAGCTGTTGCGCGCCTGCGTTGGGCTGGCGTAATCGCCAAAGCGTTGTTGGTACTGCGCTGGCGACACGACGTCGAGACAGAAATCGGTCGCCGTCACGGAAAACTCCCCTGCACCCACGGCCCGTGCGGAGCCTGCC
>CAXBNM010000438.1:0-3266 GCA_963976885.1 uncultured Burkholderiaceae bacterium
CGAAACGACTGCAATTTTGGCCCGCACACCGGGATCACGGGCCGCAGCCTTGATCTCGAGCAGACCTTGTTCCATTTCGGGTACTTCGATCGCGAACAGGTGCTGAATGAATTCCGGCGCCGTACGCGACACGATCAGTTGCGGTCCGCGGCCCTCGCGATTGACGCGCGATACAAAGGCCCGCACCCGGTCACTGGTACGCAGATTCTCTTTGGGGATCATCTGGTCGCGTGGCAGGCGCGCTTCAACCTTGCCCGATTCGATGATGGCGCCCTCGCGATCGACGCGCTTGACCGAACCCGACAGGATCGGTTCGCCGCGCTGCAGGAAGTCACTGATGATCTGCTCGCGCTCGGCATCACGGATCCGCTGCAGGATCACCTGCTTGGCCGCCTGGGCGCCAATCCGGCCCAGCTCGACCGCCTCGAGTTCTTCCTCGATGTAGTCTTCCAGCTCGATATCGGGCTGCTGCTTGCGGGCTTCGGTCAGGATGATCTGCAAATCGTGATCTTCGAGCTCACCGTCGGGCACGACCTGCCAGCGCCGAAACGCTTCATAGTCGCCGCTCTCGCGGTCAATCTCGACACGTACATCGGACTCTTCGGTAAAACGCTTCTTCGTGGCCGATGCCAACGCGCTTTCCAAAGCTTCGAAAACGATCTCGCGCTCGACGTTCTTCTCGCGCGCCAGCGCATCAACCAGCAACAAAACTTCTCGGCTCATGCCTGTCTCCTGAAATCAATTTTGGGCACCAGTTTTGCCCGATCAACCTCGTCCAGCGAGAAAACCAGCTTGCGGCCCGCCCATGGATCCCCTTGTGGCGAACCCGACTTGGCGCCACCAGCTTTCTTGCGGGCACGCCCCGACCGCGGCGCCTCCGCCGTCAGTTCCAGCCCGAACTGTCCGTTGTCTTCGATAGTCAGCACACCCACAAATCTTTTTCGCCCTTCAAACATTTCTCGCAATTCAACCGCCACTTCCTGCCCGGCAAAGCGCTGAAAATGGCTCTCCGTGCGCAATGGCCGATCCAGACCCGGCGACGACACTTCCAGTCGCTCGTAATCAACTTCTTCTACCAGCATCACATGACCGAGCTGATGACTGACTCGCTCGCAGTCTTCCAAAGCGATCAGCCGCTCCGGCTGCTCTGCCTGCCCGGCAGCATCCGGCTGCCAGGGGTGATCAATGAACACCCGCAGGACACCGCCTGCGGCAAACTCGACATCGACCAATTCATAGCCCATGCCGGTCACTGTTCGCTCGATCAACGACTTTTTCTGTAGTGCCAAATAACGTCCCTAGAGACCGTGCCACCGGCCCATTTCATCGGTGCCGGACCCGTCCGGACAAGCCGGTGTCAACCAAACTGCCCTCGCTGCCAATGCTGCCAAACCCGCCAACCATTCGGCAAGCCCGGCCACTCCAATGCCAGAGGGCTACGGCCACACTCAATGCTCGGTGTCTTGCGCCCTGCTGGCCAGGCAAAAAAAAATGGGCACTTGAGCCCATTGCGCCAGCCGATCACGGCCGATGCCATTCCAGCACCGCCCCGGCACGTACCGCCCTGATCACGTCCGGTTTGCCCGTTGCCGGTCGGCGCTGCCGCAAAAGACTTTGCGTTGTGCTGCCAACCCGCGACGCCGCCGGTGCAACCGTTACTGCATCTTTTTACGATTGCTTCCAGAAACCTGCCGCGCCACCACGGCCTTGCTTGCCAGACCCCTTCAACCAGGCTCGCTAATCCAGCCCATCTACCGATCCTGCCTGTCCTCAATGCTTGCTCAAGCCTGACACCTCAACTCAACCTCCGGTGTCGGACCTCATACCCCTGACGCGTCCTGCCTTCCTGTCTTGCTTGCCATGTCTTGCTAGCTGTTTTGCCGATTGTGCGCCGATTGTGCGCCAATTGTGCTCCAATTGCGCCCTGATTGCGCCCTGATTGAGCGCCTGCGGCTTCATGCCACGGCGCAATCTGGCGACCACCAGCAAACCACCACCACACCAATCTGCAAGGCAAATTCTTCTCGTCAGGCCAGAAGAACTGAGTAGTATAGTCGGAAAGTGCCTTTCAGACCAATGCTTTAGCAAGCCGATGTCAAGTTTGCGAGACGTCTTTCGGCCCTGACACCCACCGCAGCGGCCTGACAGCACCGCCGGCAGCACGCAGATGCCTCGCGCGCGTCCGGCAGCATGCCGATTTACTCTGCTCCGCCCGAGCCTTTGGCGCCACTGCCACGCCGACCACCCCGGCGCGGCCCTCGGGTCCGGTTACCAGCCGGCTTCTTGGCACTCCGATTACCGGATTCCGCGCCCGCACCCGCACCTGCACCGGCCTTGGCCGCCGGTCCGCGACCACCTTGACCGGCTTTCCGGCCCGCACCACGCGCCGGCCGCGCCGCCCCATCGGGCCGAGCCCGTTTGCGAGTGCCGTTGCCGGCACCTGCGCCCGGCTTGCGCCGCGCCCCGCCTTTGGATGATTTATTGCCCTTGCGACCCGGCAACATGCCGCTTGCCTCGGCGCCGCCCGGATCCATCGGCCCACCGGCCCAGACCGTGCCGCCCGCGCCCTGGCCACGACGGGCTGCCCGTCGCGACACGCCTGGCGTTTTCATCGCCGCCATGGTTTCGCGCACGGTTTTGGTGATGCCTTCCTGATGGGCGTTGTCGCCCGAAGGCTGCCAGTCATCGTCTTCGAGCTGCTCAGCCGACAGCGTCGGCCGGGAACAAATGCACCGGCTGCGCATCATCGGGATACTCTTCGTCGTCGTCGTCGAAGGGGTCGGCAAAAAAGCCCTCGTGGCCTTCATCACCGCTGTCCGCATCGCTATCGTCGTCGCCATCGCCGTCGTCATTGTCAGAGATGTCATCGGCCAGCTTCGGATTGTCCGGGTCGACCGCTGCCGCTACCGCCGCCGCTTCCCGCACCGCCTGCATCAACAGCGCAATTTCGTCAGCACTGAGCTCTTGCCAGCGATTGCGGGCCAGCTTGCGCGGCAAGCCTACCGGCCCGAACCGCACCCGCACCAGACGACTGACCGTCAGACCCACATGCTCCATGAGCCGGCGCACCTCCCGGTTGCGCCCCTCACTGATCACGACGCGATACCAGGCATTGGCACCGTCACCGCCAAGATCCTCGATTACCGACACCGACGCGGTGCCATCGGCGAGATCGACACCTTCCAGCAACGCCTTGCGGGCATCGTCATCGATTCGGCCAAGCACCCGGACCGCATATTCACGCTCCCAGCCATAGCGGGGATGCA
>CAXBNM010000439.1:0-3251 GCA_963976885.1 uncultured Burkholderiaceae bacterium
ACGACGGTATCGACATGATCGAACTGCCCGGCAAGCGTATCGTCACCCGCAATACCCACGGCACGGGGTGCACGTTGTCATCGTCGATTGCTGCCCTGATTCCCCAGAACCCCGATGTGCCGAGCGCGGTCCGGCAGGCAAAACAATGGCTCACCGCCGCCATTGCCAGCGCCGATCAACTCAATGTGGGTTCCGGTCACGGCCCGGTTCATCATTTTCATGCGATGTGGCGCGCCCCCGATCAGCGCTGAACGTCACGAAAAGCGGCGCCTGGCCACGTAGAATTGCGACCTATTCGTTGTTTCGGCCCGATTCTTCGTTGCCAAGCCGGGCGCCTGCCGCCATGCTGACGCCCTCGACTAAAACCTCCTCAAATCGCCACACATGTTCGAACTGCTCGTAGGTCTGCCGCTGCTTGTCAAAGCATTTATCATGGGTATTGTTGAAGGCTTGACCGAATTTCTGCCGGTCTCCAGTACCGGCCACCTGATCCTTGCCGGCAGCCTGATCGGCTTTCATGGTGACAAGGAAAAGATCTTTGACGTCATGATCCAGACCGGCGCGATGTTTGCGGTCATCGTCTATTTCCGTGAGCGTATTCGCAGCACTCTGGCCGGTTTGTTTTCCGACCCGGTTGCGCAGCGCTTTGCAATCAATATTGTCATCGCCTTTCTGCCGGCAGCCTTTCTGGGCGTGTTGTTCGCCAGCAAGATCAAGGAGTACCTGTTTTATCCGGTTCCGGTGGCCATTGCGCTGGTAGTGGGCGGCATCATCATCATCTGGGTGGAGAAGCGCGCCAAGCGGTTGCAAGTGCCGGCGCGCATCAACAGCGTCGACGAACTGACCAAAACCGATGCGCTCAAACTGGGTTTTGCCCAGGCCTTTGCGCTGATTCCCGGCACCAGCCGCTCGGGCTCGACCATCATTGGTGGCATGTTGTTCGGCTTGTCTCGCGTGGCGGCCACTGAATTCTCTTTTTACCTGGCCATCCCGACCCTGATCGGTGCCGGGGTGTACGACACCTTCAAGTATCGCGAATTGCTGTCGACCGATGACATTCCGTTGTTTGCGGTTGGCACCATTGTTTCGTTCTTCGCCGCCTGGGCTTGCGTGGCCTGGCTGATTCGTTTTGTTGCGACCCGCGATTTCATCCCGTTTGGCTGGTATCGGATCGGCTTCGGCCTGTTGGTATTGATTACCGCCTTTACCGGTGTAATCGACTGGGCCGGTACCTGATACCGGTGCAGCTATGAAAAAAGCCCGGCATTGCCGGGCTTTTTTTACTGGCGGCGCTTGCTGCTACAACCCGCTGCCAGTGGCGATCAGTCGATCGTCAGACAGGCATCGTCAACCGTCTTGATTGGCGTGAAATCCTTGTTGGCAAAGTAATCGGCGCGCACCGGCTTGGTAATGGCGTTATCGACGGCATTGACGTTGATGTAGATGATCGTGCGTTCACCGGGGCTGATATTGGTCGACGAGCCGTGCACCAGGTTGCAGTGCATGAAGAACACGGTGCCGGCCTTGCCGGTGAGGGCGCGCATGCCCCCTTCGTGCGCCAGCCGGGCGATGGTTTCGCGTGGCAGATCCATCACGGTGTAACCGCTCTTGTCGCGGTCCGGCGCGTTGTCGTCGATGTGGCCAAAGCGGTGCGAGCCCGGAATGACCTGCAGCGGGCCGTTGCAGGTGTCGCAATCGTCGAGCAATACGCCAATCATCAGCGCGCGCGGCTCGGGCATGCCGTCTTCAAAATGCCAGGTGGCGAAATCCTGATGCCACCACCAGCCCTCGCCATCAAAGGCAGCCTTGGTATTGATGCGCATCTGATGGATATAGACCTCGCTGTCCAGCAACTGGCGAGCCGGTTCGACCCAGCGCGGGTGGCGGGCCAGGGCAGCGTAGTCGGGGTGATGGTGATCGGCACCATAGATCAGGCGCAGCGAATCGCTGGTGCGCTGGGCCACTGCACCCGGTGGCCGCTTGGCCTTGACCTCGGCGAGCGCAAAGTTGAGTCGGTCGACTTCTTCCTGGGAGAACAGATTTTCCACCGCGACGATACCGTCACGATCGAAGGTGGCCAGTTGTTGTTCGTTCAGTTTCATGGATTGTCTCTTTGTAAGTCGTCAGGTGCCCGCAGGTTCGCGTCAGCGGGCCCGTCGCTCGAAGATCAGGTCGCGCACTTCATGACCGAGCCTGATCCCGCGCCGCTCGAACTTGGTGAGCGGCCGCCACGGCGGTCGCTCATGATAGCCCGTGGCCCGATTCTGCAGCGCCGGCTCGGCCGACAGCACTTCAAGCATTTGCTCGGCGTAGGGCACCCAGTCGGTTGCGCAGTGCAGGATGCCGCCAGCGACAAGCCGCTCGGCAATCAAGGCCACCAGCGGCGGTTTGATCAGACGTCGCTTGTTGTGCCGTTTCTTGTGCCAAGGGTCGGGGAAGAACAAATGTACCCCGGCCAGCGAAGCGGGGGCAATCATGTGCTGCAGGACTTCAACCGCGTCATGACCGATGATGCGCACATTGCTCAGATTGGCGTCGCGCAGCCGTACCATCAGCGCCCCGACACCGGCCGGATAGACTTCCAGCGCAAGATAGTTGGTGTCCGGGTTGGCCGCGGCAATGGCTGCGGTGGTTTCGCCCATGCCGCAACCGATCTCCATGACCAGCGGATGCTGATTGCCGAACACGGCCGCCCAGTCGGGTACACCGGGCGCATAGGGCAGGCAGTACACCGGTTGCAGCGCCTCATAGGCGGCGCGTTGGCCGGTGGTCATATGGCCGCGCCGGGTGCCGAAACTGCGAATCGGCGGATAAGCCGATTGCTCGTTGTCGGCGGGGGCCATACCGGTGCCCTCAGTCGAGGCGTCCGTCGAGTGGTCTTCGGCGACGGTCACGATTTGGCGGCGCCCTGGCTGGGGTCGATCAGGCCGCCGGTGGGCGACGACGGGCTGGCCGCATAGTATTTGCGTGGCATCCGGCCGGCCAGGTAGGCGTCGCGGCCGGCGGCCACGGCCTGGCGCATCGCGCCGGCCATCAGCACCGGATTGCTGGCCTTGGCCACGGCGGTATTCATCAGCACGCCGGCGCAGCCCATCTCCATCGCGATGGTGGCGTCGGAGGCCGTACCAACGCCGGCATCGACAATGACCGGCACTTTGGACTGCTCGAGAATCAGGCGCAGATTCCAGGGGTTCAGAATGCCCATACCCGAGCCGATCAGCGAGGCCAGCGGCATGATCGCCGCGCAGCCG
>CAXBNM010000440.1:0-3244 GCA_963976885.1 uncultured Burkholderiaceae bacterium
CCACTTCGGGCCCAGGGGCGACCAACTTGGTCACCGGTATTGCCGACGCCAACAGCGACTCGACGCCCATCGTGGCCATTACCGGCAACGTGCCGACGCCGCTGCTGGGCAAGAATGCCTTTCAGGAAGTCGACATCGTCGCCATCACGCGCCCGATCACCAAACACAGCTATCTGGTCGACCGGGTCAGCGAAATCCCGGAAGTGGTGCGCAGCGCATTTGCGCGGGCCAGCGGCGGCCGCCCCGGCCCGGTGCTGATCGACCTGCCCAAAGACATTCAGCAACACTACCCGCGCGACCCGGAAGGCAACTATGCCGAGCCGCGCATTCCGGCCGTGATCCAGGCACCGGTCGCCGCCGCGCGCGGGCTGACCGATGATCAACTCGCGGCCTGCGTGCAAATGATTCAGCAGGCGCAGCGCCCGGTCATCTACGCCGGCGGCGGCATTGTGTCAGCCAACGCACAAGACCTGCTTCTGGCCTTTGCCGAGCGTTTGAACTGCCCGGTGACCACCACCCTGATGGGCATTGGCGGCTTTCCGCCCGGCCATGCGCTGGCGCTCGATGTGCTTGGCATGCATGGCAGCAAATACGCCAACATTGCGGTCAATGAAGCCGACCTCGTGATTGCCCTTGGCGTTCGCTTCGACGATCGGGTGACCGGCAAGGTCGACGAGTTCATCAAGCACGGCAAGATCATTCATATCGATATCGACCGCGACGAGCTCAACAAGAACAAGACCGTCACCTTGCCGATCTGCGCCGACGTGAAGCTGGCCTTGCAGCAACTTGCCGACCAAGCCACGCCGCTGGCCTGCACCGATTGGGTCAAAACCCTGCAAGGGCTCAAGGCCGAGTTTCCGTTTGCGGTGCCCGAGGCTGACAGTATCAAGCCGCAGTTTGCGATTGCGCTGCTCAGCGAAATCACCGCAGGCGAAGCCATTATCAGTCTGGGCGTTGGCCAGCATCAGATGTGGGCGATGCAGCACTATCGGGCCCGGCACAGCCGCTCGTTTCTGAGCAGCTCGGGCTTTGGCACGATGGGCTATGGTCTGCCGGCGGCCATTGGCGCCAAGTGCGGCTGCCCCGAACGGCAAGTCATCGATATCGACGGTGACGGCAGCTTCAACATGTCGATTCACGAGCTGAGCACCTGTCACAGGTACGGCATCGGCGTGAAAATGGTCATCATCAACAACCAGTGGCTGGGCATGGTGCGCCAGTGGCAGGACATGATTTACGACGGCAACCGCGCCAGCTCCGATCTTTCCGATCCGGCCGTCGACGCGGCGCTGGCGGTCAAGGGCGGCGACAGCCCGCCCATCTACCCCGACTTCACCACCATCGCCAAAGGCTATGGCGTCAAGGCCGAACGAGTCACCGACAAAGCGGCGCTGGCAGCAGCCTATCAACGCATGCTGGCCGACCCGAACGAACCCTATCTGCTCGATGTGATCGTCGATGCCGACGAAAATGTCTATCCGATGATTCCGGCCGGGGGCACTTACCGCGACATCATCATGAGCGATGCGGAAATCTCGGCCAGCAGCAAGGCGCAACAGGCGTCAAACATCTGACCGGCGCAAAGCGGCGGTGGCCGAGCGACCAGGCTTGCTGGCGTTCGGCCTGAGCGGGCGAATACGCGGTGCCTATTGCGGCCAGTAACTCGGCCAATACACAGCCAACCGCGCGACCTACTTGCGTGTCGCTTGCGCCCATGGGCTGCCGGCCGGAGCCGGCGCTGTCGCCAGATACAAACGCTCGACCTGCTCACGCGCCCACGGCGTGCGCCGCAGGAACTTCAGGCTCGACTTGATCGAAGGGTCGGACTTGAAGCAATTGATGCTGATTCTTGTCGCCAGGCCCTCCCAGCCATACTGCTCCAGCAAGGCTTCGAGGATGGCTTGCAGCGTCAGGCCGTGCAACGGATTTTTGGGTTGTTCAGTGCTCATACCCTGCCGGGTCTGCGTGTCAGAGCCCGCATTTTGCCCGAGTTAAGGATGAAGCACCTGTGCGGCGGCTGACGAGATTAGTAAACATACGTGAACAGTATTGTTCACAATCGCCCGATTATCCGCTCATTGATTACCGATACTGTTCATTGCTTGTTCATCCGAGTCATTCGAGGCTAAGCAATGGTCGTTCTGAATCCGCCCCAATCGGCCCCTGAAAAACCCTGGCCCGACGCCACCCCGGCATCGCAGCCCCGCCTCGCACCGCGCACGGTCGCGATGCTGGCATTGCTGGTCGCTGGGCTGCTGCTGGCTGCCACCACCAACCTGGCCAAAGTGGCGCACGACGCCGGCATCTCGCCGATGGTGTATCTGGTCTGGCCACTGAGTGGCGCTGCCCTGCTCCTGCTCGGCAACGCCGCATGGCATCGCGAACGACTGGCGTTGAACCGGCGCACCATCGAGTATTCGATGGTCTCAGGGTTTCTGACCGTGGCCGGAGCCAATCTGATCTTTTTCAGCGCAGTTTCGCACCTGGGCGTCAGCTTCGTGGCGCTGATGATCGCCCTGCCGCCGCTGTTTACCTATGTCGGTGCCTTGTTGCTGCGCATGGAAGCATTCAACCGCTGGCGCGCGTTGGGTGTCGTGCTCGCCCTTACCGGCACGGCCATTCTGGTGCTCAGGCAATGGGGCACGCCCGACGCCGATCCGGTCTGGATCGTCATCACACTGGCCGGCCCCTTGTTGCTGTCGGCCGGTAACCTGTACCGAAGCCGCCGCTGGCCGCCTGGCGTCAGTGCGCAAGCGCTGGCACCGGCCATGTTGCTTGGCGCAATCATTCTGCTGACGCTCTATGCGTGGGCAAGCGATGCCTCACTGACCCTGCCACGCCACCCCCGCGACCTTGCTCTCATCGCCCTGCAGGCAGTGATCTTTGCGGGTCAGTTCCTGGCGCTGTTTATCTTGCAAAAGGCTGGCGGGCCGGTCTTTCTGAGCGTGATGGGCGGCGTAGCCGCCATCTTCAGCGTGCCGATTGCCATGCTTGTGCTGGGCGAATCCGCATTGCCGGCATTGCTGCCGGGCAGCTTGCTGGTGGCCGCAGGCATTGCCAGTCTGTTGTTTGGCACCCGCGGCACCCCAGCACCGCCGCGGCCGATGTGAAACACTAGCGCTCCTGCGTTGCCAACTCCGAGCACCGATGACCGCCAGCAAGCCCGACACCTCCACCGCCCGCCTCGACGACATTGAAGTCAAACTCGCCTTCGCCGAAGAACTGCTCGACTCCCTGAATG
>CAXBNM010000441.1:0-3242 GCA_963976885.1 uncultured Burkholderiaceae bacterium
CTTTGCCTTTTTCAAGGTCGCTCTTTTCCATGAATGCGCCAAAGCCTTTGGCATCGGCCCACAGCGCGCCGAACCCGCGTGACTTCAGGAAATTCACGTAGGCATCGGACTCATAGATTTTCTTGAGCGCCGCTTCGAGCGTGCTGGCGACATCGGCTGGCAGACCCTTGGGGCCGGCAATGCCGCGCCAGGCGCCATTGGTCCAGTCGCTGCCGGTAGCCTGCTTGAGCAAGGGCACATCGGGGAAGATGCTGTCGGGGGTGTCGGCCATCAGCACCAGCGGGCGAACCTTGCCGGCCTCGACAAGCGCGCGAGCCTCGGGCAGCGAGCACGATGCGACATCGACACCACCGGCAACCAGATCCTGCAGACCCGGGGCGGCACCCTGACTGGGTACCCAGGCTACCGAGGTGCCTGGTGCGCCGGCGTCAACCAGCATGCCGGCCAGACCGACGTGCCAGATCCCGCCTTGGCCAGTACCGCTGCCTTTCAGCTTGCCCGGCTCGGCTTTGGCCGCATCAATCATGTCTTGCGTGGTCTTGATGGGTGAGTCGGCGGCGACAAAAACGGCGTTCGGGTCAAAGTTCATCAGCGCCAGCGGCGTGAAATCGGCCGGGCCAAGTTTGGTCAGACCGGCGTGATGCATCATCGTGATTTCGACGGTGATCATGCCCAGCGTGTAGCCGTCGGGCTTGGCCGAGGCAATGGCCGAGTGACCAACGACGCCACTGCCGCCGGTGCGGTTGATGACATTGACGGGCTGGCCGAGCTCTTTTTCGAGTTCGACACCCACGAGGCGGGCGAGTGCGTCGGTGCCACCGCCGGCGCCCCAGGGGACGATGACCTGAATCGGACGCTCAGGGTAGGCGGCAAGCGCGGTATTTGCGGTAGCGGCAAAAACGGATGTGGCAGCGACGGCCGCCATGGCGGCACGAACGAAGGTTCGACGAATCATTCTGGTTGTCTCCAGTTAGTTATCAACGGCATTTTTATTCGCTGAATCACGAAGATTACCGGGTTTTTGTGCTGAATCAAAAAGAACCGATTAAAGGCAAAGCGGCTGTGGCGGTGCGCGGTGGTGTTTTGAGCCTTGGTTGCCATCCTGTAGCGGCATCTTTACCGAGGTTTACATGGCGCTGTACTAACTTCAGGCGCGGCAGTTGCAAGATTCAAGTCAAGCCGCACCCATCTAGCAAGTGCGGTCTGACAACCAGGATCAATCCTGCACTGGAGAAGACGATGAACAAGACAGCGATGAAGAAAACAGCCCTCAAGTTGCTGGTCCCGTTGGCGCTGCTGAGCGGCGCCTCAATGGCGCACGCCGCGCCAGGGGTGAATCTCACCATTGATCTGGGCGGCCCGTTGCTGCGTGGCCTGTTCATTGGCCACCGTGCGGCCCCGCCGGTGGTTGTGCATCGGGCCCCGGCGCGCCGGTTCAGCCGGGTGAGTCGGGTGAACCGAATGCGCGACAACGACCGCGATGGGGTGCCGAATCGACATGACAGTCGCCCCAATAATCCGCGTCGCTGGTAATGCGATGCCAACGCCGCCCGCTCGCCTGGTCACCTGATTGGCCTGGCAGGGCGGCGTGGGTGTCGGTTCTGCACGCGGGGTGTCAGAATACGTAGCAGACGCGGCAGGCGTCCCGCCGCCGGCAAGTTTGCTACGTGAGGCCCTGACATGACCAAACCCGAAAGTCGTTTCGATGCGTATGCGGAAGATGTACCGGGCCGTGCCAATGTTCAGGACACGCCTGAGCTTGTTGCCTATTACCGCGATCTGGAAAAGAACAACGCGGCCGCCCTGTGGACGGTGGCCAACAAGATCGAACCCTGGGAGCCGCAGTCGCAATCGGTGCCAATGATCTGGCGCTATCAGGATTTACGCGACCATGTGTTGCGTTCGGTCGAATTGGTTACTCCCGAGCAGGCCGGGCGCCGCGTGATCTACCTCGACAATCCGGGCCGCAGCGATGTTGCGGCGGCGGTTGGCTGGTTGTATTCGGGGCTGCAGGTGATGCATCCGGGCGAGTGCGCGTCGACGCATCGTCATTCGGCGTCGGCCTTGCGTTTCATCATGGAAGGCCGTGGGGCCTACACCATCGTCGACGGTCACAAGATGACGCTCGGCGCCAACGACTTCGTCCTTACCCCCAATGGCACCTGGCATGAACACGGGGTCAGTGAAGACGGTACGCCTTGCATCTGGCAGGACGGGCTGGACATTCCGTTCGTCAATGCCATGGAGGCCAATTTCTATCAGGTGCATCCCGATCTGCATCAACCCGTTACCCATCCGGTTGATGATGTGACGCAGCGCTGGGCCGCGCCCGGCCTGGTGCCGGCGCAGGCGCAGTGGGCAAAGGCCTACTCGCCGCTGTTCAAATACGAATGGGAGCCGACCTACGACGCGTTGCAGCGCCATGAGAAGGTCAGCGATGGCTCGCCCTTCGACGGCATTCTGATGGAATACGTGAACCCGGCTACCGGTGGCCCGGTCATGCAGACCATCGGCGCCAGCATGCAAATGCTGCGGCCGGGAGAGCACACGAAGGCGCATCGCCATACCGGCAGTTTTCTGTATCAGGTGGCGCGCGGCAGCGGCTATTCGGTGATTGCCGGGCAGCGCTTTGACTGGCAGGCACGCGATATCTTCTGTGTGCCCTCCTGGGCCATGCACGAGCATGTCAATGGCTCGGCCACCGAAGACGCCTGCTTGTTCTGCTTCAATGATCTGCCCGTCATTCGTGCGCTGGGCCTGTACCGGGAGCATGCGTTGACGGAAAACGACGGCTATCAGCCCGTGAACTGACACCTGCGGCGGGCACAGAAATCGCCGACCCTGTCGTTTTCAGCGTGCGATCTCGCCGGCGCGGCCTCCCCGCAGCTGCTGGCGAGCCCCCCAACGGTGGCGCGGAGTTGCCGCTGGCAAGCAGACTGTTCGAGTTCTGCGAGGTGTTGCACAGGTTTTTCGCATCGCGCCAGGTGCGGTTCAACGCTACGATTTCAGGCTTGCACTTTGCAGAGAATTCGTGGCGCGCCGGGGCGAAGGGCGCCGCCTAATTGAGATCTTTATGTCGTCAGTTCTTGTGTTCGGGTTAGGCCTCGTGTTGTTGGTGATGGGGGGGGAAATGCTGGTCCGCGGTGCCTCGCGGCTGGCCGAGACCTTTGGCATATCGCCGCTTGTCGTCGGTCTTACCGTGGTGTCGTTCGGCACCAGCGCGCCGGAGCTGGCCGTCAGCC
>CAXBNM010000442.1:0-3241 GCA_963976885.1 uncultured Burkholderiaceae bacterium
ACGGTTGTAAACAGTGACTTGATGCCCGGCACCATGCAGATGGCCGGCCATTGGGCCGCCCATGACGCCCAGGCCCAAAAACGCAACTTTCATCGCAGGAGTTTTTTCGTAGGTTTTCTGGTTCATCGGGGCCTCGTCAGTTGATTGGAGTTAGGAAACAAGCGGACGATTGTAGGGCATGGGAGCGGCGCAGCGGGGCCTGTCGGCTCCGCCGCACCGGTCGGGCTCAGTACCCGGCAGCGTGGCCGTCCCGGCGGCTGTCGCTGGCGGCCACATAGCCGTCTTCCTTATCGTCGGACAGACGCCAGATGAACTGGCCCGAGCCGAAGTCCATGTAGTTGTCATTGGTGGCTTCGATCTGATGGCCCATGGCCGCCAGTTCCTGCTGCACACCGGCCTCCATCGTGCCTTCCAGGTCGACCTTCAGGCCGGCATTGACCTTCCAGCGCGGTGCGTCACAGGCGGCCTGCGGGTTCTGACCGAATTGCAGCATCCGCACCAGCGTTTGCATGTGGCCTTGCGGCTGCATGTTGCCGCCCATCACGCCAAAGCTCATCTGTGGCTGATTGTCGCGCATCAGAAAGCCCGGAATGATGGTCTGGAACGGCCGCTTGCCCGGCGCCACCAGGTTGGGGTGGCTGGGGTCGAGACTGAAGCCCTGGCCGCGGTTCTGCAGTGAAATGCCCAGATCCTTGGACACCACACCCGAGCCAAAGCCCATGAAGTTGGACTGGATGAACGACACCATCATGCCGCTTTCGTCGGCGGCGGTCAGGTAAATGGTGCCGCCGGCAGGCGGGCGACCCGCCTTGAAATCAGTGGCCTTGTTCGGGTCGATCAGCTTGGCGCGCTGAGCCAGATAACCGTCGTCGAGCAGATCGGCAGGGGTGACCTCGGTCATGTAGCGCTCATCGGCCACATACTTGTAGACATCGGCAAAGGCTGCCTTCATTACTTCGATCTGAATATGACGGGCGCGGGCCGAATCGGCGGCCAGACCGTCAAGGTCGAAGTGCTCGAGCATGCCCAGCGCCATCAGCGCGGCAATGCCCTGACCATTGGGCGGAATTTCGTGCAGTTCGTGGCCCTTGTAGCTGCGCGAGATGGTGTCGACCCAGTCGGGCTGATAGGCCGCCAGATCGGCACTCGTCATCGTGCCGCCGCACTGCTGAATATAAGCGGCCAGTCGCTCGGCGGTTTCGCCTTCGTAGTATTCGCGGCCGCCGTGTTCGGCCAGCCGGCGCAAGGTGGCGGCCGCGCCCGGCATGGCAAAGCGCTCACCGACGGCCGGGGCGCGGCCATACGGCATGAACACGTCGGCAAAGCCGGGTTGATTTTTCAGGCCGTCGATCTGGGCCGCCCATTTGCGCTGCGTGATGGGCGCCACGGCATAACCGCGCTCGGCCAGTTCGATGGCCGGGGCCAGGCAGTCGGCGAACGAGCTGCGGCCAAATTTGGCATGCAGTGCGGTCCAGCCGGCAACGGCGCCCGGGGTGGTGACGGTGTCGGCGCCGCGCAGCGGCGTCTGCTCGCCGTGGCGCTTGGCAAAGTAGGCCGGGTCCCAGGTGGCCGGGGCCACGCCCGAGGCATTCAGGCCGTGCAGGCGCTTGCCGTCCCAGACGATGGCGAAGGCATCACTGCCCAGACCATTGGAAACCGGCTCGGTCAGCGTGATGGCCGCGGCGGCCGCGACGACGGCGTCAATGGCATTACCGCCCTGGCGCATGACATGCAGACCAGCCTGCGCGGCCAGCGGTTGTGAGGTGGCCACGACGTTGCGCGCGAAAATCGGCGTGCGTTGCGTCGGGTAGGGCGCGTTCCAGTCGAAGGGGGCGTGCCAGCCGGGAGAAGCGGGTTGGGGAGTCGAGGTCATGGAGGAGCTCTCTTTGGAGTCGTCGAAGGGGGTCGTCAGGCTGCGCTGGCGGCCAGTTGTCGGGCCAGATCGATGAAGTCGGTGGCATTCCAGGTGAATTCGGCTTCGGGCAAGGTGTCGACCGGATTTTTGGCGCCGTATTCGAGCGGCCGGGCGATGAAGGCGGTCTGGCAGCCGCAGGCGGCCGCGGCGCGCAGATCGTTCTTGTGCGCCGCCACCATCAGCATTTGCGCCGGTTCGATGGCGAACACCTCGCAGACGCCAAGATAAGCCTCTGGTTCGGGCTTGTAATGCTTGAAGACTTCGGCCGACAGGATCAGATCCCAAGGCAGCCCGCCCGCCTTGGCCATGTCGCTGAGCAACGCCAGGTTGCCGTTGGACAAGGTGCAGATGGTTGACAGCTTCTTGAGTTCGGTCAGCCCTTGCACCGTATCAGGCCAGGGCGTGAGCCGGTGCCAGGCCAGATTCAGTTCATCGCGGGCCGCCGAGTCCAGTGAGGTGTCGCCATAGGCCTCAAGCACTTCATCCAGATTGAGCCGGTGCAGATCGTCGATGCGTGTCCAGGGCTGCTCGCCGGTCCGTACCCGCTCCATGGAGGGCTGATAGCGGGCCCGCCAGGCATTGGCGAACTCGCCGCCGTCAATGGGCAGACCGAGCGCCTGGACTTCGCGCGCAATGCTGTGATGCCAGTCGACAACGGTGCCGAACACATCAAAGGCGAGGACACGGGGCAGGGGTTTTTTGCTCATGACACGCTCCGCATGTATTCGGCAATCTGGGCGTCATCGAAGTTGAGATGGTCGCGCAAGACCTTTTCAGTGTGCTCGCCAAGCCGCGGCGGGGCCAGTGTGTATTCGATCGGAGTGCCGGAAAAACGGATCGGGTTGCCGACCAGTTTGACCACGCCGGCGTCTTCGCGCGGCAGATCCACGCGCAGACCACGGGCCTGGACCTGCGGGTTTTCGAACACTTCATCAAGCGTGGCAATCGGGCCGCAGGGCACGCCGACTTTTTCGAACAGGTCGATCCAGTAGGCCGAGGTCTGGTCGCGCAGCATCGGGCGCAGCAGCTCGATCAGCTCGGCGCGGTTCTGAATGCGCAGCGCATTGCTGGCAAAACGCGGATCGGCCGAAACTTCGGGCTGCTTGCCGGCTTCACAGAAGCGGCGGAACTGATCATTGTTGCCGACCGCCACAATGACCCAGCCGTCCTTGGTCTGGAAGGTCTGATAGGGCACGACATTGGGATGAGCATTGCCCCAGCGGTGGGGGGGCGTGCCGCTGGCCAGATAGTTGGTGTTCATGTTGGCCAGCGATGAAACCATGACGTCGAGCAAGGCCAACATGAACACCAACTATCTGGCCAGCG
>CAXBNM010000443.1:0-3235 GCA_963976885.1 uncultured Burkholderiaceae bacterium
CGCCATGGTCATCGCCTCGCCGTTCATCTGGCAGCGCGTACTGGCGTGGTCCCGTGGCGGCGGCGCCATGGCGGCGGCCAGTGTCGTCACCGGCATCGCCATTCTGTTGCCGGTGACGGTTAACGGTGAAGTCCCGCTGATTATTTCTGCGGCCTTGTTCGGCGGGGCTTTCTTCATCGTCCCGACCGCGGCCACCAGTTTCAGTCGCAAGCATTTTGGCCGCCCCCAATGGGGCGCGGCAATGGCCTGGTTTACCGTTGCGTTTGCCACCGGCCAGACAATCGGTCCGGTAGCCGCCGGAGCGCTGGCCGACCAGGCTGGTAACGTAGCGGCTGGCCTGTGGCTGGGCGGCGCGGTGATGCTGGCCGGCGGTGCCATCTCTTTGTTGCAAAGGCCGGCGCGGTGACTCCGCCGCTGCCTGGTCTGTTTCTTTTCTGTCTTACCGAGAACGCTGTATGAATGAACTACGAAAATCCCATCAGATGTGCGCGCAACGCTACTTCGAGGACTTTGAACTCGGCGAACGCTTTGTGATTCCGTCGCGCACCATGACTGACGCCTTGTTTGCAGCGTTTCAACTGGCCAGCGGTGACAATCACCCCGTGCACTATGACGTCGAATATTGCCGTGAACAAGGCATGCCGCACATGCTCGCCCATGGCTACCAGGTGCTGATTCAGACCGCCGCCGGCGCCGGCCTTTTTCCGCACATGGTTGAAGAATCGCTGAAAGGGTTCATCGATCAGAGCAGCAAGTTTCTCAAGCCCGTTTATGTGGGCGATACGCTCTACAGCAGTCTGACGGTCAGTGAACTGGTACCGGGTCGCACCACCGGGGTCATTACGCTGAGCAGCGAAGTGCGCAACCAGCACAATGAAGTGGCAATGACCGGCACTCAAAAATACCTGCTGCGCCGGCGCAACCCGACCAGCTGAAGCTCAGGCCCGGCTCGCCCAAGGCGCTGGCCGGGCCTGCTGATCAGAGTGATCAGTCGCGATTGAGAATACGCACCGTGCCTTGCTCGGTATCAATCTCCAGGGAATCACCGGTCTGAATCAGCGTGGTGACATCGCCGGCTTCAAAGCGATCACACATCGTCATGTCGGCCAGCGCAGCACCCTGCGCGAGAATGGTGTTGGCGGTATTGAAGATGATGGCCAGCGGCGCAATGCCGCGCGACTTCATCTCATGCAGCATCCAGGCCGAAGCCACGCCGCCTTTGGCGGTGTTGAGCACGAGAATCTTGTCTTTGTACGACTGACCAAACAACTTGTGCTGCTTGCGCGAGAAAACACCGTTGATCCGATCGAGGTCGTAGCGCGCCGAGAAATTATCATTGGCAACAAGCGCCTCGCCTTTGACGTTAGGGCCGATGCCCTTGTGGCATTTGAGCTCAATCATCCTACTATCTCCCCGGCTTCTGCCGATGCAATACACGTTTCCATGCTGGCCAGTGCCGGCTGGTATCCGTAACCCCCAAGAATATTGACGATCTTGGCCGAGTTGCTCAACAGACGCACCCAACCATTGGCTTCACCGATCTCACGGGCGTACTGGTTGTAAAAGCACGTGCCCTCAAGCACTTTGCCACCGGCCGCTTCGATCGTGGCCACCAGATTCATGCGCGTGGCATCGCCGTAGACCTGCGGTGAGGTACACACGAGCAGGGGCGACTTCATCGTGCGGCCACTGATCAGATCAGCAACCTGCTGCATCTCGACCAGTGACAGCTGCGGTGCGGCAAACACGACCACATCAACCTTGTCACCCTTGCTGCCAAACGATGAACGCAGTTGGTCCAGATCGGCCTTGGTCACTTCTTCCACGGGCAACGACTCGCCACCCACGTCGGCCAGGGTCTGCGCCTCGGGGGTGATACCGACCACATGAAACAGCGGCGTCGATCCGAAGCTGGCCATCGCTGCACCCATATGCTTCATTTCATCGGAGGTAGGAACGGTTTCCAGGCCTTCGATAACAGGCACCGCCCAGTACGAACCCGCCATACGGCCGATGACTGCACCAAGCACGCCCCAGTCGGTCAGCTCTTTGGGTTGCTCGCGCACGACGAAGCGCCGCGTGGCACGCCGGTTCTCGTCCAGGTGCAAGCCGTAACGCGGCGTGCGGCCGGTCAGACCGGCAGCCATCGCGGACGGACCCCCTTCAAAGTTGGAGCGGGCGCCACAGACGCTGTTGGAATAGATGACGACGCCGGTATCACCGAAAGCAACATGATCGCCAAGCACCGGCGGCATGATGGTCTGATAGTTGACGCAGGTATTGGTCATCAGAATGCCCATGCGCGTGCAGGCGGCAATCGTGCGGCGGTCCAGATCAGCCATCGCTTCGGTCTGCCCGAGCGGAGTGTAATAGTTCAGATCAACACCACGCGGATCGGTCAGCATCGGCACCCGGACCCGGGCGCCCTGATTGGCCAGGTTTTCCATGAATGCCACGCCGGCATCACCGACCGATTCGGGGTCGGCCATCATGTGAGCCTGACTGATGCGCACCATATCGGCGGCATCAAACATCTGGCCAACCTTCAGTTGATGATCCATTGCCCAGCGCTTGGGTTCCCCCATCTCGCCGGCAAGCATCGCTTTTTCTTCATCATTGAGTTTCATCGTCACATCTCATAAAGAGCAATTCGTCATACAGGTGGTCAGTCGTGCTATTTCATGGAATTGGGCAGCCACAGCACGATGTCGGGCACCAGATACACCAGGTAAAGCATCGCAATCTGAATCAGCAGGAACGGCATGGCGCCACGCGCCAGTTTCCACAGATCGATTTTTGAGATGCCATGAATCGTGAACAGATTGACGCCGATTGGCGGCGAGATCTGCGCGATCTCCATCGCGATGGCCGCAAAGATGCCAAATACGATCGGGTCCATGCCGAGTTGCTCGGCAACCGGGAAGAAGATCGGAATCGAGATCAGCAACATGGCCGCGCTTTCGAGGAACATGCCCAGCACGATGTAGGCGACGATCATCAAGGTCACCGCCCAGATACCGCTGGCGTGCTCGATGATGGCGGCTGCAATCGACTGCGGCACCTGCTCGAAGGTCAGGAAGTGGGCAAAGTACTGACCGAATACGATCAGCATGAACAACATCGATGTAGTGCCGGTGGCCACGATGGCCGCCGCCCGCAGGTTGGCAAAATCGAGCCGGCGCTGCGCAAAACCAAGCACGGTCACATAGATGACCGACAGCGCACCGACCTCGGT
>CAXBNM010000444.1:0-3225 GCA_963976885.1 uncultured Burkholderiaceae bacterium
GTCCGTTTGCGGGACGGGGCGGGGGTCTTGGCTTGCTCAGGCATTGCGATTCCGGGAGAAGTACACTTGAGCCCGAATCGTACCGCCAGCGACCGCCATGCGGCGCGGCACAGCCCGGATAGCAACACGCTCGACAACAGGGCGCCGGGCACCGACCCCGACAATCGACGTACACCAACTGGAGAATACGTATGAGCACCACGCCCAAAACCGCAATCGTGACCGGAGCCGGCAGCGGCGTTGGCCGCGCCGCAGCCCTGGCCTTGTTGAACAAGGGCTGGAATGTCGTGCTGGCCGGCCGCCGCGAAGAGCCGCTGCAGGAAACCGCCGGCCTGACCAGCACCGGCCAGTCACTGGTCGTGCCGACCGACGTCGGTCAGGCCGCCTCAGTGGCCGCGATGTTCGCCGCCACCACCGCCAAATTCGGCCGCGTCGATGTGTTGTTCAACAATGCCGGCGTCAATGCCCCCGGCATCCCGCTTGAAGAGCTGACCGACGACCAATGGCAGAACGTTGTCGACATCAACCTGACCGGCGTGTTCCTGTGCATTCGCGAAGCGTTCAAGGTGATGAAAGACCAAAGCCCGCAAGGTGGCCGCATCATCAACAACGGCTCCATCTCGGCCCACGTACCGCGCCCCAACTCCATCGCCTACACCGCCACCAAGCACGCCGTCACCGGCATGACCCGCGCGGCCGGCCTGGATGGTCGCAAGTACAACATCGCGGTCGGCCAGGTCGACATTGGCAATGCCGGCACCCCGATGGCCAACCGGATGGCCGATGGCGTGCCCCAGGCCGATGGTTCGATCAAGCCCGAGCCGCTGATGGATGTGAATCATGTGGGTGAAGCCGTGGTGCACATGGCCGAGCTGCCGCTGGAAACCAACGTGCCGTTCATGACCATCATGGCGACCAAGATGCCGTTCATCGGCCGCGGCTGAACCGCGCAGTACCGGCGGGCCGGCTTTGCGTCGGCCTGCTGGTTTGATGGCGTTAATTAGCCGGCGGGCAGGCCGCAACCAGCAAAGACAGCACTCGGCGCCCTCGACGCCGAGCGGCCCTTGCGAACCTGACTACTCCGCCGTACTTGCCGGCGCTGTTTGTGCCAATCCGTAGGGATGGCCGAAGCGCTCAACCATCACGTCCTCCAGAGGCTTGCCTTCGGCAGTCACGATGCCCCCCGAACGCAGACAATAAGCGTCCGGTCGCTGCGCGGCGGGTGGTTCCTGGCCGGCGGCCAATGCCTTGGCCTGAGCCAACATCAGCTTCCGAAAGCGGATGACGCCGGCATCGGAGGGCACCAAAGCTTCGCGCGCGCGGTCGGCAATACGGCCCTGACTGTCTTGAATGCAGGCATCCTGCTCGGACAGACCCGTGACGCCGGTGAAGCTGCTGGTCTTTTGCAACTGTCGATCGATCATGTACTCGTTGCTGCGGTTGCGCAGCGGCACGTAGTTTTCGTCAACGATTGCATGAACGCTGCGCCCGACGCGGTAACGCTCCAACTCGGCCTCGTTCAGTTCGCGATCCGGGTTCCAAGCATAGGTGTAGATCCAGCAGTTCTCGTCATCGACCGGCACCCAGGTCTGGCCGGTGAAGGTCTCGCCGGCCATCGCAGCCGGTGCCAGGGAATGATTGGGCAGCATGAACTGACTGATGCGCCAGTAGCGCAGCCCTGGTCCGGCCATCCGGGCACCACCCATCGACAGCCCGACCGGGTTATCAAGCACTTCATAATCCGGCGCGCCATCATCGCGAATCCATTTGGCGCGATCATCGTCATACACTTCGCGCGCATTGGCAGCACCGGGCAGCACCTGATGCGCAAACGAGAAATGCGACGTATCGACCGCGCCTTCCAGTGATTGCGCCCAATTGCATTCCTGCAATTTCTTGGAAACATACCGGGCACCGGGCGGCACCTTGCAAAATTCCAGCGCCGGCATCGGTGGTTGCAGCTCCGGCGGGCCGAGGTAAGCCCAGACAAGCCCGCCGGCTTCCTGCACCGGCCAGGTTTTCAGTTGCACCGAGCGAACCATGTTGTCGCGGGCGGCACCCGGCCGCATGTTTGGAATATCCACGCACTGGCCCTGGGCGTTGTACTTCCAACCATGATAGACGCAGCGCAGACCGCATTCTTCATTGCGTCCCCAGTACAAATCTGCGCCTCGGTGTGCGCATTTAGGTTCAATCAATCCGATCTGACCATCGGTCTGGCGAAACAACAACATGTACTCACCGAGCACCTGAACCCGGCACGGCGGGCTGTCGGGCGCCGCGATTTCATCACTCAGCGCTACCGGCATCCAGAAGCGCCGGAACAATGTTCCCATGGCGGTACCCGGACCGGTGAGCGTCAGTATCTCGTTGTCAGCTGGGCTGAGCATTCTTGTCTCCGATTGCTTTCTTGTTCGGCCAGATTACAGCATTCATCGAGGGACTCGAATTGAGGCAGGTCCGACCGCGCAGTCAAACGATTGTTGTACAGTTGGCATTCCTGCCAATCGCAACGCGCCGCCAAGCGTGAACGCTGGCTGAAGTTGCCCCCGACAAAGCGCCACCGACAGAGGCTTTCATGTCGAACCTGTCTGACCATTTTGCCGATCCGGATGCAGTGTCCCGATATGCAGACAAAGTTGCCCGGTCAGTTCCCGGCTTGCGCGACCTGCATAGAATGGCACGTGTGCTGCTGGCTGAAGCTGTCCCGGACGACGGACGCATACTCGTGCTGGGCGCCGGCGGCGGGCTTGAACTGAAGGCGTTTGCCGAGCAGCAGCCGGGTTGGCGGTACGACGGGGTCGACCCGTCTGCGGAAATGCTGCATCAAGCCAAAGCGACGCTGGGCAGTCTTGCCTCTCGGGTAAGCTTTCACCACGGCTATATCGACGACGCGCCGGCAGGCTTGTTCGATGGCGCCGCTTGTTTGCTGACGCTGCACTTTCTGCCAGAAGAAGAACGGCTGCGCACCGTCAAGGAAATTGCGCGACGGCTCAAGCCCGGCGCGCCACTCATTACCGCACACCACAGCTTTTCCACCAACGCACACGACAAAGACAAGTGGTTTGCTCGTCATGCGGCGCTTCTTGTTGATGCCGGCGAACCGGCATCGCAGATGATGAAGAGCAGTCAGCAGATGAAAGAAAAGCTGCCTGTGCTTGCTCCTGAAGTCGATGAAGCCATCTTGCGTGCGGCCGGCTTTGGCGACGTTGAACTCTTCTATGC
>CAXBNM010000445.1:0-3206 GCA_963976885.1 uncultured Burkholderiaceae bacterium
CTGGCCGAGCATGGCGAACAGGGTCAGCGTGTAGAACTCGCCGCGGTGCAAGCCGCGATCCAGCCCGTAATCGCGGGCATAGATGATGGTGGTGGCAATGGCGATGTAGACGAACAGTTTGAGCAGGTGGGCAAAGTTGTCGGCCAGGTACATGCCGTTGAAGGCCACTTCGGCGTCGCCACCCATCTGAATCAAGGTGGTGACCAGCGGCACGGCAACGACCGCCAGCGCCATCTTGTCGAGCGGCAGTTTGCGGGTTTTGCCGGCAATCGCTTCAACCAGCACAAACACACACGCAGCCAGTAGCAGCAGGATTTCCGGCATCGCTGCCGTCATGTTGAGTTGTTCGAGCATGGTCATTGGATCTTGGAGATGGCGACATGCTTGAGCAGCTTGTCGACGGAAGCGTTGGTCGCGTCAGTGAACGGTTTGGGATAGATACCCATGGCGAGCACGATGATTGCCATCACGAGCAGCATCGAGAACTCGCGTTTGTTCAGGTCTTTCAGGCCGGCCACTTTGTCGTTGGCCACCACACCGAAGATGACGCGCTTGTACATCCACAGCGAGTAAGCCGCGCCGAGAATCAGGGTGATGGCAGCGCCGAAGGCGATCCAGAAGTTGAACTGCACCGCGCCCAGAATCACCATGAACTCGCCCACAAAACCCGAGGTGGCCGGCAGGCCGGCGTTGGCCATCGTGAACAACATGAACAAGGCGGCAAACCGGGGCATGGTGTTGACCACGCCGCCGTAGTCGGCAATGTTGCGTGAATGGAGCCGGTCGTAGAGCACGCCGATGCACAGGAACATTGCCGCCGATACGAAACCGTGCGAGATCATCTGCACGATGCCGCCCTGCATGCCCATCTGGTTGAACATGAAAAAGCCGAGCGTGACAAAGCCCATGTGCGCAATCGATGAATACGCGACCAGCTTTTTCATGTCGGTCTGCACCAGCGCCACAAAGCCGATATAGATCACGGCAATCAGCGACAGCGCGATCACGAAACCCGACAACTCATGGCTGGCGTCGGGCGCGATGGGCAGCGAGAAACGCAGAAAACCGTAGGCGCCCAGCTTGAGCATGATGGCGGCCAGCACCACCGAGCCACCGGTAGGCGCTTCGACGTGAGCATCGGGCAGCCAGGTGTGTACCGGCCACATCGGCACCTTGACCGCAAAGGCGAGCATGAAGGCAAAGAAGATGAAGGACTGTTCGGACAGCGACAGCGGCAGTTGGTGCCAGTCGAGAATGGCAAAGCTGCCCGACTGCACATACAGATAGATGATCGCCACCAGGGTCAGCAAGGAGCCGAGCAAGGTGTAGAGAAAGAATTTGAACGCGGCGTAAACACGGTTCGGGCCGCCCCAGATACCGATGATCAGGTACATCGGAATAAGCGTGGCTTCGAAGAACACGTAAAACAGCAAGCCGTCGAGCGCACAGAACACGCCCACCATCAGGCCCGACAGAATCAGGAAGGACGCGTAGTACTGCGCGGGGCGATCCTGAATGACGTCCCAGCCGGCAACCACAACAAAGATGGTGATCAGCGCGGTGAGCGGCACGAACCAGACCGACAAGCCATCCACCCCGAGGTGGTAGTTGATGCCCATGGCCGGAATCCAGCTCGACATCTCCTGGTACTGCATGGCACTGGAGGCCGAGTCGAAGCCCAGAATCAAGGCGACCGTCGGCAGAAACGCGATGACGGCACCGGCAATCGAAACCTGCCTGACCAGCGCTGCGTTGCCGCTGCGGCCGATGACGAGCACCGCCGCCCCGAACAGAATCGGTAGCCAGATAGCGGCGCTTAGCAATATGGATGATGACATCGGTCAGTGTTCAGTGTTGGGTTGTGAATCGAAGCCGGCCACCCGGGTCGACTGAAAACGAGCTGAGGTCGGCATCATTGCCCGGCCACCAGCGGCCAGATGGCAAACACCAGCAGGCCGGCCAGGCCAATGATCATGGTGATTGCGTAGTTATTGACTCGTCCGGTCTGGATCAGCTGCATCACGCCGGAGAGCCAGCCGACAAAGCGGGCACTGCCGTTGACGGCCAGGCCGTCGATGAGGCGCTGATCGCCCCGGTTCCAGAGAAAGCGGCCCAGCTTGAGCGAACCGGCAGCAAAGACGATCTCGTTGATGCGGTCCATGTAGTACTTGTTGTCGAGCAAGGTATACAGACCCGAGAACCGGTTCTTGATGGAGGCGGGCAACGCCGGGTTGACCAGGTAGCAATACCAGGCCGAGGCAGCACCGGCCACCATCAGCCAGAACGGCAGGGTCAGAAAGCCGTGAAAGCCCATCGCCATGAAGCCGTGATAAGCCTCGACGATTTCAGCCATGGCCGGATGGCTCGCTTCGTCGACGTGGATGACGCCGGCAAAGTAATCACCGGCCAGGAACTCGCCCATCGCGATGGCACCGATCAGCACGGACGGGATGGCCAGCAGAATCAGTGGGCCGGTGACCACCAGCGGGCTTTCGTGGGGCTTGTCGCCGGCGCGCAGGCCGTGGTGGTGGGCATCATCATCGCCATGATCGTCGTCATGACCGTGCTCACCCTGCCCCCAGCGCGACTTGCCATGAAACACCAGGAAGTACATCCGGAAGGAATAGAACGCGGTCACGAAAACGCCGGCCATCACCGCAAAGTACGCAAAGCCGGCACCGGGCACATTGGCCAGATGGGCCGCCTCGATGATTGATTCCTTCGAGTAAAAGCCCGAGAAAAATGGCGTGCCAACCAGTGCCAGCGTGCCCAGCAATGAGGTGATCCAGGTGATCGGCATGTATTTGGACAGACCACCCATGTTGCGGATGTCCTGATCGTGATGCATGCCCATGATGACCGAGCCAGCGCCGAGGAACAGCAGCGCCTTGAAGAAGGCGTGCGTCATCAGGTGGAAGATGGCGACGCTGTAGGCCGAGGCGCGGAGCGCTACCGTCATGTAGCCCAGCTGCGACAACGTGGAGTAAGCCACCACGCGCTTGATGTCGTTCTGGATGATGCCCAGAAAGCCCATGAACAATGCGGTGATGGCACCGATCACCATGATGAAGCCGAGTGCGGTGTCGGACAGTTCAAACAGCGGCGACATCCGGGCCACCATGAAGATACCGGCGGTGACCATGGTGGCGGCGTGAATGAGTGCCGAGATCGGGGTCGGGCCTTCCATGGAATCGGGCAGCCAGACA
>CAXBNM010000446.1:0-3204 GCA_963976885.1 uncultured Burkholderiaceae bacterium
TGCTATGGCAACACGCGATCTACGAATCAATCGGCGTCACCGTTTACCAGTGGCGCGGCTGGATCAAGCACTGAGCAATTACTCAGGCAATGAGCCGGGGGCGATGCGCAGGAAATACGCGTCCACATCCTGCTCCGCCGGGTTGTTCCAGTTGGAGTTGAACAACACACGCGAGAAGTCCCGGCTTACCGTGGCATGCGGCTCGGTCCAGTAGCCCTTCTCGATGGAATGATGATGCGCCAGCGTCACCACGCGCGGATTGGCTTTCAGCTCCAGCGCGAAGATTTTTTCATGCAGCCATTCCTGCTTGTCGCCGGTTGCCGCATAGGTTGAAACCAGCACCCAGCCCGGCTTGCCATAGCCCTTGCCAGAAAAGTGCATAGCGGTGGCGGTGCCGTTCAGATACGTTGGCAGCAGATCGGTACGCTCACCGGTGACCAGATCAAACATGAAGATGTCACCGTCATTGGCCCCGTAGTCGATGGACACCAACACGTCGTGACCATTGGCGCCGATGGCAATATCGGAGTGCTCGGTACGATTCTGCACCAACCGCTCATTGGTGAAGTCACGATTGAACACCGCCGTGCGGTCGTTCCAGCTAACCACGATATAGTCGCCCGAAGGGCTCATGCTCAAATGGTCGGGCCGATCGGTGGTGTCGTAGTAGGCAATGATTTCATCATTCTCGGCGTCCCAGACCACCATGCCCAGCGCCTGATATTCATCATCGTCAACCAGCAGCGCCCAATAGCGTCCATCCTGCGAGGGCGAGCCTTCGCCACGGGTCCAGGCCGCATTGGCCTGCGGCCAGCGCGCTTCGAGCCGGTCGCTCAGATCGGCAATGACCCGAGCGGCGCCGGTGCGTACATTGAGTTCTTCAACCGTCATGCCGATGCCGGTGTTGGGCAGATAGACCAGCCGAGTCGGATCGGTGGGGTGCCACTGCGGCTCGGCGTCAGCGGTCGGACCGTTGAGCTGGCCCATGTACGAAAAGTCTTCGGCGCTGTACAAATGCCAGTAACCGTCGAGCGCGTAAATCAGAAACAGCGTGTTGTCGGCATTGAAGGCCTGGCGGCGCGAATAATCGTTGCGCGCAAAACCATTGGGCGCCTCGTTGTAGTGATCGGTGGCCCGCACCAGACAGGTGTTGTAAACCGGGTCTTCAAAGGCCTGCCCCTTGCGCGGCTTCACCTCGACCGGAATGGCATCGTTGGTCATGCCGATGGCCAGCGGCTTGCCCTGCACCGTCTCCAGACAGGTCTTGAGCGAGCCGGCCGCATCAATCGTCCCGCCGCCCGGGGTTGCACCACCTGACGAACATGCCGCCATCACGAAGCTGAAGGTCAGGGAAAGAGAAAGGGCGGAGCGCATAGATATCCTGGAGGAAAGGAATGAAACAGCGGCAAACATATCAGGATCTGATCAGTCTGCCGTATTGATCTCGTAACAGTTTTTCAGGCCGGGCGGCGGCGTGCGACGGCGACGCCCCCGGCGTGGCGTCAGCCGCCTCGGCATCAAGCATCGCCTGAATGGTCTCGGGCCGCACGCGCTGCCCATTGGGCATGCGCAGCGAGGTCAGCGACTGCCCCTCGGCGGCCGCGGCCGCCGCCGCCTGGCTCATGCCCATGGCGCCGTCGCGCAGCAACTGCATGTACCGGGCCGACAGCGCCGCCAGCACCCAATAGTTGCCAATGACTTCGCCATTGAGAAAGCGACTGCCATACATATTGCCCATCGCCAGCGCCAGCGTGGCGCCCATGAAGCCATAGGCCAGGGTCTTGGCCTCGGCGGTGCTCGCCATCCGGATCTGCTTGAAGGCCAGCGAGAACAGCGCAAACATCAGCCAGCCGATGGCCAGCATGCCGATTGGCCCGGCCTCGACGCTGATCAACACAAAAAAGTTGTGCGCATCCAGATTCTTGTAGGCGGAATGGTCGCCAATATTGCGCTTCCATTGATTGAGCCCGATGCCCCAGGGCCGTTCGGCCAGCATGCGTGCCCCGCCCTGCCAGAGCTCAAAGCGACTGGCGGTACTGGCGTCGACTTCCACCTCGGTGGCACCGTAATCGCTGCTGCTCTCCTGAGTCGTCATCTGCACCCGCTCGACTGCCGATTCGGGCACCCATAGTTCGTAATTCCAGAGCGCCAGCGACAGCAACAACGCAATGCCAAGGTTTTTACGCAGTGCCATCAGCAAACCGATGATGGCCACAATGGCGTAGGCCTGGCGCGAATAGGTGAAGAAGATGGCAAACACCAGCAGCGCCACGCCGCCCATGGCGCCAAAACGCACCAGCGGCCGGTCGCGCAGATAAAACGCCACCGCCACGAACAAAGGCAGAAAAATGGAAAAATACACGGCCGCCAGATTGGACGCCCGGTAATCGGTGCCGAACGGGCCGGCCGCCCGCTTGGTCTCGGAATACGCCGCCAGACCGTAGTCGATGGCCTCGCGGATGGCCTCCAGGCTGGCCACCACGCTGACAAACAGAATGGCCGCGACCAGCAGGCGAATCGTCGCCACGTCGCGCACCCCGTGATAGAACAGGAAATACAGCGAGATGTAGAACACCCCGGTCTTGAATACCGTGAAGTCCGCAGACATTGCCGACGCATCGCTCAGCAAACCGATGACCAGGGCATAGGCCAGCGCAAAGAAGAACAGCAGAATCGGCGCCTGCAACGGCGTTTTCGTGCGCGATGGTGGCAGGCCGCGGTTCTGCACCATGACCAGCACCACGGCCACCAGCACCAGCACGTTCATCGCATTCAGGCCCTTGACGCCAAAACTGGCCGGCAGGTGAATCTGATTCACCAGCCACAGCACGATGAGCACGAGCAACCAACGCAAAGCAAGCATCAGACGGCACCTGCCTCGACCAGCGGCACCGAGCACAAGGCGCGTTTGAAATCGGCCAGCGGCGTATCGGGCATGCCAACCCGATACAGCGCAAAGCGGCGCAACTGGCCGCTGTTCAGACCGCGATCGGTACTGACCGCATAGTCGAAACCGGCCTGCTCGACCAGGGCCTGCAGGGTCTCGTCATGAAACCCGCTCGGGTACGCAAAGCCACTGACCGGCGTGTTCACGATGGCTTCGAGTTGCTCGCGCGGCAAGATCAGTTCGGGCTGGCGCTCGGCAGGGTCGAGATGGCGCATATCAACATGGCGTTCGGTATGGGCGCCAATCTCAAACCCCAT
>CAXBNM010000447.1:0-3184 GCA_963976885.1 uncultured Burkholderiaceae bacterium
CCCGCCGATCTGGCCTTGCTACGGTCTTATCCCGACCGCTTGTTGCCGTCCTTTGATGCCCTGGTTCGCCATCCACGACTGATCGAAGGCGTGTCGCAGATTCTGGGCCCCGATCTGATGGTCTGGAGCGCCGGCATGTTCATCAAGGAAGCCAACACGCATCACCGCGTCACCTGGCATCAGGATCTGACCTACTGGGGGCTGGACGATGCTGAAGAAGTAACGGCCTGGTTTGCGCTGTCGCCCTCGACGCTGGAGAGCGGCTGCATGCACTTTGTGCCCGGCAGTCATAAGGAGCGGATCGTGCCCCATCGCGACTCATTTGCGGAAGACAATTTGCTGTCGCGTGGTCAGGAGATTGCCGTTGAAGTCGATGAGTCGACCGCGGTCGATGTCATCCTGCGTCCGGGCCAGACCTCGCTGCATCATGGCCATCTGTTCCATGCGTCCGAGCCGAACCGGTCCAATGACCGGCGTATCGGGGTGGCCATTCGCTACATCAAACCGTCGATGGCGCAGACCAATGGCGACCGGGCGCTGGTGGCACTGGTCAGTGGCGAAGATCACTACGACCACTTTCAGATTGCTTCGACGCCAACGGCTCGTCTGTTGCCCGAGAACTTCGAGCTCTGCCGGCTGGATGCCGAGCGCAAGCGCAAGGTGTTGTACAAGGGGGCGGAGCACGTCAAGGGGCAGCGTTACTAGTTCGCCAACGCCGGCCTTCTGGCGGCGACCCGCTCAGACCAGAAAGATTGCCGCCGCGCCCAGAAACACCAGAAAGCCCATCACATCGGTGACAGTGGTCAGCAATACTGTGGATGCAATGGCCGGATCGGCGCCCAGCCGTTTGAGCCCGAGTGGCACGAGGGTGCCGGCCAGGCCGGCGACCATCAGATTGATGATCATCGCGCCGGCAATGATGTAGCCGAGCGCGGGGTTGCCGAACCAGAAGCCGGCTACCGCGCCGGTCATCACCGAGAACAACAAGCCGTTGACGAAGCCGACCACCAACTCCTTGGTGATCAGGCGCATTGCGCTGCGGTCGGTCAGTTCGCCCATCGCCAGGGCGCGCACCGTTACCGTCATGGTCTGGGTGCCGGCGTTGCCGGCCATTGAGGCAACAATCGGCATCAGCACGGCAAGCGCCACAATTTGCCCGATCGTGTCCTGAAACAAGGCGATGACCAATGAGGCCAGGACCGCCGTCACCAGGTTTATCGACAGCCATGAGAAACGCGAGCGCACGGTTTCCATTGCGGCCCGATACAAATCGTCTTTCTGCAGACCGGCCATATGCATCAGATCTTCCTCGGCTTCTTCGTCGATTACGTCGACGATATCGTCAACGGTGATGATGCCGAGCAACTGGCCGCGGGAGTCGGTGACCGGTGCCGAGACGAGATCGAGATTCCGAAACACCATCGCCACTTCTTCCTGGTCGGTGTTGGCGTTGAAAATGGCCAGATCGGTTTCCATGATCGACCGAATCGAGTCAGAGCGATGGGCGCGTAACAACTTGAATACCGGGACCAGGCCAACCGGCTTGTTCTGCGCATCCACCACGTACAAGTCGTAGAGCGAATCGGGCATGCGCGCGCTGTCGCGGATGAAGTTGACGGTGCGCCCGACCGACCAGTCGGCAAAAGCGATCACCGGCGCCTGTTGCATCAGACGCCCGGCACTGTCGGCCGGGAAGTCCAGCCCGCGTTGTACCGGCTCGCGCACCTCGTCGGGCACGGCCGCAAGGATTTTCTGTTGCAGCGGAGCCGGCAACTCTTCAATGATGTGGACGGCGTCGTCGGTATTGAGGGCAGTAACGGCGGCCGCAATTTTGGCCGGACCGAGCCAGTGAACCATTTCCGCGCAGACGGCATCGTCCAGTTCGGTGAGTATCTCCGGATCGAAGCTTTCCTGGACGCTTGACAACACGAAATGGCGGTCATCGAGATCGAGCTGTTCGATCAGTCTGGCCTGGTCAGCGTGATGCACCGAACTGAACAGACTGGCGACGAGTTCGCCGTCGCGCTCGGTGATGGCGGTCTGAAGGTCTTCGTCGGCAATCGGGTGCAGTCCGTCACGCGAGCGCAGGCTGCGGATCTGGCCGGCGGCGGGTTGGGCGGTTCGTGGTTCGGACAAAGGAGGTCTCCGGTGACGCAGATTCGGAGCGAATCGTGAGCGCTTCGTAGTGTAAGTGCCTGTTGTGTCGTGTGTTGCGATCAGCCTCGTAAAGCGTTGGTCTTTCGGGACTGTCGGGGTGGGCCAGCCGCCGCCGAAGTTCGCCTGGCAACGCTGCTAAGCTTGTCAGCAAACAATCAGCGCCCGGCGCCGGAGACACTTGCAGTCATGAATGAAGAGACTTTTGATTACCTGATCGTCGGCGGTGGTGCCGCCGGCTCGGTGCTTGCCGATCGCCTCAGTGCTGACGGCCGGGCCACCGTTTGCGTACTCGAGGCGGGGCCGAAGGATACCAACCCCTTCATCCGGATGCCGGCCGGGTATACGAAGATGCTCAATGACCCGGCGATGATGTGGCAATTTCACAGCGAGCCTGCCGAGGGCTCGGCCGGGCGCGCGGTTTATCTGCCGCAGGGACGGGTCGTGGGCGGCTCCACATCCATCAACGGCCTGGTCTACAACCGTGGTCAGGCCGGCGACTGCGATCGGTGGGCGGCGCAGGGCAACACAGGGTGGGGTTACGAGGACGTATTGCCCTATTACCGGCGCTCTGAAACCCGACAAGCGGGCGATCCGGCCTATCGGGGTCAGGACGGGCCGTTGCGAATTTCCGATATCGAAGCGCCGCATCCGGTCTGCGATGCGTTCATTCAAAGCGTGGCCAGCCATGGCGTGCCGGCCGATAACGATTACAACGGGGCCAGCCAGCGCGGCGTCGGCTATTACCAGCGCTTTATCGACCGCACCCGGCGCATTACCGCCGCCACCGCTTTTCTCAATCCGGCGCTGCGCCGCGCCAATCTGAGTTTGCGTACCGGGCAACGGGTGTTGCGGCTGGTGCTTGAAGGGCGCAAGGTGGTGGGCGTGCAACTGACCGACGCCAACCGGCCGGGGCCGACTCAGGTACTCAAGGCCCGGCGCGAGGTCATCGTCTGCGCCGGCACGGTCAACTCGACGCGTCTGCTGCAGGTTTCGGGCATCGGCCCGGCGGCGGTGTTGCAGCAAGCCG
>CAXBNM010000448.1:0-3169 GCA_963976885.1 uncultured Burkholderiaceae bacterium
CCAGGCCGGCGTAAATCAGACCGCCACCCCAGGCACCAACGAACGAGCCCAGCTGATGGCTGAAAAACGCGATGCCAACCAGCGTGGCCACATAGCGCAAGCCGAAGATGTGAATGACCAGCCCGTTGACCAGCGGCACCACGCCAAGCCACAGCGAGCCCATCAGCGCGCCGAACACCATAGTCGTGGTCGGCGTGGGCGTAGTGCTGAAATACCAGACGATGATCAGTGAGCGCAGGATGTAAATGGAGCCGAGCAGCAGTTGTTTCGGGTAGCGTCCGCCCAACCAGCCAAACAGCAATGAACCGGCCGCGTTGAACAAACCGATCAGCGACAAGGTGGCCGCCGTGACCGATGCCGGCATGCCGCAAATTTCAATATAGGTTGGCAGATGAGTCGTCAGAAAGACCAGCTGCAAACCACAGACGAAAAACGCTGCGGCCATCACCAGGTAGCCACTGTGGGTGCCAGCCTCATGCAGCGCATGGCCGATCGACTGAGCCGGCCCCTGATGATTGATTTTCTGCAACCGATCGGCACCGCCGGCCATCAGTGCGGCGGGCAGCATGATGGCGGTCAGCGCGGCAAAACCAATCAGCGCGAGTTGCCAGCCTCCGGCCGCCAGCGTTTGCTGCGCCATGGGTGAGACGAAAACAAGGCCAAGCGAACCGGCAGCAGTAACCGCACCCATCGCAAAACTGCGCTGGGACGGGGCAACGGTGCGCGAGGTTGCGGCCATTGCCAATGTCGAGCCACAGCAACTCATCGCCAGGCCGATGGGCAAGCCCAGGCCCAGAATGAAAATGAGCGGATCGGTGGTGAAGCGCGCAATGAGCAGACCGCAGGCATAGAGCACGGCGCCGGTCATCATGATGCGTCGCGAACCGTAGCGATCGGCCAGCGCACCGACGAAGGGTTGTGTCAAACCCCAGACGATGTTCTGCAGCGCGATGGCAAAAGAGAAGTCGGCCGCACTCAGGTCGAGTTCGGCAATCACGGCTGGTTGAAGCATGCCCATGCTCTGGCGCATGCCCATGGCCAGCGTCACCATGGTGGCGGCGCCCAGCAGGATGGACCAATGAAAAGCCGTCAGGCGCGGCGTGGCAGAGTTTGCAGTCAAGCTCGTATTGTCTTTAAGAGAGGAGGCCGACATTCTACGATCAGTTCTGCCGGCCTCCGAAAACGAGCCCGCCCCCCTTCATTACGACAACAGAATGGCAGTGTCGCCGCTGGTGTAATTCAGATACAGACGCACCCGCAACACGTACCGCTTGCCCTTGTGCAGCCGCAACTCGATCTGCGCGTTGTAGTCGGTGCCGCTGTCGTCGTCACCGGCCAGGTAGGCAAGATCGCCGTCGACTTCCTCGAACAACACCAACAGCGTGTCGGACTGGCCGACGGTCTGGATCGTGTACTTGCGCGAGTGGTCGGGTTCGATCAGGTAGTTGCGTTGCTCACCGGGGCCGATCGCCAGCGACTCAAGCTGAAAGGGCCGCAGCGCCGGATATTGTTCATCGCCGAGAGGCGGATACAGGCGCCGCACCTCGGCGAGATCGGCGGCCGACAGGCCCGGGGCCGGCTCGACGCCGTTGCGATAGGCTTCCGGTTCGAGAATCAGTCCGCCCGGAAAGGCATAGTGCATGATCGAATCGGGGTCCCAGGCGGAGCCTTCGACGGTCGAATGCGGCAGCTTGCGCAACACGTTGTGGAAGGTGGTTTCATGCGGCCAGTTGTTGGGCGGCCCGCCAAACAGGCGATACACGGCCGGTTCGTCCCAGACGATGCCGGCAATGGGGTTCTGGTGCTCATGCGGAAAACCCAATGTGTGGCCGATTTCATGCACGGCGACATCCACACCGCGCCGGTCGTTGGCGATTGACCAGCCGAAGTTCATCGTTCGCTCCTGCTGGCCGGGAATGTCGATGACGTCGCGCCCCAGAAACGACCAGGCGCCGTCGCCGGCCAGAAAACCGATCCGCACCTCAGCGTCTTCGATCTGATCGACTTCGGTAAAGCTGATGCCGATACCGACTTGCCGCCAGATGTCGAACGCGTCACGAACCAGTTGCATCTCGGCCGCTGCGCCAGCGTAGGGTCCGGTGGTAAAGAAGTAGTAGTGCAGGACGGTTCCGTTGACCCAGCGCTTTTCGATGTCGCGGATGAGTTGTTCGCGAAACGGTGAAATCCCGGCCGGCAGGGCGCGCGGAGCGACGACGGGTACGTGACAATGCGGCAGCGGTGTCACGGTTGCGTCGGCACTGGCCGGGGCGCCGGCCGCGTGGCGTGCGAACTGGCCGCGACTGATGCCGGCGGTGCGTGCCGGTTTGCTTGCGGATTTGCTTGCGGACTTACGGGCCGCTTTCGATGTTTCTTTGGTGCGGGCTTTAGATTTGCTCCGCGAAGTCTCTTTGGGCGCCGTGGCGGCTTTGGTGCCAGCCGCTTTGGCGGCGCTTGTTTTGCGTTTGCGGGTGCTGGCCATCAGTGAATCCTCCCCCGGTGGGTTAACGGACTATGGACGGACGCTCAGAGGGCGCGCCGATGGCGGCTGCGTGGGTGGTACCCGTTATGATTCGGGGTTTCGTGGATTTGCTGTCTGGCCTGGCCAAAAGCACTCCCAAGCTGATCGGTCCGATTCGAGAGTACTGCGGCAAAGGTGTCGCTTGCTATCCCCTGTTTACGTGGCCACTGGCGCGCGCGGGCGCGGCGACCGGGCAGCGTCGGGGCAAAGGCGGCTGGTACACTGAACAGGATTAATTCTCAATAAATTCAAATGTTTCCAAGTTCGAGGAACCCCATGCTTTCCAAAATTTCCAAGGTAGTGGCCACCGCGGTATTCAGCGGCCTGATCGGCTCAGCCCATGCTGCCGACACGTTTACCGTGACCGCCATTCCTGACGAAGCACCGACCGAACTGCAGCGCAAGTTCAAGCCGCTCGGCGACTATCTGGGCGAAAAGACCGGTAAAACCGTCAAGTTCGTGCCCGTGACCGACTATGCGGCTGCGGTCGAGGCGTTGGTCAACGGCAAGGTCGATATGGCCTGGTTTGGCGGCTTTACCTTTGTGCAGGCCGACAAGCGCTCCAATGGCGAGGTCGAGCCAATCATCCAGCGCGTTGAAGACGAAGCCTTCAAATCGGTATTCATCACCACCGCCGATTCGGGTATCAAG
>CAXBNM010000449.1:0-3141 GCA_963976885.1 uncultured Burkholderiaceae bacterium
CGAAGCCGAGCCCGGTTCCTTGCTGTTGGCAGCCGCTCGGCGCTTATCCCCCGGCGCCGACGCACATTGGTTCATCGCCTGCGAAGCCGGTGCGATGCGGGCAATCAAGACCGAACTGCTCAACGAGCGAGACTTGCCTCGCGAACAACTGATAACCCGCGGCTATTGGAAAGTTGGCGCCACGGATCACCCCGATCGCGACACGGGTGACTGAACGCTCCTCATGCCAACAACGGTGCGGGCCGCGCCGCTGTGGCGGGGCCCGACTCAATTCAACGTCAGGAAATCAAGATGAAAATCGCTGTTACTGCGGCCAGCGGCAAACTCGGCGCCGCCATTGTTCATGCCACCAGTGAGCTTGTCGGATCGGGTAACGTCATTGCACTCGCACGCACGCCGGCGCGTGCGCAGAGTCTTGGCGTGGAAGTGCGCGCCGGTGACTACGAAGACCAGCAAGGCCTGCAAACGGCGCTGACCGACATTGACACTTTGTTGTTGGTTTCCGGGATGGACGCGCCGGACAAGCGCATCATTCAGCATCGCAATGTCATTGCTGCGGCCAAGGCGGCTGGTGTTCAGAAAATCGTCTACACCAGCATCGAAGGTCCGGAACAAGGCACCGCATTCTCGCCCATCGTACGGAGTAACCGACAAACCGAAGAGGACGTCAAAGCCTGCGGTCTGCGCTGGGCTATCGGGCGCAATGGCATCTATATTGAACCAGATCTCGAGGCCATCGCTCAGTATCAGGACGCAGGCGAAATAAGCAATTGTGCGGGCGATGGCAAATGTGGCTATACCAGTCGCGCTGAACTGGCTGCCGCCTACGCTCAGTTGTTGGTTGATTCTGCCCGGGATGGCGAAACCTGCAATCTGCATGGTGAGCCCATTACCCAGGCCCAGTTGGCCGCCTTTCTGAGCGACACCTACGGCGTGCCGCTTCGCTATCGTGCCCTGAGCGTGGCCGACTACCGGGCAGAGCGGATCGCGGTCCATGGCGAGTTCATGGGTACGGTAATCGCGGGCATTTATCAGGGCATTCGCGAAGGCTTTTACGATCTGCCCTCTGACTATGAAAAGGCCACTGGCCGCGCGCATCAGAGCTGGCCTGACTTCTTTGCCGATCAGCGCGCCGGCCAGTCGCCGGCAACGCCTGCCGCCTGAGCGCGGCCGGATCAAGCGCCTCGCGTGCGTGCTCAGCGCGGAGTCATCGGAAATCTGAACTAATATGCATCTGGCGACCGGCATGTTGCGGCCGGCGCATCAACCCAAACAGAGACATAGCGATGCGCTTTTTTTCGTACCGAGATCGACCGGTGCACCTGGGCCCTTATCCGCTGGAGCGGCTTACCCGCAGCACGGCAGCCCCCGATCTGGCCTCGTTGCCCACCATGCAGGCCTTGTCGTTCGAAGATCCGAACCCTGAATCCCTGACCCATGCGATGGCTCGTTTCATGGCCATGTTTGATCTGGTTCGCGATGGCGCGGTCAACCCGCAACCCGGTGAAGTGCCGGCCGACATCCTTGAGCGAAGCCAGCACCTGAAGGCGGCCGGCTACTATTTTGATGCCACGATGATGGCCACCGGTAAGCTGCCAGCCAACGCCCATCTTGCGCAACCGATTCGCAACGCCACCGTCACGGCGCTCGGTGAAGAGCTGGCGCAGAGCCAGCCCAAGAGCTTCGCCGCCGGCATGGACATGATTCTTGCCGATGTAATGGAATCGGCCCGAACGGTTCATGGTCCGGTTGACCACCACACCGACGTCTTGATGATTCTGGTGGAATACCAGCGCGATCCCAAACCGGGTGAGCCGGGCTGCGACTGGATCATCGGCACTCAGGCACAGCGAGCGGCAGTGCTGTCCGCGCAAACCGCGGTATTGCTATCGACGTACTTGCGCATGCTCGGCCATGAAGCGCGGGCCCACAGCGCCACTTGTAGTGATATTGACCTTGGCAAACTGGCCGTCAGCTGCGGCCTGGCCCATGCCGACGGAACCAATCCTTATGTCGGCAAGCGCTATGGGCTCGCCGCCGTCAGTACAACCTTCAAACTGGCTCCCGACCAGGCGCTGGCCCCGCGGGAACAACAGAATCGCTGGGCTTCACATGGTCCGTCCTGGTGGCTTGGCAAGAGCACCCTGAAAAGCGCTCTCAATCAGGATCCCTACAAAGACCGCGAGTTCCGCCAGGGCGCTTTCCCCTTCGAGAAGCTCAAGCGCAAAGACACGCCCACCACCTTCATTGATGATCAACGTGTACCGCGTTTTCCGAAGCGCGCAGACTTTTTCGCTCGCTCGCTGTTCGGAGATCTGGGCAAAACCGTGCAGGAAGCCGCCAAGGGCGGCAACTATGTTCTGAAGAGCCCTATCGGTGCTTGCGCTCGTCGCGCGCTCGGGGCCTTGTTACTGCTGCAGTTTGGCGAAGCTCGCGGTCCGGTCGCAGCCAGCACTGCCGATCCGGCCCGCAATGCCGACAACCTGAAAGCGGCCTCGTATTACCTGGGCGTCGACGCGGTTGGTCTTTGCGCGGTGCCCGAGTGGGCGTACTACTCCCATGATGCCGGCGGCAACCCGATGCCGGCCTATCACCGGAACGGCGTCAATCTGTTGCTTGATCAGGGCCATGAAACCATGGACGGTGCCAGTGGCGACGACTGGATTGCCGTGGCGCAAAGCATGCGCGCCTACCTGCGGTTCTCGATGCTGGGCGGCATCATCGGTGAACAGATTCGCCGGCTTGGCTACTCGGCCCGCGTGCATTCGGTGCTTGATGGCGATGTGCTGCAGCCGCCGTTGTTATTGCTCTCCGGTCTGGGCGAAGTCAGCCGAATTGGCGAAGTCATTCTCAATCCTTACCTCGGCCCGCGCCTCAAGAGTGGTACGGTCACCACTGACATGCCGATGCACTACGACAAGCCGATCGACTTCGGCTTGCAGACCTTCTGCGAAAACTGCAATAAGTGCGCACGCGAATGCCCGTCCGGGGCCATCTCTGCCGGCCCCAAGCTGATGTACAACGGCTACGAGATCTGGAAAAGCGATGCCGAGAAATGCACGCGCTATCGGATTACCAATGCCGCCGGCGCGATGTGCGGACGCTGCATGAAAACCTGTCCGTGGAATCTGGAAGGCTTGT
>CAXBNM010000450.1:0-3100 GCA_963976885.1 uncultured Burkholderiaceae bacterium
TGCCCGGCGTTGTGGTGCTGCGCTGCTGGCGCTGCTGCGCCGCTTCGCGATCGAGCAAACCGTGCAGCACCGCCAGCGTTGCCTGCTGGTCCACCTTGATGGGTAGCGCCAGTGTGGTGTCGGGATGGGTGGGTGCAGCAGGTTGAGCCTGCGTGTATTCAACGCCCAGCGCAATTGTCTCCTGGCCCGTACAGCGCGCAATCAGTGCCAGCCAGGCCGTGCGTGCAACCGCCTCCAGCGTCAGACCGCTGGCGCGCACCAGCCGCTCCAGTTCTTCTCGGTCGATGGCCAGTGGCAGGCTCAGGCGCTGCCAGCCGCGGCGCGGGTTAGATTCCTGCGTGCGCGGCGCAGGTAGCAGCCCATGCAAGCGATGCCTGCTGGCGGTATTGGCCGGGGTGGATGACGAGGAAGAAGTCTGGTTCAAAGCATTGTCCGAAAGGGTGCACACGCCAGCTTGAAATGTTTGGCGGGAAGCAACCAGCAGCTACTGGCGGCCCGGAAATTGCTGGCCCCCTCATTCTAGGAGAGCGTGCGCCATACGTGGTGCGTTAGTTCACGATCACGCCCATCGGTAAAAACGACCGACTAACAGATGGCCGGTTTTAACGGTTGTTCAAAACTGCCCGCTTCACGAATCAGTTGCACCTGCCCATTATCGATCAGTGCTTCGGCCGCAATCGGCTGGCTCAGAAAGCCGATCGGGCTTGCCGACAGTCCGTAAGCGCCCGATTGCATGATGGCAATCAGGTCGCCGGGTTGCGGCTTGGGCAGAGGTGTTTTGCGGCCGTAGGTATCGAGCGGCGTGCAGAGCGGGCCAACAACGGTGACCTTGTCCGCATGCGCGTCTTGAACCCGGTTGGCCATTAAGAGCGGAAAGTCGCGTTTGATGACCTGACCCAGATTGCCGCTCGCCGCCAGATGGTGATGCATGCCGCCGTCGGTAATGGCAAAACACTCGCCGCGCGACTCTTTGACGCTGACGACCCGGCTCAGGTAGATGCCGGCCGGGCCTGCCAGAAACCGACCGGGCTCAAGAATGATGCGCGTGTCGGCCAGCAACGGCTCGTCATCAAGACTGGCCATCAGCGCGCCGAAGCGGGCTTCGATCAGGGCCAGATCGAGGGCTTGTTCGTGGGCGAAATACGGTATGCCCAGGCCGCCACCCAGGTCGATGGTGCTCACAGGTTTGCCGGTCTGGCGCGCAATGCGTTTGCCCAGCGCGAGGCCATGTGCCCATTGTTTGAGCAACACTTCGGCATCGAGAATCTGCGTGCCGGCAAACAAGTGGATGCCGGCCAGGTCGAGCATCGGGGATTGGGTCAGCAGGGCCAGAACCGCATCGAGTTGTTCTTCATCGATGCCGAACTGAATGGCCTTGCCGCCCATGCGCATGGATCCGCCAAGCGCGGCGTCGGCCGGATTGATGCGCAGCGAGACCGCAACCCTGGTCTTCGTCTGTTCGGCGATGCTGGCAATGCGGATCAGTTCGTCGGCGGCTTCGACGTGAATTTCGGCGATGCCGCGGCTGATGACATGATGCAGTTCGGCGTCGCTCTTGCCGGGGCCCGCAAAGACGATCCGGCTCGGCGCAACCCCTGCGCGGCGGGCGACTTCATATTCGGCACCCGACGCAATCTCGGCGCCGGCGCCGGCCTCATGCAAGACCCGCACCACGGCCGGGTGCGGATTGGCCTTGATGGAATAGAACAGGTCACAGCGCTGATGGGTGGCCGCGCGCAGTCGTGTCAGCGCGGCACGCATCTGCGCGGCGCTGTAGATGAATAACGGGGTGCCAAAGCGCTGCGCCAACGCGTTGACCGCAATGCCATCCACTTCCAGCACGCCTTGCGCACTGGTGCCAAACGCACCGGTCAGCAACTGGTGCGCCATGCTGGCGGTGTCGGCCTTGCTCACGATGGTTCTCCGGCGGATGGGTCGGGCGCGGCAGGCGTGGTTGGGGCCATGCTTGCGAGCGCGTCGGCACGCAATTGTTTGTGATCGACCTTGCCGTTCGGTGTGGTGGGCAAGGCGTCGGTCAGTTCTATCCGGCGCGGCACCATATAGGCCGGCAAGGCCTGAGCGCAGGCGCGCAGCGCTGCGACAGTCAGGTCGGCTGCCTCGGCGCTGCTCAAGGATGCGGTGGCGGCTACCGCGATGGCATGCACTTTCTGACCGGCGGCCGGATCGGGCAGCCCGATTACTGCCACCTGGACGAAGCTGCCAGTGGCCATCAGGGTTTCTTCGACCTCGGCCGGACTGATTCGGTAGCCCGATGATTTGATCATCGCGTCATCGCGACCGACGAAATACAGAAAGCCTTCTTCGTCAGCGGTGACCAGATCACCCGAGTAGCAGACCAGATCCGGGCCTTCGTCGGCGGCAATCAGAGGATTGGGCCGCAGCACTTTGGCGGTTTCTTCAGGCCGGCGCCAATAACCGCGCGACACGGTCGGACCGCGGTGGATCAGGATGCCGGGCTCGCCGGGCGCCGCGCGTTGTCCTGCCTTGTTGAGGACGAAGACTTCGCATTCGGGGATGGCCTTGCCGATGGAGGTGGGACGCCGGTCGAGTTCGACCGGGTCGAGCCAGGTCGAGCGAAAGGCTTCGGTCAGGCCGTACATCAGCACGACCTGAGTGTCGGGCAGCAATTGGCGCAGGCGCTCAACCGTGGCCGACGGCACGGGGCCACCGGAATTGCTCACATAGCGCAATTCGGTCAGCCGGGTCTTGCGCAGCTTGGGCGCGGCCTGGGTGAGAATGGCCCAGATGGTCGGCACCCCGGCCAGGCCGGTAATGCGATGTTGTTCAAGAGCGCTGACCAGTTGATCGCCGAACATGAAGCTGAACGGGACCAGCAGGGCTTGCTGTTCAACCGTTGTCAGGAGCTGGTTGAGTCCGTAGTCGAAGCTCAGCGGCAACACGGACAGCAAGCGGTCCTGAGCGCTGATGTTCAGATAGGTGCGCACGATCCGGGTGCCGGCCAGCAGATTGGCGTGCGTAAGCATCACGCCCTTGGGCTTACCGGTGGAGCCGGAGGTGTACAGAATTGCGGCCAGATCGGTACTGAGGCGCTGATCACCAGGCAATGCTGCGCCGCTGT
>CAXBNM010000451.1:0-3092 GCA_963976885.1 uncultured Burkholderiaceae bacterium
CGTTGGCACGCTTGGTGAATTCGGCGGCGGTCAGTTGTTGCACGGAGCCGGTTGCTGCGCTGATGGCAAAGATGATGTCCTGGTTCTGAGCCTGCGACAGGGCGGGCGCGAGCAGCAAACTGGCGGCTAGGGTGCTGGCAAGACGGCCCAGCGTGCGGCGGCGGCTCTGATAGTGTGATGCTTTCATCGTTATCTCCTTCTGGTTTGTTGTTGGTACGCACCGCCCTCAGGGGGCGACGCGGGTACTGCCGTTGGGCTGGACCCAGGTAGTGGCTTACGCCGCCGCCTTGGCTGCCCGTCTGGTTGCCACCATGTTGGCGGCGAGCAAAATCGCGTTGCGGCTGGCGTTCATGTCGGCAATGCCTTTGCCGGCGATGTCGTAGGCCGTGCCATGCGCCGGGGTGGCAATCGGCACCGCGTAGCCGCCCATGTAGGTAACGCCGCGTTCAAAGCCAAGCAACTTCATCGCAATCTGGCCCTGATCATGGAACATGGTCAGCACGGCATCGAACTCGCCCTTGTGCGCGCGTACGAATACGGTGTCGGCCGGTACTGGGCCGGTCACGTTCAGGCCGTCTTGTTTCATGCGCGCAATAGCCGGTTCGATCAGATCGATTTCTTCGCGACCAAACGCACCGCCATCGCCGGCATGCGGATTGAGCGCTGCCACGGCAATGCGCGGCGTGCTGACACCGGCTTCGCGCAGGCAGTGATTGGCCAGCACGGCGGCTTCATGAATGCGCTCCACACTCAGCGCGGCCGACACATCCTTAAGCGGAATGTGCGAGGTGACGCGGGCGTTCCAGAGGCCTTCCAGAATATTGAACTCGCGCCCGTCAGTGGCGGCTTGCAGCGTTTTCGTGATGACACCGACTTCATCGTCATAGCCGGGCAGGGCCAGGCGCATGGCCTGCTTGTTGAACGGGGTAAACGTGACGGCTTCGGTCTGGCCTTCGCGGGCCATCGTCAGCGCGTGCTCGAAGTTGCCCAGCGCAAAGCGCCCACCGGCCAGCGACACTTCGCCGCGGGTGATGTCGGCCGGGTCGAGATTGCCCAGGTCAATCAAGGCATGGCCGGGGGCTTGCGCGCTACGCCCTTCGGCGCTGGGCAGATCAATGTCAAGACCGGCATCGGCAGCCCCCATCGCCAGGATGCGCGCATCGCCAATCACCTGCAGGCGCGCGGCCTTGGCCACTTGCTCGTCGGCGAGCAGTCGTGCGGTCAGTTCCGGGCTGATGCCGCATGGATCGCCCATCGCCAGGGCAACGAACGGGGGGAGAGTGGATGCTTGCATGGGCTTGGCCTGATCAATTCATGGGTAGGCCTGAATTTAGGCGCAGCTGATATAACCGTCAATGGATGGTTTATCATGAACTCATAACTGTATGGAATATCGATCGACTACGCAGTCACCCCATTGAGAGCTCTTGAATGACGACAGATGAAACGGCCTTGCCGGTTGGCTTGCCCGATGAGTGGCGACTTCGCCAGCAGATCAAGATTCGGCACCTGTTGCTGCTGCAGGCGCTCGACAAGCACGGCACGCTCGGTATGGCTGCGCGCGAGCTGTCGGTTACCCAGCCGGCGGCCACCAAACTGTTGGCGCAGTTGGAGCAACTGCTGCAATTGCCGCTGTTCGAACGGCGTGCCAAGGGTTTGCAGCCGACCGAGTACGGCCACATCATGATCCGTCATGCGCACGCGGCGCTCGGCGAGATAGGGGCGGCGCGCGAGGCTCTGGCGCTGACCGCGCAAGGTGCGCAGGGGCGCGTCTCGATGGGGGCGGTAGTCGGGTCCTTGCCGCGGCTGACCTCAGTGGCGCTGGCCCATTTGCTGGCCGCGCATGCGCGACTGGCCGTGTCGGTGACGGTTGAAACCAGCGCGACATTGGTGCCAATGCTCGAACGGGGCGAACTCGAACTGGTAGTGGGACAGATTCCGGCAACCGCGCAAGTCGATAACCTGCAGGTCGAGCCGCTGATGACCGAGCCGCTGGCCCTGGTGGTCGGGCCCTTGCATCGTCATTACGACAGCAGGCAGTTGGCGCTGAACATGTTGCGCGATGATTTGTGGGTGATGCCCCCGCCGGCCTCGCCGCTGCGCGAGCGCATGGACAGTGTTTTTCATGCGGCCGGCCTGAGTGTGCCGCGGCGTACGGTCGATACGCCCTCGACCCTGCTGGCGACCTCGTTGGTGCAGACGGCGGCGCAGGCGGTAGCCGTGCTGCCGCATGATGTCGCGCGCCACTACGCCGATCATGGCGATCTGCGCTGTCTGCCGGTATTGCTGCCGTCCGATCTGGGCACGATTGGTATCGTTACCCGGCGACGGGTGCGTTTATCGGCCGCGGCCGAACAAGTCGTGCAGGCGTTGCGTGAAACGGCGCGCAACGCCGGCTTCGCCTTGTCGGCCAACACCTGACGCATGCCTGGCGCCGGCCGATGGCGGGATGGTGTCTTTGGCCCTAACGGAACCGGGATGCTTCGGCAGCGCTGGGCAGGCGGCCGTCGGGGGTGAACTGGTCAACGGCATCGGGTAACGAGGTCGACAGGCGAGCCAGAATGTCGGCTTTGCGCAGCCCGGTCTTGGCGACCAGTTCATCAAGCGTTTCGTCGCCAAGCGCTTTTTGCAGCGACACCGGATTGAGTTGCTGATTGGGACTGGTGCCGATCCAGCTGTCGGCGGTGCCGGCCTCGCCGGATTGGCGGAACCGATCGACCACATCATTGAGACCACTGGACAAGGTGTCGCCGGTCCTGGATTCGTCGAACATCGCGCTGAAATCGTTGAGCAAGTCGCCGGAGGGCGCCTGACCTTCGGGCGCCTGGCTCAGACCCGTCAGCGATTCTTTGGCTTTGCCGATGAGTTCGCCGATTTTTTCGCGATTCTGATAGCCCGCCACGGCCAACAGGCCCAGCAGCGCGGTCATGGAAGGGGTGCCTCTTGCCATGGTGATTACTCCTTCGAGTTTGCAAACGGCAAGCATACTACCGGCCTGCGACGGCGCGGTGGCGAAGGGCTAATTTACGGCTCCAGGCGCGTGACGCTGACAAACCGGTCAGCGCGCAGACGCTGTTCGCCATCGAAGCGAT
>CAXBNM010000452.1:0-3081 GCA_963976885.1 uncultured Burkholderiaceae bacterium
CGGCGCGCCCGGCCGCCGATGCGCCGGCGCCAGTGCCGAAAAACATTGTCGATGCCGATTGGGTTGCGCGGGAATGGACCCTGGCGCTGGCCATGCGCACGGCGCGGTTCTGGTGGTTGATGGCTGGCTTCTTTGCGGCCGTGTTCGCCTGGTATGCGGTGCAAGTCCATCAGACCGCGTATCTGGTCAGTGTTGGCTTCAGCCCGATGGTTGGCGCCTGGGCGCTCGGCGTCGTCAGCGTGGTGGCTATTCCGGGCCAGATCGGACTGGGCGCCTTGTCCGATCGTTATGGCCGCGAAGTGATCTGGATGGTCGGTTGCAGTGGCTTCATCATTTGCTTTGCGGCCTTGCTGGCGCTCGATGGCAACCCGTCGATGCCCTTGCTCTACCTGATGGTCATCTCGCAAGGTCTGCTCGGTTACGCGCTGACCTCGGTGATGGGACCGATCGTTGCCGAAATTTTTGAAGGCCCCCACTTTGGCGCCATTTTCGGTGTGATGACGGTCGCACTGATCGGCGGCGGTGCCGCCGGACCATGGGTGGTTGGCCTGATCCGCGACCTCAGCGGCGCGTATACCGCCGGCTTCGTCGTTGCCATTGCGGGCTGTCTGTTTTCGATTGCGGCGATCTGGATCGCCGCCCCGCGCAAGGTGCGTCTGGTGCCGGGCCGCAGTCGGCCCGCGCCGGCCTCAGAGGCGGTAGAACTGCGCGGCTGAACCGTTGAACAAGCGTTGCTTGTCGGTGATCGAAAAGTCGTCGGTCATTCGTTTGTAGTCGCGCCAGAGCGTATCCATGTTGACCCGCAGCCGATCGACCGGAAAGTTCGAGGCAAACATGCAGCGATCGGCGCCGAACAAATCGATGGTCTCCAGCACCAGTTCGCGATTGCTGTCGTAATCCCACGGACCATCGGGCAAACACAAGCACGACAGCTTGCAATAGCAGTTGGGCATCTGTGCCAGTGCGCGGATGCCGCTGCGCCACATTTGCAAGCCCGATTCGGAACGGTCCCAGGGAAATCCCATGTGGTTCAACGCGACCGGAATGTCGGGAATGCCGGCGACGACTTCGGCCGCTTCCAGCAAATGCCAGGTGGGTACGCGCAGATCCCAGGACAGGTCGAACTTACGCAGCAAGCGCAGACCGGCCAGCCAGGCCGGGTCCTGCATGGAGCCGGGCAGCCCCGGACTGGACGCATTCGGTGCCGGCCGGGTAACCGGTTTGGAGCGGATGCCGCGCACCAGCGGAAACGCCGCCTGCCGGGCCAGCATGTCTTCGGCGTCGTCGGTATGAAACCAGGCGTGCGCGACGATGGCGCTGGGCATACCGTGGGCGGCGTTGATCTGGGTCAACCATTCGGTTTCAGCCAGTTGCTGGGAACGGTCGCATTCGGCTTCGACGTGCACGGTCTGCACGATGTTGTGATTGGCCGCCTCGCGCCGGTAGTCGGCGGGCAGGTAGTTGCGCCGGATTTCCGTGTTGTCGCCCAGAAAAAACGGCTCATGGTTGCTGTCTTGCAGCCATGGATAGCGCAGCGGCCCGCTGTCGAGGTTCCAAAAGTGGTGGTGGGCGTCGATGATCGTCAGTTCAGTCATGATTGCGTCGGCATGGCATCCGGTCCGGTTGGTCTCTGTGTGTTCAGGGCGTGGGGCGAGCCCGCCAGGGCCGATGGCGGAGTCTGCACACGGATCGTAGCGCGGATTTGGCCGCGTACCGGTATATGGGGTGAGCAAGGCAGGGGTGAGCCGGGCCGGATCGGTCCGGTGTCTTGCGTTTCGGCTACTCAGTCAGCGCTGTGGCCGGTCGGCCCGTTCATGTGCCAGGCCGATTCGTTGCGTCGATGCAGTTGGCGGGTTTGCCGGGCAATGAATTTGCCTATGCGGTCGTGGCTGACGCCAAGTGCCAGCAGGCCGGAGGTGGCCTGGGTAATCTCGCTGTATTCGGTGATCAGCCCATTGCGTAGCCGGCAGATGGCCACGCCTTCAAAAATGGCGCGCTTGCCCCGGTACTCCTTGATCAATGAATCGAAGCTGAAGATATAGCGGGCATAGCCCAGATCGCCGTTGTCGACGGGATCGTAAATATCCCAGAGAAACCGACAACCGTCGCGATGAAAGCGGCCATCGACCATTTCAGCAATTTGCTGGCCACGAAAGTCGCCGTAGAAGACATCGCGATAGACACCGTCGATGGTGAAGCAAGCGGCGGCCTGGCTGCCATTGTTATCGACAATGGCTTGTGTCATGCGACGGATCAGGGATTCAAAGCTGGATGTCATAGGGCTCCGGAAACTCTGAAAATGATTGAACGTCGATGCTGTCTTGACGGCGCATTCAGCGCTTAGGTTATGGTTTTGTTTGCAGTAAATCAATCGGTCGTGCGCAATTCGCGGCATCTGCTGCAATTCGCATGCCTGTGGTTTCGAGTAGCATGCCCCGTATCGGTCAGTTTGCAGTGCATTTGCATTTCAGGAGTTGTTGATAATGATGGCGGCAACCAATAGTCGTAAACAACGAGCCCCGGCCCGGTTCGTCTTGCTCATGGTGGCTGCGTTGCTGATCAGTGGTTGCGCGGCGCTGGCCGGTCGCGATGCACCGTTGGTGCAGGTCGTCGGCATGGCGCCTTTGCCCAGCGAAGATCTGGAACTGCGCTTCGGACTCAAACTGCGCGTGCAAAACCCTGACGACCTGGCGATTGCCTACGATGGCGTCGCGGTGGAATTGAATCTCGATGGTTATGGGCTGGCCAGTGGCGTCAGCGATCAACAGGGTGAAATACCGCGCTTTGGGGAAACGGTGGTAACGGTGCCGATCACGGTCTCGGCGTTTGCCGCCTTGCGGCAGTTCGGGCGATTGGGTCAGCGCGGTGCGCCGCTGCAGGACACCAACACAGGCCCGCTCAAATACGAGCTGGTGGGCAAGTTCGGTGCCGCCAGTGGTTTCAATCCGATTCGGTTTCGGGCCAGCGGCCAGTTTTCGCTCGATGCACCGGTAGCGGGGCAACAGCCATGAGTGCGGTGCACGACAACACACCGGTCCTGGTCGGTTGCGCGCAGATCACCCAGCGTGAAGCCGACCCGCT
>CAXBNM010000453.1:0-3079 GCA_963976885.1 uncultured Burkholderiaceae bacterium
CGACGTATTCGTTGACGATCGTTTGAAACTCTTCGGCAATCCGGTCACCTTTGAGGGTGACGGTTCGTTCGCCGTCGACAAAGACAGGAGCCACCGGCGCTTCGCCGGAACCAGGCAACGAGATGCCGATATCGGCGTGCTTGCTCTCGCCTGGTCCGTTGACCACGCAGCCCATCACGGCCACCTGCATGGTTTCAACACCGGGCAGGCGCTCGCGCCAGACCGGCATCTGATCACGCAGATAGGTCTGGATCGAATCGGCAAGCTCCTGAAATACGGTACTACTGGTGCGACCACACCCCGGACAGGCAACCACCTGCGGGGCAAAGGCGCGCAAACCCATGGTTTGCAGAATTTCCTGCGCCACCACGACTTCGCGCGTGCGGGCGCCGCCGGGATCGGGGGTCAGCGAGACGCGGATCGTGTCACCGAAGCCCATCTGCAACAACACCCCCATCGCGGTGCTGGAGGCGACGATGCCCTTGCTGCCCATGCCGGCCTCGGTAAGCCCCAGATGCAATGCATAGTCGCAACGCGAGGCCAGCGAGCGGTAGACCGCAATCAGATCCTGAACCGCCGACACCTTGGCCGACAACACGATGTTTTCGGCGGGCAAACCCACCGCGCAAGCCTGGGCGGCGCTGTCGAGTGCTGACAACACCAGTGCCTCGCGCATGACTTCGCGGGCGTCCAGAGGCTGCGGGCGCGCGGAGTTTTCGTCCATCATCCGGGCCAGCAATTTCTGATCGAGGCTGCCCCAGTTCACGCCGATGCGCACCGCCTTGTTGTGCTCGCGGGCGATGTCGATCATTTGCTCGAAGTTGTCATCGCGGCGCTTGCCGGCGCCGACATTACCCGGATTGATCCGGTACTTATCGAGCGCCTGCGCGCAAGCGGGATAGTCGCGCAGCAACTTGTGCCCGTTGTAATGAAAGTCGCCCACCAACGGCACATCAACGCCCATGCGCGCGAGTTGCTCGCGAATGGCTGGCACGGCATCGGCCGCCTGCGGTGTGTTGACGGTAATACGGACCAGTTCCGACCCGGCATGCGCCAGATCGCGAACCTGAATGGCCGTGCCGATCGCATCGGCCGTATCGGTATTGGTCATCGACTGCACCCGGATCGGGGCGTCACCGCCAATGGTGACCGCGCGCACACCGCTCGTCCCGCCCACCAGCACCTGGCGGGTACGATGACGCGCCGCCGGCCCGAAGGGCATGGGTTCCCAGGCAGCAACGGCCGGGGTCGAAAGGGGATCGGATGCTAGCTTGGACATCAGAAAACTCGTGTGACAAGGACGGCCGGCTGGCCTGTCAGTTCAGTGTGAAATGAACTGTTCCCTTGCTATTAATCTTGCTCTGGAGGTCGACGCGCTTCCCCCTGAATTCAATTTCGACGCCGGCCGGATTACCCACTTGCACATCCATGGGCGGCGTGCCGTCGAGCCGGAACGACTGATTGCCGTCTTTGGTGCCCGCCAACAGCTGAACGCCATCCTTGTGGGTGATTTCTAACCAGGAGCGCTTTTTAATGTGGACATGCACCGGTTCGGACTCGGGCATCTGCACCGGAAAGGACGTGAGCGACACCGGCGCGGCATCAGCCGCCGGCTGGCGGGCGGCCGCGGCCGATGCCGTGCTCTGGCGAGACAGCTCGGCCGGCTTGGCGGCGGCCGTGACCGGCAACTCGCGCAGCGTCATCATCGAGCCGCTGGCCCGAATAGTAACCGGAAGCGCGCCGACCGGGGCCAATGCATCGCGCGACTGCAAACCACGCAGGCCCGATGGCGCTTGCTGATCAAGCGCGGGCGCCTTGCGCATCGGATTCTGGCTGACGCCGGGAATGGGCACGGTTTGCACGGTACGAGCCGCCGGGCCGGCACCGGCCATCAGCAACACGACAACACCGGCCAGCACCACCAGGCCAACCAGTGAACCGAGCGCGAGCGGCCAGATGCGCTTGGGCAGATAGTCGCGCCAGCCATGCGCCACGACACGGCGCCGACCGGCGTCCGCAGCCCGGACATCAGCCGCATAAGGCTGCAACACCGTGGCTTGTGCAAAGCCGCCGACATGTTCGATCAGCGGCGAAGCATCAACATTGATCTGACGGGCATAAGCCCGCAGCACCGCCCGCACGAAAGTCAGATCGGGCAATTGGTCCCAGCGCTCGGCATCAAGCGCCAGGACTTGCTCGGGCGACAGCCGCAGACGCTCGGCCAGCGCCTCAGCGCTCAGCCCCGACGCGGAACGAGCCTGCGCCAACTGCTGGCCACTGGCGATCTGCCGCATGTCAAGGCTTTGCGCCTCGTCGACATCGGGCATGGCCACTTCCAACAAACTGGCGGGAGCTTTAGTCATCGAGACGCCCTTCTCTCAGCAATGCGGCTTCGCGGGAATCGGGAAACTTGCGCCGCAACTGTGAACCCAGGCTCAGGTAACCATCACGGTTGCCACGCGCCCGCTCGACCCGCAACGCCAACCAGAGCGTCTGAGCCGAAGGTTCAAAGCTTTTGATCAGCCGCTGCGCGTAGAACTGCGCGTTATCGAAATCGCTGCGTTCGAGATAGATTTCACCCAGATTGAACATCGCCACCGGGTTGCGCGGATCGGCCTTGAACGAGCGCTTCAGGTATTGCTCGGCGCGCGCCTCCTCGCCAATTCGGCGCAGACAGATGCCGGCGTTATGCAAGGGCTTGGCCGGTGCGCCATAAACCCGGTCATTGGCCGCTTGCTCGAACAACGGAACCGCCTCTTCGGCGCGTCCGGTCTGGCATAGAAACCAACCGTAGTTGTTGCTCAGATCGGCATTGCCCGGCGCCAGTTCAAGGGCTTTCTTGAAGCTGGTTTCAGCGCGGATCGGTTCGTTCAGATCCATGTAGATCAGGCCCAGCATGCCGTAGGCAGCCGGGTAATCCGGATCGATGGTCAGCGCTTCGCGCAGCTCGTCGAGGGCAACCGAATAGTTACGCTGTTGATAATGACCGGCGGCCAGTTCGAGCCGAATTCGGGCTCGTCGTCGCTCGTCGGTATTGACCGCGGCCTCAGGTATCACCGACTGACTGGCCCCGGCCGGC
>CAXBNM010000454.1:0-3064 GCA_963976885.1 uncultured Burkholderiaceae bacterium
CGAACACGCCGCGCGTCTTGCCGATATGCATGACGATATCACCGGCTTTGCCGACGGTTACGCTACCGTGGTCGGTGAGCGCGGCGTGACCTTGTCGGGCGGTCAGCGCCAGCGGGTTGCCATTGCCCGCGCACTGCTTGCCGAAGCCCCTTTGCTGATTCTTGACGATGCGCTCAGCGCCGTCGATACCGGCACCGAGACCCGCATTCTTGCGCACCTGCGCGCAACGCGCGCCGCCCACCCGTCGCGCAGCACAATCATTGTCAGTCACCGACTTTCAGCGCTCGTCGATGCCGATCAGATCATCGTGCTGCACGACGGGCAACTGATCGCCAGCGGCGACCACCAAAGCTTGCTCGCCGACCACGGCTGGTATGCCGAACAATGGCGCTATCAACAACTGGAGGCCAGTCTCGATGAAGGCTGACCGACGCGCACTTCGGCTGCTGATACGAGCCATTGCCCCCGATAGAGCGTCTTTTGGCTGGACGCTGACTTTTCTACTCGGTGCCGGTTTGCTCGAGGCGCTCGGACCCCTGCTGGGCAAGACCCTGATCGACGACCATCTGATGACCGGCGATGTCGACACCCGCGTAGCCGCGATGCTGCTTGCCGGTCTGGTGCTGGCCGGTTGGTCGGCCGCCATCCTGCGCTACTTCACGTTGATCCGGATGTCGCGTATTGCAATGCACGCGGTGTTACGGCTGCGCCAGTGGGTTCATGCCCATGTGCTGAATCTGCCCATGGCTTACTTCGATCAGCACAACAGCGGCCAGTTGGTCAGTCGCATTACCAATGACACCGAACAGATCCGTCGCCTCTATGTACAGGTTCTGTTCGAGGTGATGCAGGGGCTGGCCGTGCTGATCGGAGCGGTTGTGGCGATGGCCTGGCTTGACTGGCGACTGATGCTGATTGTGCTGGCGCTGCTACCGATCATGGTTGGCATCATCTGGTTGTATCGCCGCCTGAGTTCGGCGGCGGTGGCCCGCACGCGACAACTGCGCAGCGAAATCAATGCGCAAATGGCCGAGAGCATCGCCGGCATGGCGGTGTTGCAGGCCAGTCGCGCCAGTGCACGAGCCACCGGGCGCTTCACCGACACCAACAGCGCCTATTACAACTCGCGCGTGCGCGAGGTTCGGGCCAATGCCTGGATGCTGCGCCCCGCGCTCGATCTGGTCAGTCTGTTGCTGATCGTGGCTGCGGTTGGCGCTTTCGGCACGCTGCCTTTCGATGGCATTCAGATCGGGCTTCTCTATGCGTTCATCAGCTATATCGAGCGCGTGGTGGAACCGCTGATTCAGATCACCCAGCAGTTTTCCATGCTGCAGCAATCGCTCGCCTCGGCCACGCGCCTTGACCAATTGCTTGAGCAACCCCAGCAAGAAGCTCCTGACGGGCAGGCCCGCCCAGCCGGCGGCGATGTGCGCATCGAGGCGCTCAATTTCGGCTACCAGCCCGATGCGCCGGTCTTGCGCGATCTGAATCTGCACGTCGAAGCGGGCTCGTTTGTCGGTATTGTCGGCCACACCGGCGCCGGCAAGAGTTCATTGTTGTCATTGCTGCTGCGCTTTTACCGCGCCGACTCCGGTCGCATAGCCATCGGCGGCGCGCCGCTGGAGAGCATTGACGACGACGGCTTTCATGAAAATATCGGTCTGGTGCCGCAAGAGCCGTTCTTGCTGGCGGCCAGTGCGCGCGACAATATTGATATGGGTCGTGGCCTGAGCCGGCAAAGCATTGAAGAAGCCGCCCGCCAGGCCGGGCTTGATGCTTATCTGCGCAGCCTGCCCGACGGGTACGACACCACGCTTGGCGAGGGCGGCGCCCGCTTGTCGGCAGGGCAAAAGCAATTGCTGGCCGTCGCCCGTGCGCTGGCGGGCCAGCCGCAGATTCTGCTGCTCGATGAGGCCACCTCACGCGTGGACAGCGCGACCGAACAAACCATTGCGCGCGCCATCGCGGCACTGCATGGCCAGGTAACGGTCATGGCGATTGCCCACCGGCTGTCTACTATCCGGCACGCCGACAACATTGTCGTGCTCAACCATGGCCAGATCGCCGAGCGTGGCACCCATCAGCAACTGATGCGGCTTGACGCAGGCATTTACCGCCGTCTGTACGAGTTGCAGCGCATTGAGCGACCGGGCGGGCCGGCTTAGCCCCGGCCCAAAAGCGGGCAAACAGACCTGCGCTATGCTTGCGCTATGACTAAATTTTCAATACTCGATCTCGTCCCGGTTCGTGCCGGTGAAACGCCTGCGCAGGCGCTGCCACAGTCGCAGGCCATGGTGCGCCATGCCGAACAACTCGGCTATCACCGCTATTGGGTGGCCGAACACCACAACATGACCGGTATTGCCAGTGCCGCCACTTCGGTGGTCATTGGGTATCTGGCCGGTGCCACCAAAACGATTCGTGTCGGTTCGGGCGGGGTCATGCTGCCCAACCATTCACCGTTGGTGATTGCCGAACAATTCGGCACGCTGGCCTCGCTGTACCCGGACCGTATCGATCTTGGCCTGGGCCGGGCACCGGGCACCGATCAGCTCACCAGCCAGGCACTGCGCGCCGATCCGCGCGCCGCCGAGAACTTCCCGCAAGACGTGCAGGAGTTGCGCTTGTTGTTTGGCGAAGTGCAGCCGGGCCAGCAAATCCGCGCCGTCCCCGGTACCAATCTGAATGTACCGCTCTGGATTCTCGGCTCCAGCCTGTATGGCGCCCAGGTGGCAGCTTATCTGGGCCTGCCGTATGCCTTCGCCTCACACTTCGCGCCGGCGGCCCTCGATGACGCCTTCAAGGTGTACCGCGAGCGCTTTCAGCCCTCCGAGCAACTGGACAAGCCCTACGCGATGCCGTGCATCAATGTCATCGTTGCCGATACCGACGAAGAAGCGCGCTATCTGTTTACCAGCATGCAGCAGCGCTTTACCGATATGGTGCGCAACAAGCGCGGCCTGTTGCCCGCCCCCATCGACAACATTGACGACTACTGGTCATCGGCCGAGCGCGTGCATGTCGAACGCATGCTGACCTGCTCGTTCGCCGGCTCACCGGAAAC
>CAXBNM010000455.1:0-3023 GCA_963976885.1 uncultured Burkholderiaceae bacterium
TGAACGGGTGGTGCCGGGGCAGGGTCAATGCGATGCCATCGCGGTGGGCTCGCCAGACCACATGCTCGAAGGTCCACTGCCGCTTGGGCGCCAGCTCGGCCGGCCCGATGTTCTCCCAGTGGTTCAACAGGCCGGCAAACAGGACCGGCACGCATTGCACCGGCTCGACCTCAGCCAGCGTCTGCAGGCGGGTGCTCTGCAAGTAAGCGTAGGGAGAAACGAAATCAAAATACCAGCGCATGGGGCTCCTTGGCGGTGTCCGGTTGGGGTTGACGGTTTTGCCGGGCTGTTCATGCAGGCTGAGGTTCAGGCCTATACACTGTCGGCTCAATAAACCTAATCCTACCGACTCCCGATGCCGGCATTGCTTCAGCACATCCTGCGCTTTTTCTACCGCGACTGGCGCAGCGGTGAACTCAACCTGTTATTGGCGGCCCTGATTATCGCGGTCGCCTCATTGGCGGCGGTCGGATTCTTCGTCGACCGCCTGCGCGTTGCGCTTGATTTGCAGGCCAGCCAGTTGCTCGGCGCCGATCTGGTCGTGCGCAGCCAGCGCGAACTGCCCACCGATTATACCGAGCAGGCCGAAGCGCTCGGGCTGCAGGTTGCGCATACCGTGTCGTTCCCGAGCATGGTCTCCAAAGGCGGTCTGCCGCGACTGGCTTCGGTCAAGGCGTTCAGTAGCGCCTATCCGCTGCGCGGTCAGTTGCGGGTGCTGAGTTCGGGCGATGCGCTCGACCAAGTGGCCACCGAACTGCCGCAGCCAGGTCAGGCCTGGGTCGATCCGCAACTGGCGGTGGCCATCGACGCCACCCCCGGTGATTCCCTGCAACTGGGCGACAGTCAATTTGCCCTCACTGAACTGATCGCACTTGAACCCGATCGCGGTGGCGGCTTTGCCAGCCTGGCACCGCGCATTCTGATTCCGCTGGCCGACCTGGAAAAAACCGCACTGGTGCAACCCGGCAGTCGGGTCACCTATCGCCTGATGGTGGCCGGAGCACCCTTGCTGTCGGCATTGATTGCCGCCGTGGCGGTCGCGTTGGCGGCGCGCCGGTTTGCGCAGCGCCATCTCGATGCCTGTGCGGTCGGCAAGGCGCTGGGCATGACGCAAACCCTGTTGATGCAGGTGCTGGTCGGTGAGTTGCTGCTGGTGGCGTTGCTGGGCGGCGTCGTGGGCACCTTGCTCGGCTGGGCATTGCACTTCGGCCTGACCTGGTCGATTGCGCCGCTGGTAGGCATTCCGCTGCCGGCACCCACGATCTGGCCGGCCATTCAGGCCTTGCTGGCCTCGCTGGTGTTGTTGCTTGGGTTCGGTGCCTTTCCTTTCGTCCGGTTGGCCGGGGTGCCGCCGTTGCGGGTCCTGCGGCGAGATCTGGGCGGCGCAACGGCGTCCGGTCATCCGGCTGGCGCTGGCCTCGTGGGCGCGGCGGCGCTCGTCCACGGTCAGCCAGACCGTGGCCTTGTCCGTCGGCCTGATGGCGTTGATTCTGCTCACCGTCACCCGTACCGATCTCATCGAGGGCTGGCAGCAGGCTACGCCGGCCGATGCGCCGAACCGGTTTGTCGTCAACATCCAGCCCGACCAGGTCGACGACATCGACGCCATCTTTACCGCCAACGGGCTGCCAGCGCCGTCGCTCTATCCGATCGTGCGCGGTCGCCTGGTGCAGATCAACGACAAGCCGGCAGCGCCACCGCCGGGGGCCCCGGAAGACGGTCAGGCGCGGCGCTCACTCGACCGTGAACTGAATCTGTCCTTCATGGACGACATGCCCACGCACAATCAACTCACTGCCGGCAAGTGGTACGCACCCGAAGCGGCCGAGGTGTCGGTCGAGGAGGGCATCTACGAGTCGTTTGGTCTGCAGTTGGGCGACAGCCTGACCTTTGATATTGCCGGCGAGCAGGTCGAGGCAACTGTGACCAGCGTGCGCAAGGTTGCATGGGATTCCATGCAACTGAACTTCTTCATGATTCTGAGCCCGGCCGTGCTGGCCGACATGCCGCAAAGCTGGGTGACCGCGTATCACGAACCGACTGACGCGGGGGTTGACCGGGAACTGGTGCGCCAGCATCCCAACCTCACGGTGTTCGATACCGGGCTGATCCTGCGCCAGATTCAACGGCTGCTCGATCAGGTCGTGCAAGCGGTGCAGTTTCTGTTTCTGCTGACGCTCGCCGCGGGGGTGACGGTCTTGTATGGCGCGTTGGCCACCTCGCGCGATGAACGTACCCGAGAGGCTGGCCTGATGCGCGCGCTGGGCGCGTCACGCCGGCAACTCGGCGCGGCGCAACTATGGGAGCTGGCGTTGTCGGGCGGCATGTCGGGTTTGCTGGCCGCCGCTGGCGCGCTGGTCACCGGTGCGGTGCTGGCCGACAAAGTGTTCCAGTTTGAACTGGACACGCGCTGGGAAACGCTGCTCATCGGCCTGGCGGCCGGTGCGTTCATTGCCATGCTGGCCGGCTGGATGGGGCTGCGATCGGTGTTGAACACACCGCCGCTCAATACCTTGCGCAGCGCCTGAATCTTGCGCAACGCCTGAATCTGGCTTGGTGGCGCCGGCGGGCGGCGCCTGCCAGCGTCAGTTGAACGACATCCTGATGCGTGCTTCAGGCGCCAGTTTGCACAGGCGCGCCGCGACGAACCATTTGCCACCGATCTTGCGGCAAGCCACATACGGATCATCGCGCTGGCCGCCCGAGGTTGCTGCGTCGTCGAGCATGTCGTTCATCGGAGCGCGGTTGGAGGCGGCAATGCCGGGGGCAATTTTTTCGGCCTTCCAGCGCTCGACCTTGCTCGCGCCCTTGCAGCGAATATCCGAATACGCCACGCTGCCATCGGCCAGCGTGCAGCGGTAGATGCTGGTCGTCGTATCGACGACTTTCTTTTTCAGGGGCGTCTGCGACGAAGCGGCGGCCGGTGTGGCGGCAATCAGCAGGCTGGCGACGGCCGCGAGGGATCCGGCCGTGGCAAAAGACAGGGCGCTGACGCGTTGAGAGGCATGCGAACTGGTCATGGG
>CAXBNM010000456.1:0-2995 GCA_963976885.1 uncultured Burkholderiaceae bacterium
ATGGGTCAATCTGAACATGCACCCCCTCAACGATGGGCAAACCGCGCCGGCCTTCAAGCTGCGCCTGCCGGCGCAAACCGTCGGGCGTGAAGACCTCAACCCCGGCGACGTCATCCAGGTTCAGCACCGACCCTATGGTCTGGAGTTCACCAACGCCAGAACCCGGACGCCGTTCTATCTGGTTCTGGCTGACGACTGGCAGCGCGACATGCAATCCAGAGTGCTGACCAACTGAGGCCAGCGCTCGTTTTGCAAGTCTTTCCTGCGCTCATGCGGGCGCTGCTGGCGGCGCTTTGCCTGAGTCTCGGTGCCTGCGCCACGATGGGTCCGCGCACCACCGACTCGGCCATGGTGTCGGGTAATTTCTGCACCCAGAACCAGCTTTTTGATGCCCGCCAGCAGGATCGGATGCTGCGCTTTGCGGCCACCGCGCGCGACGAGCTGAATGAGGCCGGGGCCGATATTGCGCTGATTTCCCGCTCCGGGCTCGACCTGGACCGGCTTGGCGTCATCTATTCCCATAGCGGCATCGGCCTGCGGCAAGCCGGCGAAGATCGCTGGGATGTGCGGCAACTCTACTATGCCTGCGATGAAGGTCGGCCACGCCTTTACGATCAGGGTCTGACCGGCTTCATGTTCGGCACCGACAAGGCCAACGGCGCGCGCCTGTCGATTGTCTGGTTACCTGCGCAGCAGGCACAGCAACTGCATCGCGCCGCCGCCGACAAGACGCGGGCCTTGCGTCTGCTCGCCGCCACTTACAGCGCCAATGCCTATCCGTTCAGCACGCGCTATCAGAACTGCAATCAGTGGGTGGCGGAAATGCTCGCCGCCGCATTCGGCGACCTGCCCGACGACGAGGATCTGCGCGCCCGCGCCCAGCAATGGTTATTGCGCAATGGTTACCAGCCGGACCCGCTCGAGCTGGATTCATACCTGCTCAAGACGGTCGCCAGCATGTCGCCGCTGATTCACCTGGACGATCATCCCGAACAATTGCGTAGCGGGCTGAAGTTTCAGCTCAGCCTGCCGCGTTCGATCGAAACCTTCGTGCGCCAGCGCATGCCGCAGGCGCAGCGCGTCGAGCTATGTCACGACGACAACCGCATCGTCATTCGCCGTGGCTGGACGCCGCTGGATGCCCACTGCACCGCCGGCCCTGCCGACCGGTTGATTGCGCTGAACTGATGGCGCGGACCGGAGCGCGCAGAGCCCGGCGGTAAATGAGCATGGCGGTGCGCCTAGCCGCCGATCTTGTCCTGCGTGCGCAACTGAAAGTCGCTCGCATCATGGCGCTCATGCAATTGCTGCTCCGGCGGTCCGAACGGCTTGTTGACCATGCGGCCGCGCTGCACGGCCGGACGCGCGGCAATCTGATCGGCCCAGCGATTGAGATGGGTATAGGTGTGCGCCTCAAGGAACTCGGCCGCCTCGTAGACTACGTTTTTCGCCACCAGGCCATACCACGGAAAGATCGCGATATCGGCGATTGAATAGCCGCCCGGCGCCATGTACTCGTTTTCCGCAAGGTGCCGATCCAGCACATCGAACTGACGTTTGACCTCCATCGTGAAGCGATCAATACAGTATTCAATGGGCTTGGGTGCATAGCGATAAAAGTGCCCGAAGCCGCCGCCCAGATACGGCGCACTGCCCATCTGCCAGAACAACCACGACAAGCACTCGGTGCGAGCGCGGATTTCCTCGGGAATCAACACCTTATGCTTGTCGGCCAAGTAAAGCAGGATCGACCCGGACTCGAACACCCTGGTCGGCGGGTTCGTTGAATGATCGGCCAACGCCGGAATCTTGGAGTTCGGATTCAGCTCGACAAAGCCACTGCCAAACTGGTCACCTTCACCGATGTTGATCAGATAGGCGTCGTACTCGGCCTCGCTGATACCCAAGGCCAGCAACTCCTCGAGCATGATCGTGACCTTGACGCCGTTGGGCGTAGCCAGCGAATACAGTTGCAGCGGATGCTTGCCAATCGGCAGTTCCTTGTCGTGGGTAGGGCCGGCAACCGGACGATTGATATTGGCAAAGCGCCCGCCGTCCTTGTCTGTATCGGGTTTCCAGACCTTGGGCGGCGTGTACTCGGTATTACTGCTCATCTACGATCCCTTTACATGGTGAGTGACGGGGGGAGATTAACGCAGCCCGGTCAGCGGCAGATTTTCAGACCTGATCCGATCAGGGAGAAGCCGGTCGTCGATCAGATGGTGTGCTTCATCACGATACCGGTTTGCAGGCAATTTGGAGCGGGTTCGAAAAAGGCCGGCAATCGAGTCACTTCAGTGAATCCGGCACTGGCATAGATGCTGCGGGCGCGATGCCAGGTCTCGTTGACCAGCAGTACGACTGAGCGCAACTGCGGATAATCGGCAACAAGCCGGGTCACGCCCGCTCTGAACAGCCTCGCGCCATGACCGTCACCCCGGTATTGCGGATCAATCGTCATTGAGGCGACATACAGACAGTTGCCAGCGGTCAGATCATGCGCGGCCCGAATGCTGTGGCCGAGTTGAAAGTCTTCGGCAACATACGCTGGCTTGTCCTGCCAGACTTCCGCAAAGAAGCAGCCAATACACGTATCGCCATCCATTGCCATCAACGAGCCCGGCGGAAAGACCTCGATGCGCTCGGCATAGACATCGGCCGATTCCTGATTCCCCTCGGCAAATCCCAGGGCTTCAAGCCGGAGAATCTCCGTCAGGTCGCCGGGGGTTGCCGGACGCAACGAGAACTCAGCCATCAGGTCGCGTTGCCCAACAGATCGACATACGCACCCTGCAACAAATCCGCGGGCTGAATGGCCAATTGCGTCATCAGTGTGCGGGCCTCCTTTTCACCATCGGCCAGCTCTTCGAGATCATCAAGGACAACCTCCAATTCGACAAACTCCCCAAGACCTTCGACCCGGTCGAGATGCACCCGAGTTCGCCCCACCATGTAGAGTGTGCGGCGCTTGATGACCCGGCCAACGACGCCATAG
>CAXBNM010000457.1:0-2990 GCA_963976885.1 uncultured Burkholderiaceae bacterium
CATTGCCAGCCTTGATCAGGTCAACCAGCCGCGCCCCTTTGGTAGACACCCCATAGCGTTGTCGAAGCTCGGCCAGATCTGCATGATGACCGTGATAGCCAGCCACCATGGCGATGCACGCGAGCCCGCATTCGGCCGCTTCGGTTTGCAAGACCATCGGCAGCTTCCGGCCAAACCCGAAATTGACGCGCTGCATGGATTCGCTGCTCATAAGCGCCCCGTCAGCGAATAAAGTGGATCGAGCACCCATTCATACAGGCGTCTTTTCTCCAGCAGGATATCCGCTTCCAGGCGCATCCCCGGTTGCAGACCATAGTTGGCGCCGTAGGCGGTGATCGACTGCCGATCGAGCGCAACCCGCATCGGATAGACCGGTTCGGTCGAACCAAACAACTCGCTCAGTCCGCTCATTTCACGCGGCAAATCAACCGGGCTTATGCCGGCTCGGGAGACGGTCAGAATCGTTCCCTCGTGGTGCCCGAATTTCTGATACGGATACGCGGCAAAGCGCAATCGAACCGGCAAGCCATCCCGAACAAAGCCCACGGCCCGGCTCGATCCGAACAACTGAGCCTCCAGGCGGGCACCATCGGGCATGATGGTAATTAGGGGCACGGCCGGGTCGGCCGACCCACCGACCTCCACCTGCACTGCGGTGACGGTACCGTCCTGGGGGGCGGTCAATACGAACTCGCGACGCGATTCGGTCAACGCCTGATCCTGATCTACTTGCGCAATCTCACGCTCAAGTGAGGCCAGTATGGTCTGAGACCGCAGCGGGAGTTCGAGGTAGTCGGCGCGCAACGCTGCCAATTCGCGCCGGCGCTCGGCCTGTTCGCGCCGGATTGTTGCGGCTTTGCCGGCCTGCTCGAGGGCCAGCTCCTGCTGTTGCTGCACTTGTGCCAATGACACATAGCCCTGCTCTTGCAAAGTGATCAAACGATCCGCGGCACTACGAGCGAGATCGGCCCGAGAAGCCTGCACCGATGCTTCGCGCCCAAGTTGCGTGATCTCGCCCTTCATGGCATCCATGCGCGCCGACAGCGAATCGCGCTGCTGTCTGAGCAGCCCGCGCTGTTGACCCACCTCGGCGCGCAGAGAGGCTCGACGAGCATCGAGCAAGCGGCCAATCTCGGCCTGGGTCGCCCCCAGTGACGCGCTGCGTAACTCGGTAGAGACAGTCAGCAAAATTGCGCCAGCCTTTACCTGGGTACCTTCTTCAACATTCAACTCAGTGACAGTGCCGGCAATAGGCGCAAAAACACGCGCCATTCCACTCTCGGGCACCAACCAGCCACTGACCCGAACCTTATTGGTAAAGCTCCCGAAAACAAGCAAGGCGACCAGTGCCGCGATGACCAATACCGCCACCACCCCGAAGAATCGTGTCGCGGGCGGCGTGGTCAGCACCACCGTGCCGAGCCAGTCTGCGCTTTGCTCTTTCAGGACCTGAGGTCGGTACAGGGGTTGATGTTTTTCCATGGTATTTCTTTAAAACTCCGTAACCACCCCAGTCGTCGCACTGGTGGCGCTGACACGAAATCAGGGGGTCGCGGATCAGCGAAAGATCGTTCGGCAGTTCAACTTTGTACACCCATTCAACCAGCACTTCAAAAGCAGCGTTCACACGTCAATCTGCGCCAACTCGAGATCGCGGCTCCACCAACCGACCAGATCAAGCACTCTGTTCGGTGCGGTAGCTACATAATCAGGCTTGAAACGCAGCGGCGGCTGCTTGCGATGGTTGATGACGTCGCGAAACCATGGGCGCGCATAGGCCAGGCAAACGATAGGCCGCACCTGATCAGATTGGTTGGCGCGACCGGCATGTGCCGTCTTGTAATCCACCAGCAGCACCGAGCCAAGGGGTACCACCGGCACATGGACCTCGGCCTGCTTGCGCGCGCGACTCTCACCCATGTGCTGGCTACCCTTCCAGATCGCGGTGCCACCGGTCTGTTCGTCCATGGGCACGAGAGGCACGATTGCTTGCACCGACCAGGAAGGAACCTTCAGCTTCCAGCCCTTCTCTTCAAACAACGGCGGAAAGTCCTTGTGCATGAACTGATCCTTGGCACCAGGCAATGAGATGACCGCCGTATAAGTGGTCATGATGCAATCGTCGCCAAGCAGCGAACGCACGAAAGGCATCAACAGGCCCGAGGCAATCATCTCCGGATCGCCAAAAGCTTCGTCCAGTTCGAGGGTCAGCATGTACCGCTTGTCGCCGGTGCGCAGCGCATGAGGATGGTGACCATCGTGAAAGTGGCGCCCGTATTTTTGCTCAAAGTGCGTTTGCAAAGACGCGATGAAATCCGGCTCGAATACTTCGTCAAGCTGGACCGCGCCATGTCGATTGAACTGTTCTATCAGTAGCGCAAGGGTTTCCGGTTCGAGGTAGCCCTGGGCACGTTCATCAGCAGTCACGCGAATGCGGCCTATGCCTTTCGGCTCGTTGGACACCGCCCGCACTCGTTCAAACTCGTCGATGCGTGCGCGCAGCGCCTGCGCCGGCTCGCTACCGGGGTTCTGCACCAGCGCTTCGATCACCGTGGCCTTGGCATAACCCAGATCGAGGCGCGAAAGATGCAACTTGGCCAGTCCGAGACTCGCTGGCAGTGCGGCAGGGTCGATCTGCAGTGCTTCACTGAACGCCTCTTGCGCGGTGTCAAAATCCTGCACACGCAACGCCAGCGTGCCATAGCGGGTCAGCAAGGCCGGGGTTTGCCGGTTGCGGGCGAGTGAATCCTGCACCAGGCGCTTCGCGCGCGCCCACTCCTGATCATGTTCGTAGTCGTCGGCGTCGCCCAGACCGGTCGCCATGTCGCGCGAGGCGAGCCAGTCACACAGATCGAGCAAACCACTCAAGCGCCGGCGTATCGTCCTGCCTGCGGCGGCGCGCTGGCCTGCGCCTGGAAAACGGCCGAAATGCGCAACAAAACGCAGCACACCAGCACAAATGGCACCGGGCAGCCCTTCGAGCAATGTGA
>CAXBNM010000458.1:0-2968 GCA_963976885.1 uncultured Burkholderiaceae bacterium
CCGCCGCTCGGTCCGCACCTGATCCATCAATTCGAGCACCCGCCAGGCAGCGCTGATGCGCGCGCCGAACTGTGCCCACAAGCGCCTGAAGCCCCGTGACTGCGATCCGCCCACCATGACACCGGAGGGGCAGATTGCCGGCATCTCAGAATTAATGGATGACATGACGACCTTCCGATTCGGCCTGTTGCGCATTGGCCCGCCGCACCTGCTCATTGCAGGTCAGCGAAATCCCATTGCGACTGCGATCCAGATGCCGGTCGACGTCGGCACGGCTCAGGCAACTGTCGCCCACCGCCCCCGGCAACACCACTGACGCCCCCCAGGCCGCCGTAATGATGAGCAGTGAGATTGCTACTGCGCTTCCTATCCGTTGCATGATCATTCTCCAAAAAGATTGTTGATGGAGCGATGATCGGCCGATGCTAAACTTCATTCAAACGAATTGTTTTGACCGTACAGTTAAGCTGCGCTGAAGTATTTGGAGTGACCATGCGTCTGGATATCGAACTGCTGCAAACCCTGTCCGCCATTGCCGATACCGGCAGCTTTGGCGCGGCCGCCGAGACCGTGCACCGCACCCAGTCGGCGGTCAGCATGCAGATGAAGCGGCTTGAGGAAATCGTCGGTCAGCCGCTGTTCGAGAAGCAGGGCCGGCGCGCGGTGCTGACGGTACACGGCCAGAACCTGTTGCTCTACGCACGGCGCATGCTGCGCCTGCAAGACGAAGCGCTGGCCAGTTTTCGCAGCCCCGAGGTCAGTGGCGAAGTCCGCCTGGGGGTGTGCGACGACTATGTGCTCAGCTTCATGCCACCGATTCTGGCCTCTTATGCGTCGGCCTACCCGCAGGTACACATCAGTCTCGACTCGCAGACCAGTGCCCGCCTGATCAAGGCCACCGGACGCGGCGAACTCGATCTGGCGCTGGTCAATATCGTGCAACCCGATCTCGACTATGAGCGACTGATTCGCGACCGGCTGGTCTGGGTGACCTCATCGAACCATCTGGTGCATGAGGCCGAATTGCTGCCGCTGGCCATCGAAAGCAGTTGCCTGTGGGGGACCTGGGCTCAGCAAGCGCTCGAACGAGCCCGCAAGAACTACCGGCTTGCCTACTCAACCTTCAATCTGGGCGGGCTGGTCGCCATCGTCGAAGCCGGGCTGGCGGTGTCCGTCATGTCGCGCAGCGCGGTGCCCAATCATTTACGAATACTGACGGCCGCCGACGGCTTCCCCGAGTTGCCGGTCACCTCGATCGGGCTGATCACCAACGGCGCGCCGCTGTCGGCAGCGGCGCAAGCCCTCACCGAGGCCATCCGCCGCAACCTCACCAGCGAGCGTGTAGCGGCGTAACTCGTCGCCCACCAGTCACCGGAGAACCACCATGGACCCCAAAGTCATCGCCGAACTGGCGCCCACCGGCGTACTGCGCGCCGGCATCAATCTGAGTAATTTCCTGCTCGTCTCGGGACGCGATACGCGCAACGAGCCGCAAGGTGTTTCGCCCGACATTGCCGCCGAAATCGCCCGCCGCCTTGGCGTGCCGGTGCAGTACATCACCTTTGAAGGCCCGGGGCAGCTGGCCGATCAGGCAGGCCAGAATGTCTGGGATATCGGCCTGATTGGTGCCGAGCCGCAACGCGCCAAAACCATCGCCTTCACGCCGGCCTATGCGCAGATTGAAGCTACATATCTGGTGCCGGCGCACTCGCCGATTCAGTCCATCGACGAGGTGGATAAGGCCGGCGTGCGCATTGCCGTCACCGGCCGGGCCGCCTACGGTCTGTGGCTGGCGCGCAATGTGCAGCAGGCCAGCCTGATGACCGCCGATTCGCTGGATGCGTCCTACGACATTTTTGTGGCCAATGACTATGAAGCGCTGGCCGGGCTGCGCCCGCGCTTGCTCACCGATCAGCAGCGCCTGCCGGGCAGCCGGATTCTGGACGGGTATTTCTCAACGGTGCAGCAAGCCATCGGCACCGCGCCGGGCAATGAAGCAGCCATTGCCTTTCTGCGCGGCGTGGTGGCCGACATCAAGGCCTCGGGCTTTGTGGCCCAGCGAATCGCCCATCACCGGGTGGAAGGGCTGGCGGTGGCGGGCGACTGAGCCAACCGGGACGCGGGCGGGCGTGACGGCGGCGACCGATGTCCGCGGGTCGGCTCGGCCGTCAGCCGTCAGCCCTCGGCAATCAGCAATCAGCAATCAGCAATCAGCAATCAATGCGAATGATCGCCGTGCGTATGCGGGTACACCAGCCAGGCGAGGTCCCGGTCAGTGGCCAGTCCGAGCCGGGCGCCATGCGGCAAGGTCAGGCGGGGCTCGCCATGACCGTGCCCGAATGGCAGCCCGGTAATGATCGGCGTGCGGGTGCGGCTGCGCAGGAACGCCACCACCGCGTCGATGTTGAAGCCGCCATCGAGTTCGCCCAGCCGGTAGTCGCTGAAGCGCCCGAGCAGCACCGCTGCCTGACGGTCGATGACGCCACTGTCGAGCAACTGACACAGCATCCGCTCGACCCGATAGGGATGCTCATTGACGTCTTCCAGAAACAGCAAGCCGCCGTCAACCTGCGGAAAATACGGCGTGCCCAGCATCGCCGTCACCAGCGCCAGATTGCCGCCCCACAACACGCCCTCCTCCTCAACCCCTTTGGGGCCCTGAAATTCGAAGCCCACGCATTCGGTCTGGCCGCGCATGGCTTCGCAGAACGAGGCGGCAGTCGTGTCATCGCACAGATCGGGCTCATCAGAGGCGGCGACCTGCGCGGCCAGCATGCCCAGTTCGAGCACCGCCGGGCCGGCCCAGGTGCCAGCCCCGGCGCGGGCCAGCATGGCCAGACTGAACGCGGTGAAGTCGGAAAAGCCAACCCAGTGCTTGCCGGCATCGGCCAGCGCTTCAAAGTCGAGCCGGTGCAGGATGCGGCTCATGCCGTAGCCGCCGCGCGAAATCATCACAATCGGCGCCCGC
>CAXBNM010000459.1:0-2931 GCA_963976885.1 uncultured Burkholderiaceae bacterium
CTCAAGCAGCACGGCTTCGGTTCGGATGGTGGCGATATTGGGCGCCACGGCTGCCAGACGATCCTGTGCGGCCAGTGCTTCGTCGGCCGCCATGTAGGCGGCGCCAACATGGCGGGTGATGAAAGGGTCGAGCACACCGTCACTGAAAATCCCTTCCAGCCAGAGTCGCGCCTGCATTCGGCGTTGGCGGTATATCGCGGCCAGTTCAGCATCGACCGATGTGCCCATGATGTCAAAGCGAAGGGCGTCGCCGACTTGCAACCCAAGCTGATCGGCTTCACGGTCTTCCATCGCAACCATGGGGGTACCTTTCTGGCTCTCGGGCCACCAGGCGCCCCGGTCGATCACGACTTCGTCGAAATTTCCCGCCCGGCTGCTCAGCTTATGCTCATCTCTGGCTTCGCGCGACCGCCTGTCATCGCTGCTGTCGCGCAGTGGCTCACCGTTTACCGCGGCCAGTCTGCCCAGCACCAGTGGTGCGGTCCGCACTCGCTGCAAACTGGAAAACTCGGCAAGCGTTTCGTTCAGGACGGGGATCTGTTCGGTTTGGACATCGTAGAAAACCAGTGCCGGCGCATTGGCGGGAACGGTTTCGTTGACTGTGCGCAGCAGGGTTACAACAACCAGTGTGCATGTGACCAGCAGTGTAAGAGCGGACCCAAGCGAGAGCAGGGCCGGCCGGAGTGGTGAGGCGGGTTGCTGCAAATTGGCCAGCGCGAGCTGAAAGGCAGGCGCCAGCGCCCAGACCTTGCTTGCTTGAAGGCGTCCTGCCAGCTTGCGCAGGCTTCGCGTGATCAGGTCGAGCAGTCCCAGCAGCGTCGCGGTGGCAACGATGAACGCCAGCCCAAAGCCAGGGTCGGGCAGCGTCAGCACAAGCAACGTCAACACGATGAGTGCGGCGGCGCCCGTAAGCAACCATGTGCGGCGCGGCGTGGCCAACTCGAGGCCACTGACGCTGCGAAACAATACCGCCGGGGTAACAGATAGCCACAAGCCCTGCAGAAGAACGGTTATCGGGAGCCGCCCGGCCGTGATAGATGCACCCAACAGGGCCAGGGTGTTGCCCACGATGACACCGGCCACGCTTGCCAATAACGCCAGCATGATGATCTGAAGTAGTACCATCGTAGCCAGTCGTCCATCACGAAGACCGAGTGCGCGCAACGTTGCCAGTGAAGTAAGCTTGCCTTGCAAATACGCTTGAACACTGTTGTACACACCAAGACCGCCGATAAACAGGGCTGAAAAACCTATCAGCAACAACCCCGAGCCTATCTGGGCCAGGATGTCGGCGATGCGTTCGCTGCGCTCGTCGAAAGTATCGACCTCCGTATTCAGCGCAGGGAAGGCTGCGATGAAGGCATCACGCCATGCATTGGCAGGCTGATCGGTACGCACGCGATACAGATAGTCGACCCGACTGCCCGGTTGCACCAGCCCGGTCGCCTGCAACGCTCCATCGGCCACCAGCACCGGGGCGCCGCCCCAATCGGCGCGCAGACTGCGATCAGGCTGGCGGATCACGAGGGCGCGTACGGTCAGGCTCAGATCACCCACTGAAACCATGTCTCCGACAGCCAGATCCATGCGTTGGGCGAGAGTGGCGTCGATTGCTGCGCCCCAGACGCCGTCGCGCCTGGCCAGCGCAGTCGCGAGCGATCCAGCCGGGGACAGCGTCACTTCACCATAAAGTGGATAGGCGGCGTCGGCACTTTGCAATTCGATGAGCCGGGCTCGTCCATCGGCGGTGAGCATCATGGTTCGAAACTCGACCAAACGCGAGATGGATGCCGCGCCCTGGTCCGGTGCCTGCATCCAGGCCAGTACTTCCGCTGAAAGCGGTTGGTCCGATTCCACCTCGACGTCACCGCCAAACAATATCCGGGCGTCCGCCCGCAGCGCATCCGACACTTGAGCGTACAGTCCGCCCCCGGCCGCCACCAGGGAAACCCCCAGGACGAGACAAGCGAAAAAAATCCAGAGATGCCGGCCGCTGGCGCGTAAATCGCGCCAAGCCAGACTAACGAGAAATTTCATCGTGTTTGTCCGCCCGTGGAATGGTCGGATGGGTTTCGTGCAACTGACCGTCATGCAGGCGTAAGACGCGATCGCAACGCGCGGCGAAATCGAGATCATGGGTTACGAGAACAAGAGTTGTGCCGAACTCGCGATTGAGCTCGAACAGCAATTCGCGCACCGATTCGGCCGTTTGATCGTCAAGGTTGCCTGTAGGTTCGTCGGCCAACAGAAGACGTGGACGGTGCACAAGGGCGCGCGCAATGGCCACCCGTTGTTGTTCTCCGCCCGAGAGCTTGCCTGGAAAATGATCGAGCCGCTCCTTCAGTCCCACGCGCTCAAGCATTTTGCTTGCCTGCTCGCGCGCATCACTGCGCCCGGACATCTGCAACGGCAACGCAACATTGTCCAGCGCATTGAGGCTTGCCAGCAGGTGAAAATTCTGGAACACGATGCCTACGCTCTCGCGTCGTAAATCCGCCAGACCGTCTGCGTCCAGGGTGCTCAGATCAAGTCCGTCGATCAGTACCTTGCCGCTGGTAGGGCGCTCCAGACCTGACAGCAGCAACAGCAGCGAAGTCTTGCCTGAGCCCGAGGGTCCGGCAATAGCGACGCGCGTACCGGCAGCGATGCGAAGCGATACGTCATGCAGAACATTTACCTGGTTGTCGGCCAGCGCATAAGACAGGCCGAGCTGACGAGTTTCGATGAAAGCGGGTGGCGCAGAGTCAATAGATGGCATTCGGGAATATCGAAAGAGGAGGTGGACTGTTGTGGATGTGAGTGGCCATGGGAAGAAACGTTGGACGCCCTCGTGTGAGGGTAACTGAAATAGGCCCCAACTTGCTCACGTTCGGTGTCATTGAAAGGGCACTCGAACTGGCCGACACTCGTCTGACCAGCTACTCCCCATGC
>CAXBNM010000460.1:0-2896 GCA_963976885.1 uncultured Burkholderiaceae bacterium
GTTGCCAAAGATGCGGTCCTTGATCAGGATTCCCTGGCGGCCATCAAGATGCCCAACCGGGACGGATTCATTCCTGACCCGAGACCAGAGCAACTGGTGCCAACAAGCGAGGCACCGCATTCGCAATGAGCGGTTGAATCAGCAGTCCAGGTAGAAGGCCGGTCGTATCGATCGGCCTTTTCTTTGGTGGCACGAACATGAACGGCATCACAGCTGGCCAACATCCGGGGATCCAGTTCACAGATCCCTGATTGGGCGCGTCACCTCCGGATTCAGACCGCCAACGAGTGCTTGTCGATCGACCCTGATTCCGGCTACTCTGAGCGCTTGCCATTTCAACAAAGGCAGGTCAGGTGAAACGTCGCCAGCAGCTGAGCTTCTGTACATCGACCGACGGCACACGCATTGCCGTGGCTTCGCTTGGCAGCGGCCCCGTACTGCTCCGGGCCGCGCACTGGCTCAGTCATGTCGAATACGATCTTGACAGCCCCGTCTGGCAGCCCTGGGTTGAGGCCTTGAGCCAGTCCCACCGCTATGTGCGTTACGACTTGCGCGGTTGTGGCCTGTCCGATCGACAAGTCAGCAATATCTCGCTCGCCAACTGGATCGATGATCTCGACGCGGTTGCCGCCACCATTGCCGAACCTCAGTTTGCCTTGTTTGGCATGTCACAAGGCGGCGCACTGGCAATCAACTTTGCCTTGCGCCACCCTGAGCGCGTCTCTCATCTGGTTTTATGCGGCGCCTACGGGCGTGGCGGATCCGTGCGGGCTGAAAACGACGCACAAAGGCTGGTGGGTGAAACCCTGCTCAATCTCATCAAAATCGGCTGGGGTCGCGACCAACCTGCTTTTCGGCAAGTGTTCACCAATTTATTCTTGCCCGACGGCACGCCGGAACAACATCAGTGGTGGGCCGAACTGGAAAGCCGCTCCGCCAGCGTCGACGTAGCCGCGCGAACCTTTGCCGTGCTGCAAACCATCGATGTACTCGAAGCCGCCAAGGCCTTGCAAGTGCCTACGCTGGTGCTGCACTCGCGCGGCGATGCCCGGGTGCCGTTTGACGAAGGTCGTCGCCTGGCTGCTGCCATCCCGGCGGCTCGCTTCGTCCCGCTCGACAGCCGCAATCATGTTGCTGCCAACCGAGCCGGCCTGGGCGGTGTTTCATGCCGAAGTAACGGCCTTCCTCGGTTCGGGCCAGCAGCAGGCAATGGATAAAAGCCAGGACGGACTGACGGCCGCCGAAACCGCGGTATTGACACTGCTGGCGCAAGGTCTCGACAACCGGACCATTGCCGAGCGTCTGGGCAAACACGAAAAAACCGTGCGCAATCAAGTCTCGACCATCATGAGCAAAATGGGCGTGCACAGCCGTGCCGAAGCAATCGTGCGTGCCCTCAAGCACTGATTGTCCGATCCGGCGGGACAACTGACCCAAGACATTCCTCATCTTTCGACCCGTTTCGGGTCAACGGCCTCATGCGCCGACTTTGCAGCCCTGAGAAAGTGAGTCACCTACTCAGGAGGCAATGCAAATGAATACGCTACTGGCAAAACCGGCAAGTGCCGTTCAATCCGAATGGCCGGTCCATATGGCACTCATCCTGGCCGTACTGCTCTGGTCGGGAAACTTCATTGCGGGGCGCTGGCTTCGCGACGCGATCGACCCCCTCAGTCTGAACACAATCCGATGGGCAATCAGCCTCACATTGCTGATGCCTTTTACGGCGCGCCGCCTGCATGCACAACGTGCAGCGCTGTGCCGTGAATGGCGCTGGTTGCTTTTTCTGGCCATCACCGGCATTGCCGGGTTTCACGTTCTTGTCTATCAGGCCTTGTCAGAAACGACGGCTATCAACGCCTTGCTGATTCTGGCGCTGATCCCGATCATCACCATGATCGGCTCACATTGGCTCAGCGGCTTCTGCCCCTCGGCCGCTCAGAAAACCGGCGCCGCCATCGGTTTGCTCGGCATCGTCATACTCGTAACCCGCGGCGACCTCGGCACCTTGACTCAATGGCGCTTCAACATCGGCGACCTGTGGATGCTCTGCGCCGTAGTACTATGGGTCGGCTATACCCTGGCTCTTAAACAGCGCCCCAAGGACTTGTCCGCCGACACAACATTGGCGGCCAGTATCGTCCTGGCACTGGCACTGATGGTGCCGCTGCTTGGATTGTTTCCGCCCACTCTTGCACTTGATACCGGTTCGATGCTGGCCATCGGCTATATCGCCGTGTTTGCATCGCTTATCGGCTTTCTGCTCTGGTCATGGGGCGTGGACCGGGCCGGAACGGAACGAGCCGGCCAGTTCGTCCACCTGATGCCGGTGTTCGGCAGCATCCTGGCAGTTGTGATTCTTGGCGAGACGATCACGGCGATTCAGATCGGTGGCGCGATATTGGCGCTATCGGGTCTGGTGCTTGTCGTTCGCGCACCAGCGAATCACGGCGCGAAGCCCCAACAAGCCCGCCCCCATGTGATGCCGGGCAGAACCATCTTGTAAGACCTGCGTTACGCGGCAGCGCAAGCTGCCGCGACCGATCACCGGCGTGCCACCCGCAAAAGCTCAGCAGCCCTTGCCAAGGTTTTTTGGTAGCGCCGACGATCTAGACCATTGGCAGAAGCTCTGCGGCGCGGCCTCTTCACGGCTGGCGCCGCAAACCCGTTGCAACAGGCACCCACGCCTGAAGCAGCGCACCCAGCCATCACCCATCCGACCGAGGCAACAAGAGCGGCAAACACATTCAGGGGAATGACAAGCCGCCCCAAGCCGCGCAAAACTGCCGACCTCAAACCCTCCTCGGAGCAGCGCGATGAGCAACCACAGCATGCAAACTCACCCCCGATCAGGTCGCTGGTGGATGATGGTGTTGCTGATGACGAGCGCGCTCGC
>CAXBNM010000461.1:0-2881 GCA_963976885.1 uncultured Burkholderiaceae bacterium
GCCAAGGTCTTTGAGCAGCCGGGCGACGTGCATCAGGTTGTAGCTCATGATGGTGGTGTTGCGGTTGGTGAACTCGTTATCGAAGCCGATGGGTACACCACCGCTCTGGTCCACATCGCCGTAACTGGCCCCCGGACCGACCTCACCAATCCAGCCCGCATCAGCGCCCGGCGGGATCGTAAAGCCGATGTGCTGCAACGCGTACAACACTTCCATCGATACGGCTTTCACACCATCTTCGTTGCCAGTCACCACGCACCCGCCAGTCTTGCCGTAATACACATACTGACCATGCTCATTGGTCTGCGCACTGTTGCTGTACAGGCGCTCGACGATCTGAGTACAAACGCTGGACTTCACCCCCAACCAGATCGGCGTTCCCAATACCAGGATATCGGCAGCCATTACGCGCTGAAAAAGCGCCGGCCAGTCATCGTGATCCCAGCCGTGCTCGGTCATGTCGGGGCTCATGCCAAAGGCAATCTGGTGGTCGAGCGCGTAGATGGTATCGACCGACACACCGTTGTGCTTCATGACGGCCGCGGCGTGAGCCAGCAACTTGCCAGTGTGCGAGTCGGTTCTGTCTTTCTTCAGGCTGCAGTTGATGAAAACAGCGTTGAGATCGCTGAACTCGGGCATATCAGTCCTTGTTGAGGTGCGCAGAACTCACCAAGGAGCAAATTCCGTACCCCTGCCCTGAACCGGTTCAGCCAGGGCGGCGTGCCAGCAAGGCCCACAGCCCGGCAACCGACAGCAAGGCGCCGCCGGTCAGGTTGAAGCGCCGTTGCGCGCGCGGCGAGCTCAGCAGCCGGCGCGCGGAGGATGCAAACACCGCATACAAAGTGGCGTTCAAGGTGGCCAGCGCCACGAAGGTGACGGCCAGAATCCAGAGTTGCGTTGTAAGGTTTGCTGCCGGCGAGATGAATTGCGGCAAGAACGCGACGAAGAAAACCATTCCTTTCGGATTGAGCGCGGTCACCAGATAGGTGTTGAGAAACAGCTTCCAGCGCGACCCGACAGCGCCCGCGCCGCTCATCTTCAACGGCTCGGTGCCGGCAAGCAGCAATCGCGCGCCCAGATAAAGCAAATACAGCCCGCCCACTACCTTGATGACGGTGAACCAGAACGCCGAGGCCGCCAGCAACGCGCCCAGGCCCACCAGCGAAGCAAACAGTGCAGTGGAGTCACCGAGCGCCACGGCTGCGACCAGCGGCACGTTGGCCCGATTGCCATGCGCGACCGAATAGCTGATGACCGCCAGAATGGTCGGCCCCGGAATAATCAGCAGAACGGCGGACGCCGCAACAAAGGCAAGCCAGACTTCAATCGCCATGAATGGCACCCGAAAGGAATGGACCCTCAGCGGCAAACAAACCTGCCGCCCACGCGCGGCCTTGCCAACAGGTAAGGCCGATTTACGCTGATGGTAATCCTGTTCGCTTAGCGTGTGGCTGCAGAGCGTGCTGCCACCATCTCTTCGACACCAATCATCGCCGTGCGAGCAGCGCGAATGCGCGCCGCCGCCAGACGTCGCTCGAACAAGCGCTGACGAGCCAGCTGCAACGCCTCTTCCGGCGAACTGAAAGCGGAATCGGGCGCCGCTGCCGGCCGCACCTCAGATTCAGTTGATGCGGCGACATTCAACCCTGTTTCTGCACTTGCTTTTGTCGTGGGCTGCGTTGAGGCGTCGGCTTCCGACACCCGGTCCGCAGGCGTTGCCTCGTTCATCGGCCCTGCCGGCTTGGCGGACTTGACCGGCGCCTGATAGACCAAAGGCAGGGTCTCATCAGCAGGTTCGGTAACCGTAGCGGCGGCCTCAACAGGTGGCGTTGCCACTGGCGCCGCGTCCACCCGCGTTGGCGGGCTGACAGCTGCGCTGGATGGCGAAGCACCGACCGGACTCGCATCGGCCATCAACACTGGCTCCATCGTGCCGGTAGCAAGCACCTGTACGAACGAGCCGACGGCGGGCAAAGTCTTGTCGGCATCAACGGTGGTGGCGGCTGTCGCGGTCGTGCTGCCGGCGGTCGCCAGCGGCACGGCCGTTTCAGCAAGCGGGTTCACGACGGCAACGGGTTGGCTGGCCGCAACCGGTTGTTGCAAACTGAGTTCATACACACGTGTGCCGACCTGACGCATGCCTGCGCTTTCACCATCAGCAGCAATGATGGTCATGCCACTGGCTGCTACTTCGGCCTGCCTGCGCGCCTCGCGTTCGGCAGCCATCCTGGCCAGCATTGCGGTTTCGGAAACCCGTTGATACTGCGCTTCGATTCGTTGATTGCCCGGTGCCAGCGCCCAGGCCCTGGCAAGTGCCAGCCGAGCCGACTCGAACCGAGCGCTGCGTGCATGCGCCATGCCCAGATTGGCATGCCATTGCGGATTGTTCGGATCCAGCGCGATCGCTTCGTTGAAAGCGGCAACCGCCAGCGATTGACGATTGGCCATCGACTGCGCCACGCCAACCCCCACATAGGCGTTGGTCAGCTTCGGATTGATGGCCAGTGCCTGCGCAAACTCGGCAATGGCCAAATCAAAACGATGGGCGGCCAGGTGTTGCCGACCCATCTGATAGGCAGCCTCTTCAGGCGCCACGCCATTGGTAATTCGCACCACAGGCTCGACCCTGAGCGTCGAGGTCGAATCATCAGCGTTGCGCATCATTGGCGAGGTCGACCCGCAAGCACCAAGGACTGCAGTCAGCAACGGCATTATCAGAGCGATCTTGTTCATGTCATTCCAACCTGGTTTGAGGTCAACCCCGCCGCGAACGGACGTCGCGGTGGCAATCGGGTGAATCAATGAAGCGGTCAGCTTTCATCGACGCATGGGATATCTCGCACTTCATCGTCATCCTCTCGACGGCGCCATGGCAAACGGT
>CAXBNM010000462.1:0-2871 GCA_963976885.1 uncultured Burkholderiaceae bacterium
GCCGGTTGCTACGGTGCTCGGCCTGGCCTTCAAGATGCACGACCCCGACCACCTGCTGGGCGACACCGAGTCCATTGGCATTACCGCCGCGCTGATTCCTACCGATCTGCCCGGCGTAGAAACCGGGCGTCGCCACATCCCCAGTGGCCAGTTCTTCCAGAATGGCCCCACCACCGGTACCGATGTATTCATTCCGCTGGATCACATCATTGGTGGGCCTGCTTATGCCGGCAAGGGCTGGATGATGCTGATGAGCGCATTGGCGGCCGGACGCGGCGTGTCTTTACCGTCCTTGTCCGCGGCGGCCACAGCGCTGGGCGCGCACACCTCTGGCGCGTATGCCCGAGTGCGGGAGCAGTTCGGCATTCCAATCGGGCTTTTCGGGGGTGTGCAGCGCCGCCTTGGCCGGCTGGCCGCCCGTGCTTACATGCTGGATGCCGCGCGCAAGCTCACCTGCGTCGGCCTTGACCAGGGCCGCAAGCTGGCTGTCATTTCGGCAATCATGAAATCCAACGCCACCTATTGCATGCGTGAGGCGATCAATGACGCAATGGACGTCCATGCCGGTAAAACCGTGGTCGATGGGCCTAAAAATTATCTGGGCAATATCTACCGGGCCATTCCGGTGGCGATCACGGTGGAAGGCGCCAACATCCTGACCCGGAACATGATCATCTTCGGCCAGGGAGCCATTCGCTGTCATCCCTATGTGCTCGACGAGATGCTCGCGCTGCAGGAACAGGACGAAAAGGTCGGCCTGGCCAGGTTTGACCAGGTGCTTTGGGCCCACGTCGGCCATACGGCCAAAACCGTATTGCGGGCCTGGGGCCGGGCCTGGACCGGTGGCCGGTTCGCGCCGGCGCCGAACGCAGGTAAGGCGACTCCGATCTACCAACAGATGTCACGTCTGAGCGCAGCCTTCGCGCTGACGGCCGACATGGCGCTCCTGACCCTCGGCGGCAGCCTGAAGCGGCGCGAAATGCTGTCCGCTCGAATGGGCGACGTTTTATCCGAGCTGTACCTGGTCTCCGCCACGCTGAAACGCTGGCACGATGAAGGGAATCGGGACGAAGACTTTGCGTTGCTGCAATGGACGGCCGACGACAGTAACCAGAAGATTCGGCGCAGCCTGGATGAAGTACTGGCCCACCTGCCCAATCGCCCGATCGCCTGGTTGCTGCGCTTCATTACGTTACCCGGTGGCTCAAACCGGGGACCGGATGACGAACTGACCCGCGAGTGTGCAAATCTGCTGTTCAACCCGTCGGCCACGCGCGACCGGATCGCCGCCGGCCTGTATCACGGAACCAAACAAGACAGCATCGCGCAACTGGATCAGGCCTTCGCCCAGGTCATCGCCACTGAGCCGCTGCGCAAAAAGCTGCGCGAGGCCGGGCAATCCGTCGAGCTGGCGCGCCAAAGCGGGTTGCTCTCCGAGCGGGAAGCGGCCCAGTTAGCGGCCAGCGACGAGGCGGTGGCTGCCGTCATCAGCGTCGATGACTTCAGTGCGGCGGAGTTGGCACAACATTTCGGTACTCGCCCCTCTGAAACCGTGTCAACGCTCTGAACGGCTGGATATTGCACTCGCCAATCCATCAACCGCCTGACGAATTGCACCAAGAATGAGCTTGTTGGCCGCTGCCAGGTCGATGTCGGGGATATCCCAGCCGAATATTGACTGATACTTCTCAACCAGTTCTTTGACATCGCCATCGATTTGAGCGCGATGCCTCTCGAGTTCGATCGCTTCAATCTCTGCCATTTCTTTCGTCACTCGTGACGTTAAGCATTTGCGATTGCACAGGCTTGTCGAGGGCATTGAACAGTGATCCCGAATCGGGATTCCAAACCCGGAACAAATGTGTGCACCATACCCGCAGAACGTGTACCGCAAGAGTGCCTCCGGTTGCAGATCTGCACCTAATTGGGCACTCCGGATGATTCTGGCCCGCCGAACCATGAGTTGAAACACATGGCATGGGAATTGCGTTGACTGCCGTAATCTCAGCGACGACGAGCCATGGCACACATCCAACTCAATCAACTCAGCAAGTCTTATGACGGTCGGACGCTGGCCGTGCAGACCATGGACCTGACCTGTTGTCAGGGCGAGATGCTGGCCTTGCTCGGGCCTTCAGGCTGCGGCAAATCCTCCACCCTGAAAATGGTGGCAGGGATCGAGCCTGTGACCTCCGGCGAAATCCTGTTTGACGGGGTAGACGTGACCCATCGTGACAGTGCGGGCCGGAATGTAGCCATGGTCTTCGAAGACTACGCGCTGTATCCCCACATGACCGTGCGGGCAAACATCGGGTTTCCGCTGCGGGTGCGTCGAACCTCCGCAACCGACCTTCGTAAGAAAGTGGACGACGCCATGGAGTTGCTGGGCCTGACCGCAATGGCGGATGAGCCGGTGAGATCGCTCAGTGGCGGCGCCCAACAACGGGTGTCGATCGGTCGGGCGCTGGTACGCGACCCTGCGCTGGTGATGTTTGATGAGCCATTGAGCCACCTCGATGGTGACCAGAAAGTAGTGTTGCGCACCGAGATCCGGCGCATGCAATCAACCCAGGGACTGACCTCTGTACTGGTCACCCACGATCAGACCGAAGCCATGGCCATGGCTGACCGTATCGCCGTCATGAACCATGGTGTATTGCAACAGGTTGGATCGCCGCAGGATCTGTACGTGCGTCCCAGCAACCGCTTCGTAGCCGGCTTCATCGGTGAGACACCGATGAATTTTCTCGATGCAGCCCTCGACATGGACGGACGCATCATTCTGCCCGGCGGACAGACTGCACCGCTGCGTCCGATACGTGACCTGGAGCGCGGCGAAGGCCCGCTGGTGCTGGGTATTCGCCCCGAAGA
>CAXBNM010000463.1:0-2871 GCA_963976885.1 uncultured Burkholderiaceae bacterium
ACCGAGCCCAGCCCCGTGGCCTTGCCGGTGGCGCTGCGCGGCGCGGCGAACGCACCACGCAGACTGGCCAGCCGTTCGAGTGAGGTGTCGGCACGCGGGCCTTCATCGCGACTGACCGTCTTGACGGTCTCGCGTACCTCACCGGTGCTCAGATCGGCGCCGCGGTCGGTAATTTCTACCGGCACGATCTCATCATCAAACTCACCGGCCTGCTGGGCGGCCAGCGCTTTCTGGTGCGAGGCCAGCGCAAACGCATCCTGATCTTCGCGCGACACCGACCATTGTTTGGCCACGTTTTCGGCCGTCATGCCCATGCCATACGCAATGCCGATGTTGTCGTCGCCGTTGAATACGGCCGGATTGATTGACGGGGTGTTGCCCATCATCGGCACCATGCTCATCGATTCGACCCCGCCGGCCAGCATGACGTCGGCCTGACCGACGCGAATCCGGTCGGCCGCCATGGCCAGCGCCGTCAGGCCCGAGGCACAGAAGCGATTGACGGTTACGCCACCGACCGTGTCGGGCAGACCGGCGAGCAATACGCCGATGCGGGCGACGTTCAGTCCCTGCTCGCCCTCGGGGATGGCGCAACCGATGATGGCGTCTTCAATGGCGGCCGGGTCCAGCGACGGCACATCGGCCATCATGCCGCGAATGGCGTGTACGAGAAGATCGTCGGGACGCTGGTGACGGAACACCCCTTTGGGGGCCTTGCCGATTGGCGTGCGCCGCGCCGCAACGATATAAGCGTCTTGAATAGTCTGGCTCATGTTCGGTTCCTGGTTATCAGTTACGGACGGGCTTGTTGGTCTGCATCATGCCCATGATGCGTTCCTGGGTCTTGGGATGGCCGAGCAGGCTCACAAAGCCTTCCCGCTCCAGACCCAGCAACCAGTGCTCATCGACCAGGGTGCCGGCATCCACATCGCCGCCAGTCATCACGTGAGCAATCGTGCTGCCAAGATGGAAGTCGTGCTCGGAAATGAAGCCGCCGTCGCGCATGTTGACCAGTTGCGCCTTGATGGTGGCGGCACCGCTGCGGCCAGCCACCTTGATGAGCTGGCGACGCGGCGGACGATAACCCGCATCGCGCATGGCCTTGGCCTCACGGACTGCGTCATAGAGCAACTCGTAACGGTTGAAGTTGATCCGGTCCGAGCCCAGCAGATAACCCATTGCCTGCGCCTCGAGCGCCGACTTGGAGACCTGCGCCATCCCGGCGGCCATGAAGTATTTTTTCAGGAAGTGCAGCAGCGGCGCTTCGGGTGCCTGCGCCTGTTCTTCGGCGGCGCGCCGGGCACCATAAGTGAGACCACCGGCCCCCGGAATCAGACCAACCCCGACCTCGACCAGACCGATATAGCTTTCGATGTTGGCCACGCGTCGGGCGCAATGCACGAGCAATTCGCAACCACCGCCGAGCGCCATGCCCGACACCGCCGCCACGACCGGCACATGCGCGTAGCGCAAGGTCAGCATTGCATCCTGCAGCTTCTTTTCTTCCGGACCGATGGCTTTGGGGCCGCCGGCCATGAACACCGGCAGCATGGCCTGCAGATCGGCACCCACCGAGAACGGCTCATCGGGCGACCAAATCACCAGACCGTGATACTTCTCCTCGGCCAGCGCCACCGCCTTGACCAGACCGGCCGTGACACCGGGGCCAATGGCATGCATCTTGGATTTGATGGTGGCAATCAACACATCGCCAAGGCCACGGCTGTCGAGCGTCCAGAGCCGGATATCGGCATCTTCGAACACCGTGTCGCCACCGGTGTGCCCATCGGGCGCATTTTCACCGGCCAGCGGCGCGCGATACACCTGACGTTCGTAGACGGGCAGATCGGAGCGCGGCACGAAGGATTTGCGAGCCGGTGAATACGAGCCTTCCGGCTGATGCACACCACCGCGTTCGGCAACGGGGCCGCTGGACACCCAGTCGGGCAATGGGGAAGCAATCAGCGCCTTGCCTTCGTCGATGTCTTGCGCAATCCAGCCAGCAACCTCAGACCAGCCGGCTTGCTGCCAGATTTCGAACGGGCCTTCCTTCCAGCCAAACCCGAAGCGCAGCGCCATATCGAGGTCGCGTGCGTTATCGGCGATTTCTTCCAGCTTGATCGCCGCATACTGCATGCCGTCGCGCATCACCGCCCACAGGAATTGCGCCTGCGGGTTGTCCGATTCGCGCAGCAACTGCAAGCGCTCGGCCCAGGTTTTCTTCTTCAGAATGCGGGCAACGGTTTCGGCCGCCTTCGCGCCGGCCGGCACGTACTCGCCTTTGGCCGGATCGAGGCGCATGATCTGCTTGCCCTGCTTCTGATAGAAACCGGCGCCAGCCTTCTGACCCAGTGCACCCTTGTCGATCAGCGCGGCCAGCACGGCCGGCGTTTCATAGAGCGGCGCAAACGGATCGTCGGCGAGGTTGTCCTGCATGGTCCGGATGACATGGCCCATCGTATCCAGACCGACCACATCGGCAGTACGGAAAGTGCCCGACTTGGCCCGGCCCAGTCGGGCGCCGGTCAGGTCATCAACCACGTCATAACTCAGACCGAATTTTTCGGCCTCCTTGATCGTGGCCAACATGCCATAGATACCGACCCGGTTGCCGATGAAGTTGGGCGTGTCCTTGGCATGCACGACGCCTTTGCCAAGGGTGCTGACCAGGAAGGTTTCGAGCCGCGCCAGAATGCCGGCGTCGGTGGCAGCGGTCGGAATCAGTTCAACCAGGTGCATGTAGCGCGGCGGATTGAAGAAATGCACGCCACAGAACCGCTGCTTCAGTTCATCATCAAAGCCTTCGGCCAACTCGGTGATCGACAGACCCGAGGTGTTGGAGGCAAGAATGGTGTGCGCGCCCACATGCGG
>CAXBNM010000464.1:0-2856 GCA_963976885.1 uncultured Burkholderiaceae bacterium
CGTATTGCGGCGTGTTTTTGCAGGCTGGCTTCGATCTCGCCCAGTTCAATCCGAAAGCCGCGAATCTTCACCTGCTGATCGAGCCGGCCCAGATGCTCCAGGTCGCCCGTCCAGGTCCAGCGCCCGAGGTCGCCGGTGCGATACATCCGTGCGCCGGGTTCGCCGGTCACGGTATCGGGCATGAAGCGCTCGGTCGTGAGCAGCGGCTGGTTGTGATAACCCAGCGCGACGCCGGCGCCGGCAATGACGATCTCGCCCGGTACGCCGATCGGGCAGGGCTGGGCCCGCTCATCGAGTACGTGGATGCGGGTGTTGCCAATCGGGCGACCGATCCGGATCGGCGCGCCCGGTTTGCGAACCCGCCACAGGGTTGACCAGACCGTGGTTTCGGTCGGGCCATAGAGGTTCCAGACCGAACCGCACAGGCGCAGCAGCGGGCAGCTCAGTTCCGGTGGAAAGGCTTCACCGCCGACCAGTGCCTTCAGGTTGCGTTTTTCCTGCAAGCCGGCTTCGATCAGCAGGCGCCAGGTTGACGGCGTGGCCTGCATGACGGTGGCGTCGGTCTCGTTGAGCAGGCGCAGCAAAGCCGCACCATCGCGTGCGGTCTCGGCATCGGCCAATATGACTTGCGCGCCAGTCACGGCCGGTAGCAGCAATTCGAGCACTGCAATATCGAAGCTGAGCGTGGTGACGGCCAGCAAGCGGTCCTTGTCGGTGAGTCCGGGTCGGCTGGCCATCGTGTTGAGAAAGTTCAGCACCGCCCGGTGCGGCACGCTGACGCCTTTGGGGCGGCCGGTGGAGCCTGAGGTGTAGATCAGATAGATCGGATCGGCGGGGCGGGCATCGAGCGAGCTGCTGGGCAGCGGTGTAGTCGGCAACTCGGCCAGATCTTCGGCCGGGTTTTCGAGCAACATGACTTCGCCGATGCCAAGGTCGAGCGAGGCCACCGTGTCGAGCGTGCTGATGACCAGTTCGATCTGGGCGTCTTGCGCCATCATGGTCAGCCGCTGCTCCGGATAGCCCGGATCCAGCGGCACATAGGCGGCCCCCGATTTGATTACCGCCCATTGCGCAATCAGCATGCGCGCATCGCGGGGCAGGCAGATGCCGACGGTTTTGCCGCGACCAATCGCCCGTTGGCGCAGCGCGCGTGCAAGCTGATTGCTCAGCCCTTCGAGTTGTTCGTAGCTGCTGGCCTCCCATTGGCCTGAATTGGGGGCTCGGCTCAGCAGCGCGGCTTGATCAGGATGCGCTTGCGCACTTTGCGTGAGCCACTGACCGACGTTGTCGTACGGGGGCAGTTCGGTGTCGGTGGCGTTGAGCCGCGCGATGGCCTGCGCCTGCTGCTGACCGACGATGTCGAGCACGGCCAGCGGCAGATCGGGCGAGTCGGCCATTTGCTTGAGCAAGGCGCGATAGCCGCTCAGCCACAACCGGACCGTGCCCTCGTCGAACAGGTCGGTGTTGTACTGGCATTCCAGGGTCATCGTTTCGCGGGTCTGCGAAATGTTCAGGAACATTTCGAAGTTCTCCGCCTGGCGCGGATTGGACAACACATCGGCCGTCAGGCCGCCAAAATCGAGATCGCCGCCTTCGAGCGCCTGATCGAGGTTGAACATCACACTGACCAGTGTCGGGCGTGACGGATCGCGCTCAATCGGCAGCTTCTTGAGCAAGGAGCCATAGGTGTAGCGCTGATGATCGAAAGCGTCGAACACATGTTGCTGCACCTGATTGATGGCTTCGCGGGTGCTCTGATTCAGCTCGACCGGCACGCGCAGCGGCAACAGGTTCACGCAATGGCCAACCAGGGTTTCGGAGTTGACGGTGGTCTGACCCGCCGACGGCACGCCAATGACCAGGTCTTGCTGGCCGGACAGGCGTGCCATAAGAGTGGCAAAGCCCGTCAACAGCACGGCAAAAGCACCCGAGCGGGTCTGGCCGGCGAGTTGGCGAATCTGGCGGACCAACTCGGGCTTGACCGACAGGTCGAGCCGCGCCGAGGCAAAGCTGCGTTGGGCACTGCGGGGCCGGCTGGTGGGCAGATCGAGGGGGGCGGGCAGACCGCGCTTGAACTGCTCGAGCCAGTACAGTTCGTCTTCGGTCGGCTCGTCGGTCTGGCTTTGCGCGGCGGCCAGCCCGGCTGCGTAGTCGGCGAAGCTGTCGGCCGGGGGCAGCGCGGCCAGCACGCCGGTCACGGCGTTGCGATACAACTCGGCGAGGTCGCGAATCAGGATGGCAAACGAGAAGCCGTCACAGACGATGTGGTGGGCGCCCAGCACCAGGGCGTGTTCGTTGGCGGTAAGGGAAATCAGGCGGGCACGAAACAGCGGCCCATTGACCAGATCGAAGGCGTTCGCGCTTTCGCCGGCCACCAGTGAGGTCAGCGTGGCATCGGCCTCGTCTTCAGGCAGGTTCGATAAATCATCAACGATCAGCGCCTGTCCGGCGTCTTGCTGAATCAGCAGTTCGGTGCCATCACGGCCCGCAACACATCGTGGCGCTGGGTCAAGGCCTTGATGGCCGTGCGCATGGCTTCGGTGTCGATGCTGCCGCGCAGCGCAATCGTTACCGATTCGTTATAGGCCAGCGACGCAACCGGGTCGAGCTGGTCGGCCAGCCAGACCTCTCGTTGCGCTTCGGTGGTCGGGATTACCGCGGTGATCGCTGCGCCGGCAAACGGGTCGAAATCAACCTCGACATAGCGCGCATCGTCGACTTGCGCGCTATTGGTGTGCTCAGGGGTTGGCTCAGACATGATCCTCTATCCTTAAATACTTGCCCGGAGCATCCGGGTTGGGGACAAACCAGGCAGGTTTGCCGTTGCGATCACGCCCCAGGCGCGCGCCGGGTACC
>CAXBNM010000465.1:0-2842 GCA_963976885.1 uncultured Burkholderiaceae bacterium
CCGGCAAACTCCTTCTGCAATGCAATGACGTCGGGCATCTCGGCCAGGCAGATTGCGCACGAGGTGGCCCAGAAGTTGATCAGCACCGGCTGGCCTCGCATCTGCGCGAGTTGCTCGACATTCCCATCAATGAAGCGAAACTCGGTCGCCGGCGCCGTCTGGCCCACCCTTAACTGAATACCGGGGGCGATCGGGGGCTGCCATTGCCAGAGCAACAGACCGGCAACGAGCAGGGCCAGCATGACGGCGAGCGACAGAAGCTTTTTCCGGGAAGAAAACACGAGGCGGATGATTGGCCGAGAAAGCTGTTAATCTTGAATGACTTAGCTGAGGTTTCACGCAATTTTGCCCGAAGAAGCGCGGCGGCGATAGCAACGCCCCTGATGGTGCACGTTCCCGCACCGCTCATGCCCGCCACTTTGCCCATTTTCCCGAGCTGACTCGCCCCCGTGCCCGAGAACTCTGCATCGCCGTCCGTGATGAACAGCCGTCAGCAAGCTTGCCAGTAACGCTACTCCAAAGTCGCCGAACTGGCATCAGACAACAAGTCCGTGCCGGCGCCGCTTCTTGATTCAGCCAGCGCCTTGGCCTTGCTGGCATCCTGACTGACGACCGGCGACTCTTGCGCCGGCACGGCTGCGGGCGTGTTACCCGCCGGCCCGGCACTTTGATCTTTACCGGTCGACGGGCGCGAGGATCTGTCCACCCGATCAATCAATACATGACGGTTCTCGTCGCTCAGGAACAGTCCGGCATCGAGCAGTGCGCGCCGTACCAGACGGATGGCTTCGCTGTGCGCCTGACTGAAATCGTGCAGGTTCTGATTGATCCACGCATACACACGAAGCGTCGTGCGGACCGAATCGGCGTGCGCGACCGACACGCTTGCGGCCGGCTCGGGCAGCACGAAGGACAAACCCGCAAGACACTCGGTAATCACACTGATGGCGCGTTCGATGCTGTCGTCCGCATCGATATCAATATCGAACTGGAAGCGGCGCTGTGGATCCCGACTGAAGTTGATGATGACTTGTTTGAACACGGTGGCATTGGGAATGCTGACATGGTTGCCATCGGGGCTATACAGAATGGTGGCGCGCGACGTCATGCGGGCAACATGGCCTTGCTGACCGTCAATCTCGATGAAGTCCCCGGGGCTGAACGGCTGCCGCAAACTGAGAATGATGCTGGCAACATAGTTCTCCACGGTATCGCGAATGGCAAAACCAAACGCCAGCCCGGCAATACCGGCCGTACCGAGAATGGTGCCAAGCAACCCCGTTGCCCCCATCAGTTCGAGCGCAATCACACTGCCCATCATCAGCGCAAGCAACAACACGGCCTGACGCATCAGCTGACTGATGAAAGCATTGGGCGCGATCCGGGTCCAGAAGGCGCGCGGGCGGGTCAGCCACCAGGCCAGCACCGCAATCAGCGCAAACACGATCAAGCCCACACCAAGCAAGGGCAGGCCGATCGGACATCCGTTTGAGCACTGGCGAAACCTGGGCCGACACATCGGTATTGAGCGCAATTTCCTGACGCACTTCAACCACGCCCTCAACCCGCGCGGCAAGCGCACGAGCCTTCTCAACGGTTGCCAGCTCAAGGGCCTGACCCGTCAACTTCACCACGCCCGCAATCACATCGACACGGACCTCATTCAATCCGTCAATCTCGTCAAAGATCTGTTGAATGCGCCGGCGTATCCGGGCATCGCTGGTCGCATCGGAGCCGGCCGCAATGACACGCTCCGCAGGCACCGCCGCCGCTGATTCGGCGCCGGTCTGCGCCGTACCGACCGAGCAGAGGAATAGAAATGCCAAAGCGGTGCAGGCAAGGAACAGCCTGCGACCGACGGGCAGTAAGCGACGTGGCATCGTGAGCTCGGTTGGTGAAGTCGCGTCCGTGCCGCAAGACACGTGCCCGCCAACAAGAAGGCTGATGCCGCGCGGACCGATCGGGGTTGACTGGTGAGCACACCTGAAAATCGGCACTGGCACCCCAAGGCGTACACTCGCCAGACCCCGTCACCGTTCAGCCCTTGGCAGCAAATTGTCCGCACCACTTTCCCCATCCGTGGCCGTCAAACCACCCATCAGCGAACAGCGCATTCTGATCTGGATGTGTCTGATCATTGCCATCAACCAGATCGGTTTTGGCGCTCTGGTTCCGGTGCTGCCGCTCTACGCGCAATCGTTCGGCGTTTCCGCGTCGGCGGTCGGCATGACGATTGGCATTTATGGCCTGGCGCGCTTTGTCATTGCGATGCCTACCGGACGGCTGGCGGATCAGCTGGGTCGCCGGCCGACTCTCGCGCTGGGCGGGTTGGTCAGTGGTGTCGGCAATCTGTGGTGCGCGCTGGCCGGTAACTTTACCGAGTTCATGCTGGCGCGTTTTGCTGCCGGCGTCGGCGCCGGCATTGTGCTGACCGTTGGCGCGGTGATTCTTGCCGACATCAGCACACCGGCGCGACGCGGTCGCATGATGTCGCTCTATCAGGGCGCATTTCTGTTTGCCGTTGGCATCGGCCCGCTGCCCGGCGGCCTGCTCGCCGAAGCATTCGGGCTGCGCATGCCTTTCATGTTCTACGCGGTCGCCGGGTTGATCGCGGCCTTCGTGGTCTGGTTCGCCATTCCGGAAACGCGCGACCGCTCGAACAACCGACGCACCGATCAAAGCGAGCCGGAACTGCCCTTCATGCAGCAGATGCGTCTGCTGTTGCGCAAGCCCGCATTCATGCTGGTCAGCCTGGTCGGTTTCACGCAGGCGGTGGTTCGAACCGGTGGCTTGTTCAGCATCGTGCCAGTACTGGCGGCAGACCAGATCGGACTGTCGGCGG
>CAXBNM010000466.1:0-2823 GCA_963976885.1 uncultured Burkholderiaceae bacterium
ACCGATCAGGGTGGCGCCGGCGAGTCCGGCAACTTTGGTCAGGGTTTTACGGCGATTCATCGTTGTCTCCTTGAGATTTTTTTGGAATGAGCAGACGACTGATCAGGCTGATCGCACTGCCGGTTACTGCAAAACAGAAACAGAGTTTGTCTGGGGGTTGATCAGTTGGTGCCGTGAAACTCACTGCGCTGCGAGGCATGCCAGGGAATCAGCATGCGTTCGACCACATCAATGAGCACAAACAACACCACGCCGATCAGCGACAACACCACCAGACCGGCAAACATCAGCGGCAGATCAAAATTGCCATTGGCCTTTTGCAGCACGTAACCGATGCCCGAGTTGGAACCGACAAACTCACCGACCACGGCGCCGACAACGGCCAGCGTGATGCAGACCTTCAGGCCACTGAAGATGGAGGGCAGCGCTTGCGGCAGACTGATGCGCCAGAACATGCTCAGCCGCGATGCACCCATCGAGCGGGCCAGATCGATCATGTCGGTTTCAAGCGACTTGAAGCCCATGACGGTAGACACCACCACCGGAAAGAAGCCGAGCAGAAAAGCCGAGATGATTTTTGGCACGATGCCAAAACCGAACCACACCACAAACAACGGCGCGATGGCGATTTTGGGAATGCTTTGCGAAAAAACCAGCAACGGATAGACGTAGCTTTCAACGGTTTTTGAATACGCAATCAGCATGGCGATCGGAATGCCGAACACAATCGACAACGCAAAGCCGCCCAGCGTGGCGTAAGTGGTTACCAGGCTTTCCGACAACAGCATCGGCCACTCGAGCCACATCTGTTCAATCACTTCGAGCGGCGTCGGGATCAGATAGGGCGGTATCTGAAAGATGCGAATGATCAGATCCCAGATCACGACCAGCAACAGCATCAGCAGCAGCGGGCGCAACCACGGCGCATTGATAATTCCCTTGAAGGTCATGTCACCGCCCGCTTCAGAGAATGGTCGTAAGGCAGCGCCGGATTGTCGAACGAGGTGTCGTTACTCACGTAGTGCAGCGCACAGGCGCGACGCCATTGCCTGGACAGGTTCGGGCCGCTTTGATGAAAGGTATTGCCGTGATGAAACGAAACCCCGCCGCGGCGTACCGGCGCCGGCATCATCGGCTGCGCGGCCAGCACGGCCTCGGTCAGTTGCAGGTTGTACGGCTCGTCGGGGGGCGCCACGTGCGGATACACCGGCCCCAGGTTGCTGCCCTCACCGAAATACAGGCAACCGTTTTCAAGCGTGGCATCATCAAGTGCAATCCAGGCCGTGACCACGCCTTCGAGTCGCGAGGGGCCGAAGTAGAAGTTGTCCTGATGGGCGGGCTTGGGGCCACCGCCCTCGGGCGGCTTGAAGAAGATCTGGCTGAAGTACACGCTGACACCGGGGCCGATCAGTGACTCGACCAACCCAACCAGGGCCGGGTCACGAGCCAGCGCCATGACGGCGTCACGATGGGCGTGAGGGTTGTCGAGTTTGCGTAAAACAGTGCGTGCCGTCACGCCGCCGTCGATGTACCAGGCCTTTTCCTTATCGGACAAACCGGCAAGAAAGCTTTCGCCCCAGGTTTCGATGTCGGCAATGATGGACTGCATGGTCGGCTCGTCAAAGACGTCGGGGACCGTCAGGTGCCCAAACTGCCGATACAGCGCAATACGGATGTCGTCCAGTGCTTGCATGGTCTCCTCTACCGATGGGCCGCCCCACAGGGCTGGAAACCATCGAACTTTTATTAACTGTCTTGTTAATAGACTAGAGCAGATTTGCGCGACCCGTCAAGAACCAGCCGGAATATTTCCGAATAAACCTTCGAATTTCGAAATTAATTAACCATATAGTTAACACAAATCGAAACCCGGGCAATCGGCCAGGTTTCAGTCAACGCCTCCAGGCGGTAATCTGTTGACGCCTGTTTCTCTCCAACGGAGTCGATCTCATGTCCGAACTCTGGCGCCTGAGCGCCACCGAACTAGCCGCCCGGGTGCGCACCAGGGAAATCTCGGCCCGCGAGGCCGCCCTGGACGGCCTGGCCCGTCTTGAAGCCGTCAACCCGGCCCTCAACGCCGTGGTGGACTGGCGCGCCGAAGACACGCTGGCCCAGGCCGATGCGGTTGACGCCGCCATCGCGCGCGGCGAAGCGCCCGGCCCGCTGGCAGGTGTGCCGGTCACCATCAAGGTCAATACCGATCAGATCGGCTATGCGACCACCAACGGCGTGGGCTTGCAGCGCGACGTGATTGCGCAGCACAACAGCCCGGTGGTCGACAACCTGCTGCGCGCCGGCGCGGTGATTCTCGGGCGCACCAATACGCCGGCGTTTTCGTACCGCTGGTTTACCAATAATGTGTTGCACGGTGCCACCTTTAACCCGCGTGACCCGGCGCTGACGCCGGGCGGCTCGTCGGGCGGTGCCGCCGCCTGCGTGACCGCCGGCATCGGTGCCATCGCCCATGGCACCGACATTGCCGGCTCGGTGCGGTACCCGGCCTACGCCTGTGGCGTCCACGGGCTGCGCCCGACACCGGGGCGCATCCCGGCCTATAACGCATCCTTGCCCGAGCGCTCGATCGGCCCGCAACTGACGGCGGTATCGGGCCCGCTGGCCCGCACCATCGCCGATCTGCGTCTGGGGCTGGCCGCCATGGCGGCACGCGACGTCCGGGACCCCTGGTGGACGCCGGCCCCGCTCGAAGGCGAGCCCTGCGCGCAGCGCGCCGCCCTGTGTCTGCGCCCCGACAGCATGGACACCGCTCCCGAAGTCGTGGCCGCCCTGCAGGATGCGGCAGCGCGCTTGCGGGCCGCCGGCTGG
>CAXBNM010000467.1:0-2819 GCA_963976885.1 uncultured Burkholderiaceae bacterium
CCGACCTTCGTTCAGGATCGCGCGCGTAGTTCGCGGCGCAAAATCTTGCCGCTGGCGGACTTCGGAATCGCGTCAACGAATTCAACCAGTCGTACCTGTTTGTAGCTGGCCAGATGGCTGGCTACAAACGCCTGCAAGGCCTCGATGGTCAGGCTCTGTTCGGGCTTGAGCACGACGAAGGCCTTGGGCAGTTCACCGGCTTCGGCGTCGTCAACACCAATGACCGCCACATCGGCAACGGCCGGATGGGTCACGATCAACGCTTCCAGTTCGGCTGGCGCCACCTGGAAGCCCTTGACCTTGATCAGTTCCTTGACCCGGTCGACGATGGTCATGTGACCGTCGGCGTCAATGCGTGCCACGTCGCCGGTATGCAACCAGCCGTCTTTATCGATGGTGGCGGCGGTGGCGGCTTCATTGTTCAGATAGCCGAGCATCACCTGCGGGCCTTTGACCAGCAGTTCGCCGTCTTCATCAACGCCGACATCATTCCCTTCGGCGTCGATCAGTCGCGACACCGTATTGGCCACGGTTACGCCGTTGGTGCCGGGCTTGATATCCACCCCCACCGTGACATGACTGACCGGGCTCAATTCGGTCATCCCGTAGCCTTGCGCGATCGGGCAGCCGATGCGAGCTGAAGCCTCGGCCGCCAGTTCGGCGCCGAGCGGCGCGGCGCCGGAAAACACCTTGCGCAAGCTGCTGATGTCGTACTTGTCAACCAGCGGATGCTTGGCCAGACCAAGCACGATTGGCGGCACGGCAAAGAATTGCGTGATCTTGTATTGCTGAATGAGCGCCAGAGCTTGCTCCATATCGAAGCGCGGCATCGTGATGACGGTCACGCCAGCGGCGAGCAAACTGTTCATCAATACCTGCATGCCGTAGATGTGAAAGAACGGCAGCACCGCCAGCGCTGATTCGCCCGACTCGTAGATGAGGGCCTGATTGGTCTGCATTACATTGGCCACCAGGTTGTGATGACTGAGCATGACGCCCTTGGGCATGCCGGTCGTACCCGACGAGTACGGCAACGCCACGGTTTGCGTCATCACATCGACCGGCACTTGCGCAATCGGCTCGCCCATCAGGGCTTCAATGGTCCGGTGTTCGCCGCTGGCGCCGATGCTCAGCAGGCGCTGCACCGGCGAGCCCTCGATGGCCTTGCTGACCGTTTCAATGAAGGCTGGTACGGTGACGCAGACGCTGGCTTGCGCATCATTGAGTTGAAAGTTGATTTCCTCCGCGCCATAGGTCGGATTGACGGTGGTGACCGTGCCGCCACACACGGCCACGGCATGAAACACCACTGCGTATTCAGGGATGTTCGGGGCCACCAGCGCGAGCGTGTCGCCGGCCTTGAAGCCGCTGGCCTGCAAGCCACCGGCCAAGCGGTGAATGGCGTCGGACAAGGCCTGAAAGCTCAGGGTGCGCCCGCTCGGTCCGTCGATGATGGCCGGCCGGTCGGGCATCTCGGCAACCTTGCCCAACACGTATTGGGTGAGAGGCACCAGGGGAATATCGATCGCGGGCAGCGGGCTGGGGAAGTGGCGGGAAGTCATCGTGTCGGGTCTCCTTGTATTCCTGGTCTGCTTGTCGTGGTTGGCCGGTCGGACGCGCGTCCGATGCCGTGGCCGGTTGCAGATGAATCCCGATAATAGTGGCCAAATCGTCGTCGTGCCGAGCACCGCGTCAGCAGACCTTGAATCAGCCCCGCGGCGCGCACTCAGGTAAGCTAGCGCGGGCCTGGCACAAGGAGAACATTCATTGAAGGTCAAACAGGTCATTCTGATTCGCAGGGATCTGAAAATGCGGCGCGGCAAAGAGGTCGCACAGGGCTCGCACGCATCGCTGGCATTTCTGGTGAACCCGCTGCGCGAGCAACTCGCTGCCGAGTCACTCAGCCTGAACCTGGACGCCCCAACCCGGCAATGGATCGAGGTCGGGATGGCCAAGATCTGCCTGCGGGTGGAGTCCGAAGAGCAACTCGTGCAATGTCATCAGGCGGCGCTGGCGGCCGGTCTCAAAAGTCATCTGATCCGCGACAGCGGTCGAACCGAGTTTGGCGGCGTGCCCACCTTGACGGCGTGCGCAATAGGCCCCGATGATGGCGAGCGTATCGATGCCATCACCGGCGAGTTGACCTTGTACTGAACATGGGAGTCGCAATACCTGTCATGAGCGCTGACCAGTAATGAGCACTCCGGCGCGCCGCACGCTCGCGGCCCGGCTGCCGTTCTATTACGGCTGGCTGATCATTGCGGTGGCGTTCATGACTATGGGTATTTCAGTCACCGCGCGCACCGCTTTTTCCCTGCTGCTCGATCCGCTGCGCGCCGAGTATGGCTGGGAGACCGGGCTGGTTGCCGGTGCGTTCTCGTTCGGTTTTCTGGTTTCGGCCATCCTCGGGCCTCTGGTTGGCCGGATGATGGACCGGCACGGTCCGCGGGTGGTGATCGAAGTCGGCGTGTTGCTGCTGGCGAGCGGGCTGTTTCTGGCGCCGATCATCGAGCAGCCCTGGCAGTTGTACCTGACCTTGGGCCTGCTGGTGGGCGGCGGTGCCAATCTGATGAGTTTCACCGCGCAGTCGCTTTACCTGCCCAACTGGTTTGAGCGGCGCCGCGCGTTTGCCATTGGCATTGCATTCTCGGGCGTGGGCGTGGGCGCCATCATTCTGTTGCCCTGGCTGCAGGGAATCATCGAGCGCGAAGGCTGGCGGGCTTCATGCTGGGCGATGGGCTGGCTGGTGGTGCTGGTCATCGCCCCGCTCAATCTGCTGGTGCGTTTGCGCCCGCAAGACCTTGGTCTGCTGCCCGATG
>CAXBNM010000468.1:0-2798 GCA_963976885.1 uncultured Burkholderiaceae bacterium
ACCGCCCACGAAGGCCAGGCTGTAGCCATAGACCGCCCACAGCACGCAGATCAGTGAAAACACCACCAGCACCTGCATCAACACCGACAACATGTTCTTGGAGCGCACCAGGCCACCATAGAACAACGCCAGACCCGGCACCGCCATCATCACCACGAGCAAGGTGGCAACCATCATCCAGGCCACATCACCCTTGTTTACTGTCACTTCCTGCGCCATCACGATGCCTGGCACGAGAGCGGCCGCCGCGGCTGCCACAGTTTTTCCCATCCAACTCATTTTCATACTCCCCTAAATCAGTCGACCGCAATCAAAGCGCCGATGGACCGGTTTCACCGGTGCGAATTCGGACAACATGGTCCAGGTCATTAACGAAAATCTTGCCGTCGCCGATCTTGCCGGTCCGGGCTGCTTTCTCGATGGCTTCAATTGCCTGATCGGCCAGGTCTGCCGCGACGGCGACCTCGATCTTCATCTTGGGCAGGAAATCAACAACGTATTCCGCACCTCGGTACAACTCGGTGTGCCCCTTTTGCCGCCCAAAGCCTTTGACTTCGGTAACGGTGACGCCCTGGACGCCAATATTCGAAAGAGCCTCTCGAACCTCGTCCAACTTGAACGGCTTAATAATTGCGGTGATCAGTTTCATACTTCCTCCGAGGACAGAACGGCCCGACTGCCGATTTCGTCCGTGCCAAACATCCGAAGCCCGAGGGCTGCGGCGCTCATAGGCTTGGCTATTGCACAAGCCGTGCCAGCTGGAAAAAAGCCGAAAGAAGACCCAAAACGCACCAAGATGGGGCTATTGCGATTGACGGCAAAGTGGCCGCCGGTGCATTTTTTGGTGCGCACCGAAGTGGTGCAGAAACTCACCCAGGGCTGTCGCATCACCCTGAGCAAGCCCCCACAGAGGCCGGTTGGCGGTGCTAGACTGGCTGCAAACAATCCTGGTCTTTGGAGCGCCTCACCTTGAACGACACCTCGCACAGCACTGACGAACAATACGAATCAACCCGTGGGCCGCGACGCGCTTTCACTCGCTCCTCGCCTCTTAACCCGCCCAATCTGGCCGAATTGCCGGATCGAATCCTGTCGCTTTTGCGTCAAAGCCCGCTTGGCGAAATCGAACAGAACATCAAATCGCTGGTGACCTCTTCGATCAGCAAACTCGATCTCGTCACCCGTGAAGAGTTTGAGGTTCAGCAAGCCATGGTCGAGAAGCTGCGCGCCCGAGTCGAAAAGTTGGAAGAAATGCTGGCCGAACGTGATAAGTAAGCACTCACATCCAAGAGTTGGCGGCATAACTCATACAGTTAGTGACTACTAACTAATCGCATTTGTCACCATCGTTGGTCTGAACCGACAGCTTCGGCCGCCCGGCTGAAGCTGTGGCGGCAAAACCGCACGCACCGTCTTTAAGCTGGGGCGATGACCCAGCCCCTCGAGTCCGGCCCAGACGCCGCCGCCCCTTGCGAAGCTTCTGAATTAAGTGAGCGAGTACTCACTGATAGCAATCTTCCCGATTCAACCGACCCTCACAAGCTGGCTCGCGTGCACAGCCGGGCATTGCTCGGCATTCACGCGCCAGCTGTCGAAGTCGAAGTGCATGTTTCCAACGGTCTGCCTGCCTTCCACATCGTCGGCCTGCCAGAAACCTCGGTTCGGGAAAGTCGCGATCGGGTGCGCGCCGCCATTCTCAACAGCGGTTTCGATTTTCCCAACCGCCGCCTTACCGTCAATCTGGCACCAGCCGATCTGCCCAAAGATTCGGGGCGCTTCGATCTGCCCATCGCCATCGGCGTACTGGTAGCCACCGGCCAGGTGCCACCCGAGCGACTGGCCAACCGGGTCTTCATCGGTGAGCTTTCACTCAGCGGCGACACTCGACCGATTCGGGGCGCGCTGGCATTGGCACTGGCGCTGGTGCGCGATCCGGCCATTGGCGTTACCGATCAACCGCCCCAATCCAAACCAGCGGATTCCGCCGCACCAGCCATCGTGCTCAGCGCACCGCGAGCGCAACTGGAAATCGTGCTGCCCCGTGCCAGTGCGGCCGAGGCCGGAGTCGTGCCGGGCCTGCGCATCTGCACCGCACGCTCACTGACCGAGGTCACGCTCGACCTGAAAGGCGAAGACACACTGTCCGCACTGAACGCCGCCGAAATCCCCACCCCTGAAGAACCCGAGTTGCCCGACATGGCCGACATCAAAGGCCATGAACAAATCAAGACGGGGCTGGAAGTGGCCGCGGCCGGCGGCCACAACGCGCTGCTCATCGGCCCGCCCGGCAGCGGCAAATCCATGCTGGCCCAACGCCTGCCCGGCCTGCTGCCGGCGCTGGCCATCGACGAAGCGCTGGAAACCGGCGCGGTTGCCAGCCTGGCCGGTCGCTTCGACCCGGCCCGTTGGCGCCAGCGACCGTTCCGCGCCCCTCATCACAGCGCCTCGATGGCCGCGTTGGTCGGTGGTGGCTCGCGCATCAGCCCCGGCGAGATCAGCCTCGCCCACCACGGCGTGCTGTTTCTGGATGAACTCCCCGAATTTGGTCCCCGCACCCTGGACAGTCTGCGCGAACCGCTGGAAACCGGATCAATCGCGCTGGCCCGGGCCGCCCGCCAGATTGAATTTCCGGCTCGCTTTCAACTCGTGGCAGCCATGAATCCCTGCCCTTGCGGTCACTACGGCACCAGCCGCTGTCGCTGCACGCCAGATCAGGTCAGCCGCTACCAACAAAGGCTGTCCGGCCCGCTGCTCGATCGCATCGATATTCAGCTCTGGGTTGGCCCAGTCACCAGCGA
>CAXBNM010000469.1:0-2770 GCA_963976885.1 uncultured Burkholderiaceae bacterium
CCAGCAAGCCATGTCGCTGGTCAGCAGCAACGATCTCTGGATTGAAGCCAACTTCACCGAAACCGACCTGACCCGGATGCAGCCGGGCCAACTGGCGCATATTCAGATCGACGCCTATCCCGACATCAGCTGGGAGGGGGTCGTGGAAAGCCTGAGCCCGGCAACTGGCGCCGAGTTTTCGATCATTCCTGCCCAGAACGCCACCGGCAACTGGGTCAAGATTCCGCAACGCGTGGCGGTCCGGATCCGGCTGTCCGAGGCCCAGCACGAAGCCCGCCTGCGGGTCGGGCTGAGCGCGGTGGTCGAAGTGGACACCCAACACCAGCGCACCTTGTTCGGCTACGCGCTGTAAGGCCACGATGGCAACGGCCAACCCTGCGCCGCCCGCTCCGGCCCTGACTCCCGGTCGGGTGCGGGCCATCACGATTACCGTGATGCTGACGACGATCATGCAGGCGCTCGACATGACGATCGCCAATGTCGCGCTGCCCCATATGCAGGGCTCGATGAGCGCCACGCTCGATCAGATTTCATGGGTGCTGACCTCTTACGTGGTGGCCGCCGCCATCTGCATGCCGCTCACCGGCATTCTGTCGGCCAAACTGGGCCGGCGGCGCCTGTTCATTCTGTCCACAGTTGCCTTCACCGTCACCTCGATGATGTGCGGCTTTGCGCAAAGCCTTGAGCAACTTGTGTTGTTCCGGGTGTTGCAAGGTGCGTTCGGAGCCTTTCTGGTGCCCTTGTCGCAAGCCGTCCTGCTTGACACCTATCCGACCGAGCGCCATGGCTGGGCAATGGCGGTCTGGGGAATTGGCGTGATGGTCGGGCCGATTCTGGGGCCCTCGCTCGGTGGCTATCTGACCGAGTTCTACAACTGGCGCTGGGTGTTCTTCGTCAACCTGCCCTTCGGCGTGCTGGCCTGTATCGGGCTGGTTTTTGTGCTGCAGGAAACGCCGGTTGATCGCAGCCGCCGCTTTGATCTGCTCGGCTTCGTACTGCTGACCATCGCCATCGGTTCGCTGCAGACGATGCTCGACCGCGGCGAGAGTCTGAACTGGTTTGCCAGCCACGAAATCATCATCTTCGGCATTGCCGCGGCGGTGGCAATGTATCTGTTCATCGCCCACATCTTCACCCACGACCATCCGTTCATCGACCCCTTGCTGTTCAAGGATCGCAATTTCAGCATCGGCCTGTTGCTGATTTTCATCGTCGGCATGATTCTGCTGGCCACCCTGGCCTTGCTGCCACCTTTCATGCAGAACCTGCTGGGCTATCCGGTGCTCGACGTAGGAAACCTGCTGGTGCCGCGCGGCATCGGCACGATGATCGCCATGATGACGGTCGGACGCCTGGCCGGCCGGATCGATCTGCGCTATCTGGTGATGCTCGGTTTCATCCTCTCGGCAGGCGCCATGTGGGAAATGACCGGCTTTACCACCGATACCGGCAGCTGGGCCATCATTCGCACCGGCGTGTTTCAAGGCCTTGGCCTGGGCTTTCTCTTTGTGCCGCTGGCTACCATTACCTTTGCCACCTTGCCACCGCGTTTTCGCAACGACGGCACCTCGATCTTCAGTCTGGTGCGCAGCATTGGCAGCAGCATCGGCATCTCGATTGTCATCACTTATCTGTCCCGCCAGGCGCAGGCCAATCATGAGGTGCTGGCCCGCCATATCAACCCGTTCAATCCGGGGTTACAGCAAGCCATCGAGTCGGGCGCCATTTCGGTCGATAATGTCGCCGGCCTGACGATGCTGAACAATCAGGTCAACGAGCAGGCGCTGATGCTGGCCTACCTGCAAGACTTTTCGCTGTTGATGACCATTTCGTTGTGTGCGATTCCGCTGGTCTGGTTACTCAGAGGGAACACACGACCGGCTCGATAAGCGAAACCAGCGCACGGGGCAGGTTCAAACCGCTCCGGCCTGAAATAACAAAAGGAGAAAACGATGCTGAAACACTCACTCAATGCTCTCGTCCTGGCGGCGGCCTGCGCCTTGCTGCCCGCCACCGCCGGCGCTGCCGACGCACCGGTACCCGCCGTCAAAGCGCCGCAGGTAGACAACCCCACCCATGTCTTGCTGGTGGGCAACAGCTATCTTTACTACGGTGACAGCTTGCACAATCACCTGCGCCGGATGGTGATGGCCGGTGATGAAAGCATGCAGAAAAAGCTGAAATACAAGTCGGCCACCATTGGCGGCGCCAAAATTGCCGATCACGACATTGCCTACCTGACCAAGCCAGGCCAGATCGGCGTCAAGGAACCGTTTCAGGTGGTGTTGTTGCAAGGTGCCAGCAATGCGGCGCTCACCGAAGACAAGCGCGCGGGCTTTCGCGATGCCGTCATCAAGGCCAATGAAATCATTACCGGCAACGGTGGCAAGACGGCGCTCTACATGACGCATGCCTATGTGGCCCCGCACAAGAAGGCCAGTCCCGAGAACATCGGTCTGACCGAGTCGTTGTATGTGTCGGTGGGCAATGAAATCGGCGCGCTGGTGATTCCGGTAGGGCTGGCCTTTGAAGAAGCCTATCGGCAACGCCCGGATATCAAGCTGCACAAGCACTATGACGGCTCGCACCCGAGCCTGATTGGCTCGTACCTGGCCGCGGCTACCGCCTATGCCAGCTTGTATGGCCAATCACCAGTCGGCTACAGCTACGACTACTTCGGTGCCATCGACGCCGACACCGCCAGCTTCCTGCAGCAGGTGGCGGCCGATACCGTGCAGGCGTTCAACGCCCGCTGACCATCGGGTGCCGG
>CAXBNM010000470.1:0-2765 GCA_963976885.1 uncultured Burkholderiaceae bacterium
CTCGATGGCGTGATCAGCAATGCTGATGCGGTCAAAGGCAAAGTGGGCGAGAACCTGCGCGCCAGTCTGGAGTTTCTGCCTCTCGGGCGCGAACTGGTCACCATCAGCACCGATGTCGAGCTGCCGGCCGAGCTGACCAACTTCGACGACGGGCTGAGCCTGGCCGATGAAGACGTGCCGAGCCTGGTCACGCTTTTTGAGCGGGCCGGCTTCAAAACCTGGCTGCGCGAAGTGCGACACAAGGCGGGTTCGCCCGAGGCCAGCCAGGCCGCGCTGGCCGACGACGGTGAGGGCGGCCAGTTCCCGGCCACCACGGCGGCCCAGTGTGTGACCACCGAGGCCGAGTTTGCCGACTGGCTGACCCTGATCAAGGCCGCCGAACTGGTTGCCTTCGATACCGAAACCACGTCGCTCAATGCCATGCAGGCCGAGTTGGTGGGTTTGTCGATGGCAATCGTGCCCGGTCAGGCCTGTTATGTGCCGGTTGCGCATCAGTACACCGGCGTGCCCGAGCAACTCGATCGGCAATGGGTGCTCGATCAGTTGCGTGACTGGCTGCAAGACCCGAAGGCGGCCAAGGTCGGTCAGAACCTCAAGTATGACGCGCATATTCTGGCCAACTATGGCATTGCGCTGCAAGGCATTGCCCACGACACCTTGCTGCAAAGCTATGTGCTGGAGGCGCACCGTCCTCATGACATGGATGCCCTGGCCAAGCGCCATCTGAATCGCCAGACCATTACCTATACCGAAGTGGCCGGCAAAGGGGCCAAGCAGATCGGCTTTGCCGAAGTGGCGCTCGATGTTGCCACCGAGTATGCGGCCGAAGACGCTGATGTGACCTTGCAGCTGCACAAGTTCCTGTTTCCGCAAATCGAGCGTGACGAAGGCTTGCTGCGTGTGTATCGCGACATCGAGTTGCCGTCACTGAGCGTGTTGCAAACCATTGAGCGCAATGGCGTGCTGATCGATCCGGCAGCGTTGACGGCGCAAAGCCAGGAAATTGCCGAGCGCCTGCAGGCCCTCGAGCAGCAGGCGTTTGAGCTGGCCGGTCAGCCGTTCAATCTGGGCTCACCGAAGCAATTGGGCGAGGTGTTGTTCGGCAAGCTGGAATTGCCGGTGGTCAAGAAAACCGCCAGCGGTCAGCCCTCCACCGATGAAGAGGTGCTGAGCAAGCTGGCCGAAGATTACCCGCTGCCCAAAATGCTGCTCGAACACCGCAGTCTGGCCAAGCTCAAGAGTACGTATACCGACAAGCTGCCCACAATGATTCATCCGCGGACGGGGCGGGTACATACCAATTACGCGCAGGCCACTGCCGTGACCGGCCGCCTGGCGTCAACCGATCCCAACCTGCAGAACATTCCGGTGCGCACGGTCGAGGGGCGCCGCATCCGTGAGGCCTTCATTGCGCCGCCCGATGCTTCGATTGTCTCTTGCGACTACTCGCAGATTGAATTGCGCATCATGGCGCACATCAGTCAGGACGCGGGCCTGGTGGCCGCTTTCGAACAAGGGCTCGATGTGCACAAGGCTACGGCAGCCGAGGTCTTTTCGGTGCCGCTCGACCAGGTTGATGCCGAGCAGCGCCGCTACGCCAAGGTGATCAATTTCGGCCTCATCTATGGGATGAGCGCATTCGGACTGGCCAAAAATCTGAATATCGAACGCAGCGCGGCGGCCAGTTACATCGATCGCTACTTTGCGCGTTATCCCGGTGTGGCCGACTACATGGAGCGGACCCGCGCATTGGCCAAGCAGCAGGGCTATGTCGAAACGGTGTTCGGGCGACGCCTGTGGCTGCCGGAAATCAACAGCCCCAATGGTCCGCGCCGCCAGGGGGCCGAGCGGGCCGCCATCAATGCGCCGATGCAGGGTACGGCGGCCGATCTGATCAAGATGGCCATGGTCAAGGTGCAGCGCTGGTTGCAGGCCGAATCAATGCGCAGCCTGATCGTGATGCAGGTCCATGATGAACTGGTGCTTGAGGTGCCGCAGGATGAGCTGGCCACCATCACCGAAGCCGTGCCCCGGCTGATGGCCGAAGCGGCCGAGTTGCGTGTGCCGTTGCTGGTCGAGGCCGGTGTCGGTCCGAACTGGGAGCAGGCGCACTGAATCCGGCGCACTGAAACCCGGCGCACTGAAGCCCGGCGGGTCACCCGCGCGCGTGGTCCGTTGGATGCTTGCAAGCCACTGAAGCGGCGGCTCATGCAAGGGGTCAGGGCAACCCCTGAGCGCGCATTCACCGAGCAGCTCCAGCGATGCCGGGTCTCAGTCAGATGTCTTGGCCGGGTTCATATCGTCTTTTGATCCAGGTCAAGTTTCACCCATCAGAGGCGCATATCTTGCGATCTGATATCGTAGACAATGTATAACACTGCCTGTCAGTTGTTCCCATTTTTCACTCAATATTTAGTGGCCCTCGATGCAGCGCCACTTTGCCAGTCGGAGGCCAGGTTCCCATGACGATCACCAAGCGTTCCAGCGAGCGCGACCAAGGACATCAGGCCTACGGCCGCGACGAATTGTTGGCCTGTGGTCGTGGCGAACTTTTCGGCCCGGGCAATGCCCGCTTGCCGCTGCCCAATATGCTGATGTTTGACCGCATCGTGCACATCGACGATACCGGCGGTGCGCACGGCAAAGGCCAGATCGATGCCGAACTGGATATCCACCCCGATCTGTGGTTTTTCGGCTGTCACTTTGAAGGCGATCCTGTCATGCCGGGCTGTCTCGGTCTTGATGCGCTTTGGCAGCTGGTCGGG
>CAXBNM010000471.1:0-2761 GCA_963976885.1 uncultured Burkholderiaceae bacterium
TGGCTGTGCGGACGAACCGATCGGCAAGCCTGACAAATTTTTCCGTTTCGCTGCTGTCCATTTCGGGCTTTCTCCATCGCTCGATATCTGTCGCAGCGTCATGCCCAAATCGGAGATCAGGAGCGAAATGAAAGCTGCGATAACTTGGGTGCACTATCGACCATGGGGTACGCAGTGACAATCGCCATCGATCAGATTCTGGAACAACTCAAACGGGTCAAGGGCCCCGACCTGACGGGTAATATTGTCGATCTCGGACTGGTCTCGGATATCGTGGTCAACGGTGATCAGGTCATTTTCTCGATCACAGTTCCGGCCCATCGCGCCGCGCAGCTGGAGCCGTTGCGGGCAGCGGCTGAAAAGGCCACTCTGGCGGTGCCCGGCGTTGCCAAGGCGCTGGTCACGCTGACCGCGGACGGCTCAGGCAATGCGCGGCCCACACCAGCGCCCGTGCGTTCTGCGCCGTCTGTTGAGCAGGCCTCAGCAGTTCCTCCGCCCATGCAGAAACGAGCGCCGCAGCCGCCGCAATCGCCCGGAACAAAGGCTCCGGTGCCCGGGGTTGGGGCCATCATTGCAGTGGCCTCGGGCAAGGGCGGCGTCGGCAAATCCACCACTTCCGTCAATATCGCGCTCGGCCTGCAGGCCAGTGGCCTGCGGGTGGGGGTACTCGACGCCGACATCTATGGTCCGTCGATGCCGCGGCTGCTCAATATATCAGGCCGTCCGCAGAGCGGCGGCGACCGCGTGCTCATCCCGCTCGAAGGTCACGGTCTGAAGGTGATGTCGATGGGGTTCATGGTCGACGAGGATACAGCCACGGTCTGCTGCGGGAAGTGGCCTGGGGTGAACTCGATGTGCTGATCGTCGACTTGCCGCCGGGCACTGGTGACGCGCAACTGACCATGGCGCAGAATGTGCCACTGGCCGGCGCCGTCATCGTTTCGACGCCGCAGGATCTGGCGCTGATCGACGCCCGCAAGGGGCTCAACATGTTCCGTAAGGTCGATGTGCCAATTCTCGGCATTGTCGAGAACATGAGTTATTTCACCTGTCCGGATTGCCATGGGCAACATCCGATTTTCGGGCACGGCGGTGCCCGCGCCGAAGCCAAACGCATCGGTGCGCCATTTCTTGGCGAGGTGCCGCTGGTCATGGCGATCCGCGAGAAATCAGATAGCGGCAATCCCATCGTCGTTTCCGATCCCGACAGTGTTCAGGCGCAAATCTACCGGGACATTGCCGGGCGGATCTGGGACAGACTGAGTGAAGAACGAATGCTGGCGGGAGGCCACGGTTAGGCCATGCAGGATTTCGCAGGTGCATTCGGGCTGGCATTCGGGTTGATCGCTTCAGGTGATCCGGACCTGTTCGAGATCGTCGGGCTGTCGATGCGCGTCAGCCTGACGGCGCTGGTTCTGTCATGTCTCATCGGATTCCCGATCGGGGCGCTACTGGTGGTCCGCAAGTTTTTCGGCCGGGGGATTGTCATCGCCTTGGTCAATTCGATGATGGGGTTCCCCCCGGTGGTGATCGGCCTGCTGGTCTATCTGGCGCTTTCGCGCGCAGGCCCCATGGGCTGGCTTGGTCTGCTTTACAGCCCTGCCGCGATGATCATCGCCCAGACCCTGCTCATCGCACCCATCGTCGCGGCACTGTCGAGGCAAGTGCTGGAAGCCTTGCAGGCCGAGTATGATGAGCAGTTCCGCTCGCTCGGGGTCTCGCGCGGATCAGCCATGCTGGCGCTGATCGTCGACGGGCGCTATGGTCTCGTCACCGTCGCACTGGCCGGTTTTGGCCGCGCTGTGGCCGAGGTGGGAGCGGTCATTATTGTCGGCGGCAACATCGAACACCTCACTCGGGTTATGACCACGGCCATTGCGCTCGAAACTTCGAAGGGCGATCTCGGAATGGCGCTGGCGCTCGGAATTATTCTGATGAGCATCGCGGTGTCGGTCAATCTCGGCGCAAGCGCGCTGCGGGCGATCGCCGAAAGGCAGGCCTATGCCTGACTCTGCGCCGCTGACACCGCAAAAGTCAGCCAATTTAGGCCCGCCAACGACGCGGGACCGTCTGATGCCGGGCGCTCTCAGGGTTGAGCAACTGGTTCTGCAGGTAGCCGGAAAAAGCCTCGTCAATATAGAGAAACTCTCGCTCGATCCGCGGTCTGTAACGGTCGTGATGGGCCCCAATGGAGCGGGAAAAAGCCTGTTCCTCCGTCTGGTACACGGACTTATTCCACCGACCAGCGGCTGGGTCAGCTGGGGCGAGGTGGCCCGTGGTGACGCGACCCGGTCAACCCAGGCAATGGTGTTCCAGAAGCCGGTACTCTTGCGCCGTTCCGTGGCGTCCAATATCGATTTCGTGCTGCGGCACCGCGCCGGAACCAGGGTCGAGCGCCGGGCGCGGCGGGACGACTTGTTGACGCGGGTGGGCCTTGCCAACCAGTCCGAGCAACCCGCGCGGTTGTTGTCAGGCGGCGAGCAGCAGCGGCTGGCTCTCGCGCGGGCGCTGGCGACCCGGCCGAAAGTGCTGCTGCTTGATGAGCCGACCGCCAGTCTCGACCCCGCATCCGTGCAGATGATCGAGCAGATCGTGCTCACAGCGAGCGCCGAACAGACCAAGGTCATTTTTGTCACTCATGACGTCGGGCAAGCGCGCCGCCTTGCCGATGACGTGGCGTTTCTGCACCACGGGCAATTGGTCGAGCATCGCCCGGCGGTCGAGTTTTTTGCCAATCCGTCATCCGAGGCAGCTAATGCCT
>CAXBNM010000472.1:0-2756 GCA_963976885.1 uncultured Burkholderiaceae bacterium
TGAACGTTATCTGAGTGTGTGGGTCGCGGCCGGTATTGTCGGTGGGGTTGCACTGGGTTTGCTTGTGCCCGGCTTGTTTCAGGCCGTGGCGGCGGTGGAATACGCGCATGTGAACCTGGTGGTTGCGCTGTTCATCTGGGTCATGATTTACCCGATGATGATTCAGATCGACTTTGCCTCGATTCGCGATGTGGGGCGGCGGCCGCGCGGTCTGATTCTGACGCTGGTCGTCAACTGGTTGATCAAGCCCTTCACGATGGCCGCTTTGGGGGTGTTGTTCTTCAAGTATCTGTTCGCGCCGTTTGTCGATCCACAATCGGCCTCTGAGTACATTGCCGGCATGATCCTGCTTGGTGTTGCACCATGTACCGCCATGGTCTTCGTGTGGAGCCAGCTCACCCGTGGTGATCCGAACTACACACTGGTACAGGTTTCGGTCAACGACATCATCATGATTTTTGCCTTCGCGCCTATCGCCGCGATGCTGCTGGGCATTACCGATGTCACGGTGCCCTGGGAAACCTTGTTGCTGGCCACGGTGTTGTATGTGGTGCTGCCGCTGATTGCCGGCATCATCACGCGAGGTCTGCTGAGCAGACGCGATGGTCGGGACGGTGGTACGGCCGTGGCCGACTTCGTGGGCAAGCTCAAGCCCTGGTCGGTGATCGGTCTGCTGGCCACTGTTGTGTTGTTGTTTGGTTTTCAGGCGCAGACCATCGTCGCCAAGCCGCTGATCATCGTGCTGATTGCGATCCCGCTCATCGTGCAAAGCTATGGCATCTACTTCATCGCGTTTTATGCCGCCAGGGCAATGCGCCTGCCCTACAAGATCGCTGCACCAGCCTGCCTGATCGGCACCTCCAACTTCTTTGAGCTGGCGGTGGCGGTGGCAATTTCCCTGTTCGGTCTGAACTCGGGAGCGGCGCTGGCCACTGTTGTAGGTGTGCTGGTCGAGGTGCCGGTCATGCTGTCTCTGGTGGCCTATACCAACCGCCATAAACACTTGTTCAGCGACGACGATGTCGAGGGCACGGAGCCCGTTGAGGCGGCTCCGTCAAAAGTCTGATTGGCCGGCCGCCCATCAGAGATGGAGACACATCTCGATCAGCCGGTTGCGAAACCACTGATGGCCGGCGTCGGGGTCGGCCGATTCATGCCAGATCAAATAGACCGGAAAGCGCGGCGTGCGCAGTGGCAGTTCATAGGCCTGCACCGGAAAGTGCTCGGAGTAGAGCTGACCCATGCGCCGTGGCAGCGTGCACAGGAAGTTGGTCGATTGCACCATCGGCGGCATTGAAATGAAATGCGGCACGCGTACTGCAATCCGGCGTTGCAAACCGCGCTTGGACAATGCCAGATCGATCATCGGCCGGGCATTGCCCTTGGCCGACAACACAATGTGTTGCAAGGCCAGGTACTGATCGAGCGAGAGCTTGCCATCAGGGTCGAGATCGGGATGGCCCGCTCGCGCCAGGGTAATCAGGCTCTCGGTCAGCACGCAGGTGCTTCGATAGTCCGATTGCGGCAGCGGAAAATAATCAAGCGCCAGATCGACCGTGCCTTCGCGCAATTCGGTCTGCAGTTGCGAACTTGACTCCGGGCGGATGCGAAAGCGGATGTGTGGCGCGATGTCCGCCAGCATGTGCATGAAGCTGGGCAGGATCACTGCCTCACCGTAATCTTCAACGGCAATCACGAATTCACGCTCGGCATTGGCGGCATCGAACTCCTCGGTGCCGCGCAGCGCCCGTTCAACGGTATTGAGTGCCTGCCGGATCGGTTCGGCCAGTTGCTTGGCGCGCGGCGTGGGCACCATGCCCTTGGCCGTGCGCTCGAACAAAGGATCTTCCAGCCGCTCGCGCAAGCGCGCCAGCGCATTGCTGACCGTTGGTTGCGACAGATTCAGCGTGCCGGCGGCCTTTGAAATACTGCTCTCGCGGTAGATCGCATCAAAGACCAATAACAGATTCAGATCCAGCGAGCGCAGGTTCAAGTCAGACCATTATTGAAGATATGAATAATGCCTATTTGACATCAAAAGTAGGGAAAAGTCGACGCGCACTCCATACTCGATGCGTTGCCTGCAGAGCGGTTCAGGCCTGAATGCATGGCCTGTCGGCGCAATGATTGCGCCAACTCGGGGCCACCGCCAGAGAAGAACGAACGGAGATAGGAAGAACGTCTATGCGCTCAAAAGTTGCCATCGTCGGCTATGGCCGCACGCCCTACAGTCGGGCCAAACCCGATGAACCGGTTCGCACCGTCGATGAATACCTCGCCTGGGCTGCAGACCTCGCCCTCACCAAAGCGGGCATGTCGAAAAACGACTTCGATGATCAAGGTCTGGGCGTAGCCCATGCTGAGGTTGCCCATACCGTAAACTGGTCGGCGTCGGTGGCCGAAACCCTGGGTATCAGCCCGCAAGTGTTGTTGCGCGCCGATCAGGGGGGCGCGTCGGCATCGTCGATGCTGATTCGTGCCGCGGCCATGATCGAGGCCGGCATTGTCGACCGGGTATTGGTGCTGGGTGCCGATACGCCGCTGAACATGCCTTCGTTGGCGCCGGGCCTGCCTTTGTCGCCCGAACGAACGCGTGGTGCGTACTGGGATTTCCAGGGGCCATTTGGCGTGATGGGCGCGAGCGCACAGTTTGCGCTGATGGCTACCCGCTACATGCATGAGTACGACCTCAAGCCCGAGCAACTGGCCAAGATTGCCGTCAACGCCCGTTATCACGCATCGATGCACCCGGGCGC
>CAXBNM010000473.1:0-2750 GCA_963976885.1 uncultured Burkholderiaceae bacterium
GGGAAATCGATGGCGTCGCCAAGGGCGGCGAGGCACTCGGCCCGGCAGGGGAAACCAGCTACTCAGCGCCGCTGCTGGCTGGCAAACTTGTCAACTCGATTGATAAGGCGAACGAAGATTTTTCCTCTCCGGCGGCTTCGGCGCCAACCCCTCGCACCGTTCAGTATGGCCGGTTTACGGTGGGCAATGAACTCTACAAGGCAAGGCTTGCTGCCGACGGACAGGGCTTGATCAGTCAACGTCTTGGCGTCAACGAGTACGGCACCGAAACCGCCTTGTTCAGCGGCGATGCGCCAGGCATATCGGGTTTGTTCTCGGGGCTGGACAATTTTGCGCAACTGAACGGGATGCTGATTCGCGACGATGAAGCCAGGTTCTATGGCGTGGGTATCAATGCCGGACCAGCGTTCCCGTTGGGCGCTACCGCTCCCGCGCAAGCTACCGAGCCTGTTCGCATCGCTGCGTTCGATGGCTTTCAGGCGGTTGCGTTCGGCGCCGAGCATCAGGTGGCTTTGCGCCAGAATGGCTCGGTTGTCGCGTGGGGCTCGAACAGTCAGGGCCAGCTCAATGATGGGTCTAGCCAGGGCACCGCTGCATTTCTGCCGGTCAGCCTGCCGTTACCCGCCAGCATGGTTGGTGCGACCAGCGATGTGTCTTTGGCTCTGCTGACTGATGGCAGCATCATCACATGGGGTGGCAATTCTCGCGGTGCCCTCGGTCATGGCCTGACCACGGCACCGAACGAAAATGTCCGCCAGTTCGTGGCACCGAGCCGAGTGGTCTACAGCGTGGCCGGTGGCAGTTCGCTCGGCCCGAAAACCGATTTTGTCGCCTTCATCACCTGCTTCAGTACCACTATCGCCATCGACAGAGACGGCAAAGTCTGGGCATGGGGCGACAACTCGTTGGGGTTGCTCGGCATCGAAGACACCAGCACGTTTCGATCGACGGCTGTGCAAGTGCCGACGCTCGCAGGTCGGTTCCGCAAGCTGGTGTCGGGCTATGACGGCATCTATGCACTGGCCGACGACGATCAGGTCTGGTACTGGGGGCTGGATCAGAGCCAGGCAGTAGTTACGCCCCGACTGGTCGGCAATCTGCCGGCAATCAGAGACATCATGGGTAACGACAGTGACGGTATATCCGCACAGGACAGTGGTGGAGAGGAATTTATTCTTCGCTACGGAGTACGGACCAACTGAGCCTGAACCATTGACTGGCGGAGAGTGCGTCAGCGTGCACGGCGCGCGCCAGCGCGGGTGCCTGCCAGTTGCACGAGCGGGGTGCGATCATGTTTCATCCGACTTTGGCTGCCTGAAGTAGACTGAGGCGAACAAGCGATTGGAGGGGATGAGGCATGACAACAAGCAAAACATTTGCAGCCGGCGGTTACCGTTATGTGCCGGGACCATTTCAGTACTCCGGAGGTGTAGCCGCAGAACCGGGCTACGCCATCGAACGGGTGCGATTCATCAAGCCCGTACCCGTGGCTGCTGGTTTCGAGATCATTGAAAAGCACCTCAAGGCTATCGGCCGGCCGCTTACCGCGTTTGCCGCGTGTGAACTGCGTTCACCGGCACCTTTCTCCGAAGCAGGGTTCATTGCATTCAACCGCGTCTATGTCGGCACGCTTGAGCGCTGGGGAATTTTTGCCAACGACGACAACCCTGTGGCGCGTGCCAATGTGTGCCCGGCAATCAATCCGCCTTCAGAGTCCTGTTTCGAGGCGTTTTCCTATACCGTGAAGTCAGACCAGCCGAGCGCGCAGTCCAACTTCGTCATTGCGGGTGGGGCCGAAGCCATTCCCGGCGCGTCCACTTACGAAGGCAATATCATTCGGCCGGGCGATACCTCGCCTGAAGGCATGCGCGAGAAAGCCATTCATGTATTGGGTGAGATGGAGCGGCGCATGAACATACTCGATGTTGGCTGGCAACATGCCACCGCTACTCAGGTCTATACGGTTCACGACCTTCATCCATTCCTGGCCGATGGCATGGTGCAGCGCGGTGCGGTGCCGGCAGGCCTGACCTGGTACTACGCCAGACCGCCGGTTACCGGCCTTGAGTTCGAGATGGATGTGCGTGCTGTTGCCGTGGAACGAACGATCTAGTACCAAGGACGAGTCGGCCTGGTCCCATTCAGGTCGGGGCCAGTTCCTCGGTCAGTTCGCGTCCCAGGGCGCGAAAGCGCTCGACCATGTCGTTTGATAACTGCGTATCAACCGTGCGGTGGATCTCGGCGCTTACTTCCTGCCAGTCCAGCGGCTGAAAACGCTCGGCAATGCTTGGAATGATCTGGCGATCTTCACGATCCAGATGCGCGCGTTGTACCGCAATGTAGGCGCGGGTATTGGCTTCCAGCGCCTGACGGGTAATGGCGGCATTGCCTGTCAGGCTTGCCAGTTGCTCGATCAGCAGACGCCCCGTCCGAATGATCTCGTCGTGTTCGGCATGCAGATCATCGGCGATTGCTCTGAAGGCATTGTCGATTTTTGCCATACGGGCAAAGGCGACGTCCTCGCGACGATGATGCGCCCGCTCGCCGTAGTGATGCAGGTAATCGACGATGCCCGTGATCAGGCCAATATGCTCATCCTGGCCCTTGCTGACCCGCGTAATCCGGTCATCAAGGTGGTCCAGCAGTCGCAGAAATTTGGCGTGTTCCGCATGCCAGAGTTTTACGATATCGGTCATCTCTCTCCTCCGTGTGCCGGGGCCGTCATTGAATACTGATGCATTCAGCCGACC
>CAXBNM010000474.1:0-2747 GCA_963976885.1 uncultured Burkholderiaceae bacterium
TTTACGACCAGCCCGCGCGGATGCGTTCGTACGAGTTGCTGGCCGGCGTGCGTGAACGGCTGGGCGCCCGACAAACATCAGCACAAATCTGACCGCCCTCAGCACCAACCGGATACCGCCATGAAAGCCCTGGTCTATAAAGCCAAGAATGCTCCCCTCGCCTTTGAAGACTTCGAACTGCCCGCGCCGGGTGCCAATGAGGTGCAGGTTCAACTCAAGGCGGCAGCGCTCAATCACCGTGACAACTGGATCACCAAGGGCATGTACCCCGGCATCCGTGAGAACGTGATTCTCGGTTCGGACGGCGCCGGTGTGCTCGATGGCCGGGAGGTCATTCTCAACCCGAACATCGGCTGGGGTGACAATCAGCGCTTTCCGGCGCCCGACTATCACATGCTCGGCATGCCAACCCACGGTACCTTCGCCGAATGCATCAATGTGGCCCCCGACCGGGTTGCCGACAAACCGGCCCATCTGTCGATGACCCAGGCGGCGGCGTTGCCGCTGGCCGGTCTTACCGCTTACCGCGCACTGTTCTCGCGCTGCGGCGCCAAGGCCGGCGAAAAGGTACTCATCAGTGGCGTCGGTGGTGGCGTGGCGCTGTTTGCCTGCCAGTTTGCGATTGCGGCCGGTGCCGAGGTCTATGTCACGTCCGGTTCGCCCGAGAAAATCGAACGGGCCGTGGCCCTCGGCGCCAAAGGCGGTGCCAATTACAAGGACGCCGACTGGGCCAAGGCTTTCAAGAAGGAAACCGGCGGCTTCGATGTCATTATCGACAGCGCCGGTGGCGACGGCTTTGCCGACCTGGTCAAGCTGACCAAGCGCGGCGCCCGCATCGGACTGTATGGCGGCACGCGCGGCAACTGGACCAATGTCAGCCCGCAAATCGTGTTTTTCAATCAGATCGACATCATGGGCAGCACAATGGGCTCCGATCAGGACTTCATCGACATGGTGAACTTTGTTGGCCGGCACAAGATCGAACCGGTTGTCGATGCCAGTTTTGCGCTGGCCGACGGCAATGAGGCCATTGCACGGATGAATCGCGGTGAGCAGTTCGGCAAGTTTGTGCTGACCATCTGAGCCGCCTTCGTTGGTCCCCGCCGAACGCTATCGAAAGGCGGGCGACCACCAATGCCAGATCATCGGCTCGATTTGCAGCAACGCGATGCCGACCACCAGCATGGTCAGTACATAGGGCAGATTCCACCAGGCCGCCTGATAAGACGGCACGCCAAAGCGCCCCTGGAAAACCAGATGCGTGCCCGACAGTGGGCTTATGCAGGTGCCCAGGCTCCAGCCAAACATGAAGGTCACCGCCAGCAGCGTCGGCGATGGATCGAGCGGCGTCAACAAGGGCGTGACCACTGCGACGGAAATCACCGGATGCAGCCCTAGCCCCGACACCAGGACGATACTGGCCAGCAAAGCGCCAGCCACTGTCGGCGAGAAGGAATGGATCGGCAACACGATCGCACCCGTTTCCACCACGCCGTTCAAGCCAACCGCCAACACCCCGGCCCCGAGAAACAACAGCAATTCCCCGGCCATGCCCGGCAAACCCAGCCGGACGTGGCCGTGCAAGGTACGCACCGCGCCGCGCGCCGACTGCCTGGCTACCAGCACCAGCGCAACAACCAGCAACGCGGCAATGGCAATCACGTAGAGAATTTTTACGCCAGGCATCAACACCGAGCCCAGCGCAACCGCGCCGGCCAGCACCACGGGCACCCACAGACTGGAAACGCTGATCGGGTAACCGCGAAAATTGTTCACCTCGCGGCGGAAACGCAGCCGCGCTTCAATGATGATGACCGTCATGCCAATGAGCGCAAACGGCAAACCTGCAAGCATCACATTGTTGAGCGATGCGCTCGATACATAAGTGAGCACCATTGCCATGCCACCAAAAAACGGTGACCAGGCCGAACAGGCAGAAAAGGTACGGGTGATGGTCTGCGAGGTCAGCCGTTGCAATTTGCCATTGATGGCCAGCCGGTCGCCGACCAGAATCGGCGCCGAGATATTGATGACCGAGCCCAGGATGCCGACACTGAACACGGTATGGCGAAACGCCTTGAAGCCGACCGGCAGGCTTGCACCAGTAGTCTCGGAAGCGCCGGCGACCAGACGCAGAAAACCTACCGAGGCGATCATCGCCAAAAGTGGCACATTGGCATCGAGCAGGTGCACCCATTCGGGCTCCACGCCCTGCGAGAGCGAGAACACCATCGCCAGCCCACCCAGAACAATAAGCACGGCCAGCAGAATCTGCTGAGTCGAACGCGTGCGCCGCAGCAGCAAACCACCCGCCAGCCACGCACAGGCCCCGGCCGGCCAGGATGGCATTGACGGCATCACGCCATGCGCAATCGCCAGCGCAACCATCGCCACGAGCAGCCAGCCCGCCGAGCCGGCAAGCAACTGCCGCAAACGCCCTGCCGCGGTCAAGACTGCGTCCCCTGACTGGCCAGCCGCAGCAAGTCACGATGAAACTGCAGCCACTGCGCCGGATCATCGGGCCAGGCCGCCGCCCCCTGCCCGTCAGCCAGCGCCCGGGGCATGATGGCGCGAATCAACTTATCTGCGCCGGCCGCATCTTGCTCGTGGGCCAGCAGATAGAGTTCGGCATCCTGCAACCCCCGGCGCCAGGCCTTCAGGCGCATCGAGGGAATTGGTCCCGGCGTCGCCGGCAAACCCAGCAGTGGCAGCTGCGGCAACGCGTTGCCCGGATAAACCAGGACTCC
>CAXBNM010000475.1:0-2716 GCA_963976885.1 uncultured Burkholderiaceae bacterium
CCCAGCAAGGCCACAATTTCACCCGCCGCGATGGACAGACTTACATGGTCGATGGCGGTGAACTGACCATAGCGATGAGTGACATTTCTGATGTCTACAGCATGACCCATGGCGACATCCGACTGGGTGCTTGGCGCCTCACTGGCGCGCATCGTGTCCAGCGTTGAACTCATGGCAGTTACCGCATTCATTGTGTCTCGGTTCAGTTGAGCAAAGAGGATTTCAAAACGCTGATTGCAATATGTGTGCCACTTTGTGAACCCGCGATGACACGCCAATCTGTACACAGATTCGCCGCTTGTTGGTGAGAGGCATTCTTCGCGGCGGTGCGCCGTGAGAAAAGCCGGTGCGCGTCAAGCCGGATGCGCCCGGCTTTTGTGCGCGCCGTCGTTTCGATTGGCTTGCCTTGAGCAGACAGCCGGCGACGCATGGGGAACAGGATTGGCCTTGAGTTAATTGGTAGCAATCGTTACGATGTGCGGCACGAGGCCACAACACCACAACAACGTATTCAGAGAGACGATCACCATGCCGCGAGCCGCGAAGCCCATCAAAGAGAGCGCCAATAAAGCTGAGTTGGCCAAAGTGAAATCGGTCAAACCCAAAGCGCTGGCCGAGACACCAGCCAAGGCCAACGTCCGCCCTCGCAAACCCCCAGCCAGCGGCGCCCTTGCCAAAGCCGTCACCATCGTTGATGCCGCCACGCTCGACTGGCGGCCGGCCGGCAAGGAAGGGCTGGCACTCAAGGTGGTGCGTGAAGATCGGGCCAAGGGACTTTTTCTGGGCGCCGTGGCGTTCGAGCCAATGGCGCGCAGCGGCCTGCATCAGCATCAAGGTGTGGCCACCAGCTTTTTTGCGCGCGGCGGGCTGACCGATTATTCGGGCAGCGCGGTGTTGCACGACATCGGCATCAATCTGAAGGGCTCCACCCATGATGCGATTGCCTATGAATCGTCGTTGTTGATCTCACGCCTTGAAGGGCCAGTGACGTATCCGGAGGGCGCCGGCAGTCTGCATGGGCTGCACATTGGTGCCTATCACGCGGAGGTCGAAAACGAGCGCCCCGATGTGGCGCCCGAAATCAATGTGCCGCTGGCGTCGGTCAGTGCGTTTGCGACCGGGGTGCAGGGGCTGACGCGGCGCACCTTGTTCGACTATGCCGGCGTGGGTGACAACCACCGGATGTTGCAGTGGACATTGCGTCCGGGCACGACGGTGCCGCGCTTCAAGGCTACGGCGCTGGTCGAGATGTGGATGCACGCGGGCGATCTGGCCATCAATGGTGCCAGTGCGCATGCCGATTGTTTTGTGATTATCGAACCAGGCCAGGAAGTGTCGCTGGCGAGCGCCTTCGGGGCGCGTCTGCTGGTCTGGACCGAAGGGCCGGCGTTGGCCGTCGATGCATTGGAGCCAAACGGCTTGTTCGGTTACTGAATGGGGATGCCGACCCTGATGCCCGCAATCCCGGAATCAGGGTCGGCAGGGCGCGAGCAACAGCGCGCCCTGCCATGGGTTCAGCCCATGTTTTCCGCAACCACCTGCTCGATCATGCTGACCAGCTTGGGATTGGTCTTCTGCTTCCAGACCTTGCGGGTCTCGACGGTTGCCGCCTGCCAGGCCTTGGTTTCGGCCGCGGTGGGGACATGGGCCTCAACGCCAAGCGAGCGGACATCTTCAACGTCGGTGGCAAACAGGCCACGTACCAGTTTGACCTGTGCCTCGGCCGCGTCAAGCGCCGCTTCGCGCACGATCTTCTGATCTTCGGCGCTCCAGCTGTTGAAGACCGGCTTGGCAATGGCAAACACCAGCGGATCGTTTGAGTAGTTCCACTTGGTGACGTACTGCTGGCCAAGTTTGTTGATCTTGGCAACCATGAACACTTCGAGCGGGTTTTCCTGGCCATCAACCGCTTTGGACGACAGCGCCGGCTGCGCGTCGGCCCAGCTCATCGTGACCGGGTTGGCGCCCATGCCGCTCATGATGTCACTGAACATCGGGCTGGCCACCACGCGAATCTTCAACCCCTTCATGTCAGCCGGGGTGATGATCGGGCGCTTGGAGTTGCTGATCTGGCGGTAGCCGGTTTCACCCATCGCCAGCGGCACGGCGCCGGCTTTGTCGATGCGCGAGAAGAACTCGTTGCGCACCGCTTCGCTGGCCATGACGGCATCCCAGGCCTTGTGGTTCGGAATCAGGAAGGGCAGCGCAAACGAGGCACAGTCGCGCAAGGTGCCCGACCAGTTGATCGGCGCGCCACACAAGACATCGATGATGCCTTGACGCATGGCCGAGAATTCGCGGTCCTGGCGACCGTTGACCAGGCTCGAGCCCGGATAGAGCTTCATGTTGATACGACCGTTGGTGCGGTCGCGCACTTCGTTGGCGAAGATTTCGCCGCCTTTGCCCCAGGCGAAGACCGGCGGCACGACCAGCGACATCCGGTACTCGTCCTTGTACTTATCGGCAGCGCGCAGCAGCAGCGGTACGCCAAAGGTTACCGAGCCGGCCGCGCCAATGGCACCGGTCTTGAGCAGTTCACGTCGTTTCATTGCAGTCTCCTTGAGAGATTCGGCCAGTGGCCTCGTGGCGGTCGCGCAGCGGTGGCGCGACCGGTCTTAAACAATCGCTTTACTGAAAACCCATTTTGGTGGGCACCCACAATGCCGTGGCCGGGAAAATGGCCACCATCAGCAAGGCCACCATCAGCGCGCCGACA
>CAXBNM010000476.1:0-2708 GCA_963976885.1 uncultured Burkholderiaceae bacterium
TGGCTGCCATCGGCCCGGATCGGCATGCCCATTGTGCCGATCAGACCGTAAGGGGCGGCCCATTGCGGCGGCAGAAAATACCCGGGGTGCGAGAAGCGCGGAAATCTGATGTTGTGTTCGCGCGCGCGGCCCGCATGCCGCGTAAAGCGCAATGTCACCGTGGCCCCCATTTCAATAGCGGTGACGCAGCATTCCGAATCGCCTTGCGCGTAGTGCGCATCGCCCACCGAGAACAAACCGCCCGGCACGGCCACCGGCAACTGCAGGCGCGAGCCCTGCGTGAGTTGTTTGACGTCAGCATTGCCGCCGTTTTCGCGCGGTGGCATGGTGCGCAGCCCTTCGCTGGCAATCGGTTCAATGGCTGGCACCGCATCTTCGGGGTCAGGCGGCAAAGCCAGCCCACCGGCGGCAATCAACGCGCCTTCGCGTTCCGTCCAGGCGCGCAGTTGTTCATGCGAAGGGGCCACACCGGCGGTGCCCATGAACACGCCGCACGGAATCGCCACGCCGGGAATCTGCTCGGAGCGGGCAAAGCCCTTATCGATATGCCAGTGCACCAGAAAATTGGTGTCGAACCATTCGCGCAGAAAACCAATGCCAGGCCGGATGCGCGTCCAGCCATAGGGCTGCGGATCGATCTGCACGAATTCAACTTCAAGCAGATCGCCTGGCTCGACCCCTTCAACATGGACGGGACCGGTAATGGGATGGCCGACCTTGGTATCCATCGAGGCCAGATCGGCTACCGTCATGCCGGCCTTGATCTGGCCGTCCGCGGCATCGCGGGTTTCAAGCCGGATCAGTTCGCCCGGCTTGACGGTGGCAATTGGCGCAATGTCGGGATGCCAGCGGTTGTGACCGGTATGCGGTTCTTCGCGCAGACGTTTGTTACGGTCGATGCAGATTTCGGTAGTGACATTCATGAGCGGCCCGTTGGCGGAATCGGTTGGCTGAACCGAAACAATAGCACCGGGCTCGCCCAGGCGATGCGCCGTTAGCTGACCCCGGCCCAGCGCTGCAAGCGAGCAGCCAGCCAGGACATCGCGAAATGCAGACTGACGGCCAGCATCGCCAGCACGATCAGACTGGCAAACATCAGGTCGATCTTGACGCGGCCGTTGGCGAGCAGCATCAGATAACCGAGGCCTTCCGCAGCGCCAACCCACTCACCGATGACCGCCCCGATCGGCGCGTACACGGCGGCCAGCCGCAGCCCCGAGGCGAGCGCCGGCACGGCGGCCGGCACTTCAATCAGCCAGAGCCGCCGCAGCGGCTGCGCACGCATTGTATGAGCCAGATCGAGCAGCCCGGCCGGGGTGTTGCGCAAGCCGTCATAGAAGGTGGATGCCACCGGAAAGAAGATGATGATGGTGGTCATCACAATCTTGGACCACAACCCGTAGCCAAACCAGAGCGTCAACATCGGCGCCAGCGCAAACACCGGCACGGCCTGACTGAGCACCATGACCGGCAACAACACCGAGCGCGCCATCGCCGAGCGCTGCAACCACAACGCGGTCGCCATACCAAGGACGACGCCCAGGGCCAGCCCGATCATGACTTCGATGAAGGTTATCCAGGCATGGCCGGCAATCAGTTCGATATTGCTCGTCAGGGCGCCGAACACGCGTATCGGACCAGGCAAGATGTAAGGAGGTGCGGCCGTCACCCAGACCAGGGTCTGCCAGCCCAGCACAATTGCAGCAATGACCAGCAGCCACCTCATGAGGCAACCGGCATGGTCTGGCCGGGGTGACGCAACAATTGCAGCAACAAGGCCTGGTGTTGCAAAACCTGCAAATCATCGACCGGACGAATCGGTGCCACGGCCGGCACGGGCACCTGCGTCATGCCGGCTTCGGTCATGACCAGAATCTGCTGACCCAGGCGCGACGCCTCGGCCGGATCGTGCGTCACCAGCAGCACCGATTTGCCAGCCAGCAGATCAAACGCCAACTCCTGCATATCGGCACGGGTACGCGCATCGAGTGCCGAGAAAGGCTCGTCCAGCAACACGATGGCGGTGTCCTGCAACAAGGTTCGAGCCAGTGCCGCACGCTGGCGCATGCCACCAGACAGCTCGGCGGGCCGCTTGCCGGCATGAGCCAGCAAGCCGACCCGTTCGAGCAAGGCCTCGACTTTTTCGGCGCTCACCGTTTCGCCACGCAGGCGATGGCCGAGCGCCAGATTTTCGCGCACGCTCAACCAGGGGGCGAGCAGATCGGCCTGCGCCATATAGGCAATCCGGTCGGCAACCGTGCCGCCATCACCGGCTTCAATCGAGCCGGTAAAACGGCCGCCGGTGGGCAGGCCGGCAATGAGCCGCAACACCGTCGATTTGCCCACGCCGGAGACGCCCAGCAGGCAAGTCCAGCCTTCGCTCGGCAAGCTCAGATGGAGGTCACGAAACAAGACCTGCGGGCCGTGTTCAAAACTGCCCTGCAAACGCACTGCAACGGGCGCCTCTGCTGGTGCCCGATCAACCCCTTCGGCTGAGTTCATTGCGCGTGGTTCGCTTCGAGCCCCATGGCCCAGAAATTAACCTCCAGCGCGGTGGCCTGAGCAAAAATGGCACTCAGTTCGGCCCAGCGAGGATTCGTCGCCGGTTGGGAGCCGAGTCGCCGGGCCACGACGGCTTCGAGCAAAGTGCCAACATCACGGCAGACCTGCTGATAGTCTCATTTGATGAGGCTGAAGATACGCTCTCC
>CAXBNM010000477.1:0-2688 GCA_963976885.1 uncultured Burkholderiaceae bacterium
GAATAAAGATCTTCCACCCCAGGCGCATGATCTGGTCGTAGCGATAGCGCGGGAACGAGGCCCGGAACCACACAAACATGGACACCACGACAAAGGTCTTCAGGCCCAACCAGATCCAGCCCGGAATGACCGCCAGAATCGGCGACGCAAACGGCGGATACCAGCCGCCGAGGAACATGATTGAAGCCAGTGCCGACAGCAGAATCATGTTTGCGTATTCGGCCAGGAAGAACACCGCGAAGCCCATGCCCGAGTACTCGACCATGTGGCCGGCGACGATTTCCGATTCACCTTCGACCACATCAAACGGGTGCCGGTTGGTTTCGGCTACAGCCGACACCACATAGACGACGAAGATCGGCAGCAAGGGCAGCCAGTTCCAGGACAGGAAACTCAGGCCGCGCTCGGCAAAATAGCCCCGGCCCTGGCCGTAGACGATTTCACTCATGTTCAGGCTGCCCGACACCATCAACACCACGACCAGACAGAAACCGATGGCCAGTTCGTAGGAGACCATCTGTGCCGAGGCGCGCATGGCGCCCAGGAAGGCATATTTGGAGTTGGATGCCCAGCCGGCGATGATGACGCCGTAAACCTCGAGAGAGGTGATGGCCATCAGCAGCAGCAGGCCGGCGTTGATGTTGGCCAGCGCCAACTCGGGGCCGAAGGGCATCACGGCCCAGGCGGCCATGGCCGGCATGATGGTCATGATCGGGCCGAGCACGTACAGGAACGGGCTCGCCTGATTGGGGACGATGACTTCCTTGAAGATCAGCTTCAAGCCATCGGCAATCGGCTGCAACCAGCCCTTGCCGACCCGGTTCGGGCCCAGGCGCAAGTGCATGAAGCCGATCATCTTGCGCTCCCAGAGCGTCAGATAGGCCACGCACAACATGAGCGGCGCGACAATCCCGATGATCTTGATCAGAGTCCAGACGATTGGCCAGGCCCCACCAAACAGGCCGGCACCGATTGTTGTCACCTCGGTGATGAAACTTCCCATCTCAGGCCTGCCTCACGGTTACGGGTCCGAACATCGCGTCCAGATTGGCGGTTGAAAGATGCGCGGCGGCCAGTCGCACCACCTGCGGCGCAATGCTGAAGTCGGCCACGGCCGGCACCGTGGCCTGACCGCCGTCGGTGGCAACGACGACCATGTCGCCATCGGCTATGTTCAGGGCCGCCAGCGTATCGGGATGCATGTGTGCAGCCGGGGCTTGCGCCGCCGCCGTGCGTTGCAAGGCTTCGCCGCGCCGCACGATGGCGTCGGAGAAATAAATCGGCACATCGGCCAGGCGTTCCAGCCTGCCCTCGCCTGCGGCCCAGTCCGGCGCCTCGCCCAGCGCACCGGTCAGTTGATTGGACAGATACGGCCCAAACGGATTGCCCTCGGCCACCGAACCGGCCGCATCATTGCTCAGGTCGGTGCCGGCGTTGCCCAGTGCATCGACCCGGACATCGGCCACGGAATCAAATTCGAAGCCTTTCAGGTCGAGCCGATTGGCCAGTACGCGCAACACCTTCCAGGCCGGGCGACTGTTGCCAGCGGCGCGCACAACGCCGTTGAACGATTGCAACCGTGCCTCGGTATTGATGAAGCTGCCACCGGTTTCGGTAAACGGGCCGGCGGGCAACAACACATGCGCCACTTCCTGCAAGTCTTCGGACAGATAAGGCGTGATGGCCACTACCGAATCGGCCATGGCCAGCGCTTTCATCGCGGCCGAGCCTGACGCCATGTCGAGGGCGGGTTCAAGATTGAGCAGCAGGAAGGCTTTCAGATTGCCGTTCAGTTGCGCTGCCGCGTCGAGCCCGTTGCCGCCGAGCGCGGCGGCATTGACCGCGCCAACTGCGCGCGGTGTTGCGCCAGCCAGATAGCCACCCACGCTGCTGGCCGATTCGCCAATGACCCCGAAGCGGATATCGCAGACCTGCGCCAACGCCTGCCCGATGCGCATCAGATCGGCGGCATTGGGCACTTGCATCGCGGCATTGCCGAGCAATATTGCACCCTGCTCGCCGTTGAGCAGACTCTCGGCCATGGCTTCGGCAGCAGCCGATGTGGTGACCCCTTCGAGCGCGGATTCAAAGCCTTTTGGTGCGGCCAGCCCCTTGTTCTTGAGCGCAGCGGCAAGCACTTGCAGCAACTGCTCGCGCCAGTGGCCCGGTGCCGCAATGATCTTGCCAGCCACCGGCATCAGATGATCTTCGTCGCTGCCATGAATGACCGACAACTGCATGCCACGCATCACCGCGTTACGCACGCGCACGGACAACAGCGGGTGATCCTTGCGCAGGAACGAACCGATCAGCAGCAATCGATCGAGTTCATCGACCTCGGCCAGGCTCATGCCCAACCAGGGCGCGCCCTGACCTGCGCTGTCAATGGCGAAATCAGACTGGCGCAGCCGGAAGTCGACGTTGTCGCTGCCAAGCCCGCGCATCAGTTTTTGCAACAGATACAGCTCTTCGACGGTCGAGGTCGGTGCGGCCAGCGCGCCGATATTCTCCGAGCCGTGGTTGACTCGCGCCGTTGCCAGCAACAAGGAGGCATGATCGAGCGCCTGCGCCCAATCAACCTTTACCCACTGACCGTCTTGCTTGATCATCGGCTCGGTCAGGCGCGTTGACGCATTCAGGCCTTCGTAAGAGAAGCGATCGCGGTCGGAGATCCAGCATTCGTTGACC
>CAXBNM010000478.1:0-2661 GCA_963976885.1 uncultured Burkholderiaceae bacterium
GGCTGAAACTCATCTGCAACTGCGCGTGCAATGGCGCGGGCAGACAATCGCCCCAGACCTTGAGGTCTTGCAAATCCGGCGCGCCGCCGGCCTCGGGCGTGGGGATACCGTTCATTGTGTCAAGATTCCGGTCGAGGGCTGAGCAGACTCGACGGGAGGTTCGGCCGGGCATGCTGGATCTGCCTCGACCTTGATGAACCGAGCATAGGCGGCACGGTCGTAGATGTAATCCTGAGTCGGCACGTGAATGAGTTCAGTGCCTCCGAACTTGCGCTTGAAGGTGCTGATGCCGGCCCAAGCATGGCCGGGTTGGTCGGCTGGCGAGGTGCCCCAGAGATCGTAACTGACGCAATCGGCGCGAGCCATGCTGTTCATGATCTGGTGATGCAGCAGGTACGGTGCCATCGCGTCGCGTCTTTCGTTGAGCGAACCACCGTAGAAATAGGTTGCGTGATTGCCGAAGCGAATGACCAACGCGCATGCGAGTCGGCGCTTATCCAGTTCCGCGAAGAAAAAATGCGCCTGGGGCCCGAACTCGCCGCGTATTTTTTCAAAGTAGTCGCGCGAGCGGCGATTGAGATCTTGTCGTCGTGCCGTGTCGTCGCGGATGGCGAGGAAGTCGTCAAGGCCTCGCTCGGAATTGTCTTCGACTACCGTCACGCCGGCACGTCGTGCTAGGCCGACGTTGTATCGGCCCTTGGGCTTCATTGCCTGCAGTCGGTCTTGCTCGCTCGTGCGCAGGTTCACGCAGCTCGTCTGGCGTGGTTCGCGAAAGCGATCATCAAACCATGGCGCCTGGAATCCGGCGGCGGCACTGTCAGGCCAATTGCTGCGCCGTGGTTCGATGCGCAGGTGACTGACCAATGCTGTGTCGTCGCCGCGCAGCTGTGCAAGCCTTGTCATCACGGCATTCATGACAGCGGCGGCTAACTCAGGTTCATCGGGCAGCAGGGGGCCTTCCTGGATGTAGTAAAAGGCCTGGCTGTCACCGTATTCCCAGCGACCAACGATGGCACCGCCTACCAAGAAGTTATTCTCGTCGCGCAGCATCAGGGCAAAGTGATCGTAACCATCTTCGGCTCGGCAACGGATCCATGCTGCGCTTTGCATGAAGCCGCCATGCGGGTGTGCCGCAACGAATTGATCCCACTCGACCCAGCGATCTGCCGTTGCTGCAGGCGCGGCGGGCGCGCTGGTTTGAGATGAGTGGGTCATGAATATGGAGATGTCGAAAGGCGCTGCACCTGCGCCGCGGTGCGATGCAGAACCTGGTGTTCAGTTGCAGCGCGAACGCGGCCCGAGCGAGTCGGGCCGCCTGGCATATCGAGTCCGCGGGCTCGTTGTGCGCTGATGCTGATTACTTGCTGCCGTGGCCTTTGCTGCCGTGACCTTTGCTACCGCCGCCACCTTTGCCCTTACCTTTGCCACCACCCTTGCCTTTACCCTTGCCACCACCCTTACCCTTACCTTTGCCACCACCTTTGCCTTTGCCTTTGCCACCACCGCATTTGTTGCCGGCCCCGGATACCAAAAGCATCTCTTCAAGCGTCAAGACTCTCATCGCTTTCTCCTTCCTTTTTTATTTGAAGTATGAGGTTAAACCCCAGCGATTTTGGATATCGCCAGAAAAGTATAGTCAGGTGCTCTTGCGCGCGTCAACGAATGAAATCACCCCGAGGCGAGCAATTTCATTCAGTCGAATTTTCTTACGCGAGCAGGTTTTGACTCTCTTGGTTTGATGTCGAAAACTTTGTCAGTGCAATGTGAACGAAGTCACGAATCGACATCACCATCGCAGCGATAAGATTTATTCGCGTAGCCAGCGCAGTGCCGAGTCGCTACGATTACGAAGCGACTGCGCGTCCCGGTTTTCCTTATTCTTTTCGTGCCATGCAAGGAGTGCAACACATGTTGAACATCGATCCCCATTGGCCCGACTCGCACGTTGAAGCGCTGCATTGGGCGGCTGCGCGGATGGACGCCCGACGGGTCGAACCAATCGCGCAGAGTGGATGGTCGTCAACCTACTGTCTGGTAGGTCCCAATGGTGCTGCCTATCTGAAGTTGTTGCCGCAAGTGCAGCGCTATCAAATTCCGGCGACACTGGCATTGGCGGAGCGCTTTCACTCGCATGTACCTGCCGTCATGGATGCAGAGCCCGACAAAGGCTGGCTACTCGTCACAGACCACTGCGGTGTTGACGCTGACAGTGATGAGGACTACAACAGCGCGGCTCGGTTCTACGGCAAGCTTCAGGGACAGGCCGTCAGTGATCATGCGTTACTCGCGCATTTCGAAGTCGTTGACCTCGACCGGCTTTGGTCCGGCCTGCGCGATTTTCTTGCGCGCCCACTGAACGCAGACGCCGAACCCGGCGAGCAAGTTGGCGCTGCCTATTTCATCGGGCCGGAAGATGCGGCGCGTTATCTGCGCTTGCTTGAACGTCGTGCCGATCGCCTCGAGGCGCTGATCGCCAAAGCCCGGGACTTGCGGCTGACGCTCGATCATGGTGATCTGAACGACGGCAATCTTGCCATCGGCCCCAACGGCAAACCGGTCTTCATAGACTGGGACGACGCCATCGTCGGACCCGCCGGCATGAGCCTGCACAGCATGTTCTCGGGCTGTGTGCGCCCGATCATGCAACTGCAGCGCCTGCAT
>CAXBNM010000479.1:0-2634 GCA_963976885.1 uncultured Burkholderiaceae bacterium
GAATCAATGCCGTGCCCTGCGCGCAGACTGCCCGTGCTGTTCCGAAATGCCCTGTGGCGGGCACTATTGCCCGCTCTGCGTGTCCTTTTCGCCCTCGGCATGCTGAGCCCGGCCGGCGCCGTTGATCGCATCGGCGTCAACGAAGCCCGCCAGCAGGCTCTGGCCGGCGCCATCACGCTTATCGACATTCGCCGCCCCGAGGAATGGCAGGCCTCGGGGATTGCCGACGTGGCCATCGAAATCGACATGCGTGCGCCAGACTTTCTGGACCGTGTCCGCCAACTGCAGCTGGCCCACAAAGACCGGCCCCTGGCGTTCATCTGCGCCACCGGCGGCCGCAGTGACCGGCTCGCCAGGTGGTTCGAGCACCAGGGGGTCAAGCCCGTCATCGACGTCAGTGCGGGCATGCACGGCCGCAACGGCTGGCTGGCCGGCAAGCTGCCAACCCGCGCGCCCGGCACCAAGCCGGTGGCGCCCACCGCCAGCCAGGCGGCCAACTCGGCCAACTGATCTCCGCCTCGATCAGCCCAGGCGGGCCGACCGGAACGAGCAGCGCTGCCGCACGGCGCCGCACCGATTCACGCTACACTAGCCGCTCAATCGTTGGGGTGCCGAAGGGCCCGCGGAGTCAGCTCCGCACGGCCGGCTGAGAGGCAGTCCGATGTTGAACCGCAGCAGCGGCCAGACATCGAACGCCAACCCACTGAACCTGATCCGGATAATGCCGGCGCAGGGAATCGACGTTCCACAGGCAAGCAGCCTGGCTGGCACCCGCGCCGCCCAGCAGCATCATCGCCCTGTTGAACCCCGGTCCCGCCGGCCATGCCGCCCCACCAGGAACCGGGACATGACCACTATCGACCAAGCAACGCCCCACCCCGCGCTTGACGCCTTCTATCCACTGGTTGCCAGCACGGCCGCGCTGGCGTCGGTACTGCCCGCTGGCGTCAGGCTGGCCCAGCTGCGCATCAAGGACAAACAAGGCCAGGCCTTGCTCGATGAACTGGCGCAGGCGCGTGAGCTTTGCGCCGCAGCGGCCTGTACGCTCGTCGTCAACGACTTCTGGCGCGAAGCTATCGAAACCGGATGCTCTTATGTGCACCTGGGCCAGGAAGATCTCGATACCGCCGACCTGGCCGCGCTGCGCACTGCCGGCGTACGCATCGGCATCAGCACTCATGACGAAGCCGAACTGGCGCGCGCGCTGGCCGCCGAGCCTGACTACATCGCCCTCGGCCCGATCTTTCCTACCGGCAGCAAGCAATTGGACTGGGCCGCCCAAGGGATTGATCGCATTCGCCACTGGAAGCGCCAGATCGGTTCGCGCCCTCTCGTTGCCATTGGCGGCCTGACTCTCGAAACCGCCGCGCCCGCGCTGGCCGCCGGCGCCGACTCACTGGCCGTCATTGGCGACGTCATGAATCACCCCGACCCGGCGCAACGCTGCCGGGAGTGGCTCGCCGCCATCAAAGCCGCGCAAGCCTGACACCCCCCTTTTTTCTTCCCCGGAGATTCACTCTTGAAATCAACGCTCAAAGCCTTGCTGCTGGCCACCCTGCTGACCAGCGGCATCAACGCCCACGCCGCCGACAAACTCACGATCATTCTCGACTGGTTCGTGAATCCGGATCATGGGCCGATTGTCATCGCGCAGGAACAAGGCTTCTTCCGTGAGGCGGGCCTGGAAGTCGAAATCATTGCCCCGGCCGATCCGTCCGATCCGCCCAAGCTGGTTGCCGCCGGCAAGGCCGATCTGGCCGTCTCGTACCAGCCGCAACTGCATCTGCAGATTGAACAAGGCCTGCCGCTGACGCGCGTTGGCACGCTGGTCGCGTCGCCGCTCAACTGCCTGCTGGTAATGGCCGATGGCCCGATCAAGACGCTGGCCGATCTGAAAGACAAACAGATCGGCTTTTCGGTTGCCGGTGTCGAAGAGGCGATGCTGGCCGCAATGCTGACCAACCACGGTGTCAGCATCAACGACGTCAAACTGATCAACGTGAATTTCTCGTTGTCACCGGCATTGATGTCGGGTCAGGTCGATGCGGTGATCGGCGCGTTCCGCAACTTCGAACTCAATCAGATGAAGATCGAAGGCGTGGCCGGACGCTGCTTCTACCCCGAAGAAGAAGGCATGCCGCCCTATGACGAACTGATCTATGTGGCCAACAACAACAAAATCGATCGCGCCGTCTTGCGCCGTTTTCTTGAGGCCACCGAAAAGGCCACGCAATTCATCGTCAATCATCCGCAGCAGAGCTGGGAGATTTTCTCGGCCACCCGCAAGGAGTTGCAGGACGAATTGAACAAGCTTGCCTGGCGCGACACGATCAGCCGCTTTGCACTGCGACCGGCGGCGCTTGATACCGGTCGCTATCAGCGCATGGCGGAGTTTCTCAAGGAAGCCGGGCTGTTGACCTCAACCCCGCCGGTGAGCAGTTACGCGGTCGATCTGGGCCGTGAAGAGCAGGCCGCCAGCAAGTAGCGGCCTGGGTTCACATCGAGGTCAGGCCGGCGCGCGCTGGCTGGCCTCGAAGATCGCCTCGGGCAAAATGGCGCTGACCACCACGTTGGGCAGATCAACCGCATTGCTGATGCGCAGATCGGCGGCCACCGAGCAAATGACATAGGCTT
>CAXBNM010000480.1:0-2631 GCA_963976885.1 uncultured Burkholderiaceae bacterium
GCGTTCCGCAACGTCATGACGCTGACCCACAACGTTGACGGTCCTTCCGATACCAACAACACCGTCAACACCCTGAGCACCGCATTCATTTATGAGTTGCGCAATGAGCTCGACCTGACCACCACCCTGGCCGTGTCGAACTACTCAGGTGACGAAACCCTGGCCAACCCGAACGGTACTGATACCTCGCTGTTCTTTGGCATTCGTTATCGTCTGAAGTAATCAGGACAGGCCGGCCCCGTTGGGGTCGGCTTCAATCCGCTCGACCTCGCACCAGGCGCTGCGCAGGGGAACCGAGCCGCTGACCGGGTCAGCGCACGAGGTGTCAATCGCCGCGTTCATATTTACCGGAAAATCACGTTTGTCTGGCTGCTTGCTTTCTGCTGCGGCCAGTTTGCCTGGGTCTTCCTGAGCCACGCCGGGCGATGAGCCATCGGCGGCCGAACTCACCCACCATCCGTGTTGTGCAAACACCGCCTCGGGCGATTGTGCCGCCGATATTCTGGCGCGGGCGAGAAACTGTCCGGCTTTTGAGCGTACCCGCACCCAGTCGCGATCAGCGATCGATCGATGCCGGGCAGCCTGCTCGCTGATTTCAAGAATCGGATCGGGCTGCAAGCGACGCAGTGACGGCAGGTTGCGGTGCTGGCTATGGCAATAAACCATCGTTTTGGCGCCACTCAATTGCAACGGATAACTGGCCTCGGTTTGCGGCAGATCATTCTCGCGCAAGAATGGCACCGCTTGCTGGCCAATGCGATGCAATTGCTCGGAGTAGATCTCCATTTTCCTGCTTGGGGTTGGAAAGCCGGTCGGCGCTCCTGTCGCGTCGACGCTTGCGTACGCCTGCAAGGGGACGGCGTTGGGCAGGGTGATGCCCTCGGGCTGCGCGCGCAGCGCCTGTGTGTTCAGGCCGGCCGGCGCCAGCATCTCATCATGCCCGGCATCAATGCTGCCGTCAAAGAACTGAGCCTTCATGCCCAGGCGTTCGGCCAACGCCAGCGCGATGTCAGCATCACTGCGAGCGAGGCCAACCGGGGCGATCACTGCTGGTCGTAATTGCACCTTGCGCATGCCTGCCAGGCTGACGTCGAAACCGGGCCGCAGACCTTCACGTTCCCACGAGGTGGCGACCGGCAACACAATGTCCGCGTATTGCGCACTCGGATTCAGAAAGAAATCAGCATGGACATGGAATTCCAGCGCCGCCAGGGCTGCCCTGGCCTGCACGGTGTCGGGTTGCGAAGCCAGCAGATTCGTCCCGAACGAGACCAGCATCCGCACCGGATAGGGTTCTTGTTGAAGGATGGCGCGGTAGACATCGCGTGCGGTAACCCAGCCATTACGCCCCGGCCCAAGAGGGCGCTGTGCCATGCCCAGGGCTTTGGCGCGCTGCGTCGGGCTCAGCAGGTCGAGGCCGGAGATATCGCCAAACCGAGCCGCGCCGCCAGGCACATTGCCACCGGCCGCGCCGTAGTGGCCGGTAATGGCATAGAGCAAGCTGATGGCCCGGTCGGTCTGCGTGGCTGGGTGCTCTGCGACACACCGTTCCAGGCGTAGTAGGCAACGCTGGCGGCATTGCCGAGCATCTGCGCGGCCGCTTCAAGATCGCTTTGTGCAACCCCGGTCAGCGTTGCTACCTTGGCGGGGGGATATTGCGCAGCCGCGTCAGCCAGGTATTCGAACGCCGCCTGGCATGGCAATGAGGCATCCATGCCTGGCACCGAGCTGCGGTAGTGCAGGGCGGCCCGAGCGGGGTCGTCAAGCCATACACCGCGCTCCGTGTCGTAACGCAGCAAGCGCTGGGTGTCCGCATCAATGGCCAATGCAATCTGCGTCGAGCCATCAGGCCGAATATCGGTTTCACGCAGAAGCAGTCCGGTGTCGCTATGCACCAGTAATGGCCCGTTGCTCCAGTAGCGGACAAACTCATGATCGAAACGTTTAGCCTTGATCTGCAGATTGATCAGGCCAAGGGCCAGGGCTTGATCGGTGCCCGGCTTTACACGCAACCAGCAATCGGCCTGGCGTGCCAATGGCGTGCGGCGTGGATCAATGACAATCAATTTGGCGCCACGGCGTAACGCCTGCTGAATTTCGATCGAACGTGCCAGCCAGGTATTGGCCGGGTTTGTCCCCCAAAGCATGATGCATTCGGTATGCGCGAAATCCGGCGTGCCGATGTCGTGGCCGTAGGTAAAGCGGGTGGCGAAGTCTTTGTGCCAGTTGCAGATTTCGGTGCCATATATGTTGTTCGGACTGCCGAAGCCGCGCACCAGTCGTTCGACCCAGGCAATGCCATCCGACATATGTGTGCCGCTTGGCGTCGTCACCGAAAACGCAACCTGTTCTGGGCCATGTTCATCCCGAATTGCAGTCATGCGGGCGGCGATCTCGTCAAGCGCTTCATCCCAACTGATCGGCATCCAGCCCGGATCGGCCGCTGTTTTCGGATTCGTACGCCGCATTGGCTGCGTCAGTCGATCGGGGTGATACACCAGTTCGGGCGCAGCCTTGCCTTTGGGGCATAAACGGGCGCCACTGGGGTGCTCCGGCAGAGCCTCGATGGCAATGAGTCGTTGGTCGCGGACTACGGCGGTGCAGCCGCAACGTGAACGGCATTGGGTGCAA
>CAXBNM010000481.1:0-2622 GCA_963976885.1 uncultured Burkholderiaceae bacterium
AGGGCAAGGGCTTTCTGAAAGTACCGCCGGGGGATCGCATCGTCATCATGACACCCGGCGGTGCCGGCCTGGGCGATCCGGCGCAACGTGACAGCGCCGCCATCGCGCGCGACCGCGACGCACAACTGATTACCGACTGAAGCATTTCTGCCTGACCCTGTCGGCTGGCCGGCAGGGTCGACACGGGCCGCACACAGCAACTGCCAGCAACGTATCAGCCAATCACCTACCTCACATCTTGCAGGTAGAACCACCGGAGAAGAAACATGGGGAAATTCCGACGCATCGTCGTGCCCGCGCTTGCCGCCGCCATGCTTGGCAGCGCCACACTCGCCGCGCAGGCCGAGGTCAAATGGGACTTGTCGACAATCTGGGCCGACAACAACTATCACACGCTCAACGCCAAAAAATTTGCCGAAGAAGTCGCCAGAATCACCGACGGCGAAGTGCAGATTACCGTCAAGGCGGGCGGCCAGCTCGGCTTCAAAGGGCCCGAACATTTGCGCGCGGTTCGTGATGGTCTGATACCGATGGCTGATGTGCTCAACATCCAGCAGGTTGGCGATGAACCCATCCTCGGCTCGGAAGCCATTCCGTTTCTGGCCGGCAGCGCCAAGGAATGGGTTGTGCTGCACAAGCATCTGCGGCCGGTTTATGAAACGGTCGCTGCACGCAACAACCAGAAAATTCTTTACATGGTGCCCTGGCCAACGCAATACCTGCACCTGAAGGAAGAAGTCACCGACCTGGCCGCCTTGAAAGGCGTGAAAATTCGCGTGCCCGACAAGGGCGTGCAGAACCTGCTCGAAGCAGTTGGTGTGGCCCCGGTACTGATTCCGTGGGGCGAAGTCATTCCGGCTCTGGCCTCCGGCGCCGTTGCCGGGGTATCGACCTCGTCGATCTCAGCCGTCGATGGCAAGTTCTGGGAGTTTCTGAAGGTTTCCCACGCGACCAATCACGTGTGGTCATCACAGATGATGAATGTGAATCTGGATCAATGGAACGAACTTTCACCGGAGCATCAGCAAGCCATTGTCGAGTTGGCCGCAAAGATGGAGCCTGAGTTCTGGAAGTCCTCGACCAAGGCCGACACCGACAGCGTTGCTACGCTTGAGGCCAATGGCATGAAAGTCGTCGAGGTCGCCGAGCCAATGCTGAAGGAGTTGCGCGCCAAGACGGCACCACTGATGGAAGCCTTCTTTGAAAGAGTGCCCGATGCCCGCGCGCCGGTTACCGCGTACTTGAAAGAAATGAATCGCGAGTAGTTCTCCGGTGAACAGCAAACCTCGTAGCAACAGCACCAGCGAGCCAGGTCGGCAGGCGCCGGCCTGGCTCGCCAGGCTGCTTGGCATCATTGATCGACTCGGCATGGCAGGCGGCGTGCTGGCAGCGCTGGCCCTGGCCAGCCTGACCGTGTTGATTCTGCTCGAAATAGCCTTTCGTCTGGCCTCGAACCTGAACGCCGACCTGCCCGCCGGCATGCCCAACGCCTGGGAGTACAGCGCCTATCTGATGGGGGTTGCCTTCATGGGCGGTGCGGCACTGACCTTGCGCGCCGGGGCGCATATTCGGGTGTCGGTGCTGATCGGCAATGTGCCGGCTGCCGCGCAACGGGTGCTGGAATGCTTTGCATGCGCCATCGGCTTATTGATGAGTGGCTTTCTGGCCTGGTCGCTGATCTTGTTTACCTGGGCAAGTTATGTCCGTGGCCAGACCTCGATCTCGTCGGACACGCCAATCTGGATTCCCGAAGCGGCCGTAACGTTGGGCGCCATTTTGCTGGCCTTGCAGATGCTGGCCCGTTTGTTGCAATCGCTATGGGGTCTACCTCTTGAACTGCCGCACCTGAAAGCCACCGGAGCCAGCGAATGAATCCTGCCGCCAAACCTGCAACCCGGATGACAGGACGCTGAATGGGTGCCGTTGTTGCCGCACTGTTCGCCGCCTTGTTCACGACACTGGCCAGCGGCCTGTGGATTGGTCTGGCGCTGATGCTCACCGCGCTCACCCTGCTCTACAGCTTTCGTTCGATGCCGCTCGACAAGCTGCTGCCGCAGTACACGTGGAATATTCTTACCACCTCCGAGCTGGTCGCACTGCCCTTGTTCATCATCATGGGCGAAATTCTGTTTCGCACCCGGCTGGCGCGTTCCTTGTTTTCCGGCCTGGCACCCTGGGCCGGATTGTTGCCCGGCCGCTTGCTGCATGTGAATGTGGTGGGGTGCTCGTTGTTTGCCGCCATCTCCGGCTCTTCGGCCGCCACCACGCAAGTGGTTGGCCGGATCTCACTCGACGAGTTGCTGCGCCGTGGCTACGCACGCGAGATCGCCATCGGCAGTCTGGCTGGCGCCGGCACCCTGGGCTTTCTGATTCCGCCGTCCAACATTCTCATCATTTACGGCGTGCTGGCCGAGGTATCAATCCTCAAGTTGTTCATCGCCGGTTTCATCCCCGGTGTGCTGCTCGCCCTTTGCTTCATGGCCTACATCGGCATTCGCACGCGCAACAAACCCGGCCTCGTGCCGGCCGGCGAGCAAGCCATGAGCGACGCGAGCTGGTCGGAACGGCTGCTGGCGCTACGCGAACTGGCGCCCACGGTGTTTCTGATTCTGTGCGTCCTCG
>CAXBNM010000482.1:0-2614 GCA_963976885.1 uncultured Burkholderiaceae bacterium
ACGCGGGCCTGCTCAGATTTGGGTCTGCCCGAGCCACACCCGGCAGGCCCCGGTCACCACCGACGCAGGCCACAACCTCTGGCCGGCGAATACGGCGAACAGCCCCTGGCAGGCAACCCCTGGCAAGCGGAAAACCCACGCAATCGGAGATCACGAGTCACCATGGCGCAGTATGTTTACACGATGAATCGGGTCGGCAAGATCGTGCCGCCCAAACGACAAATTCTCAAGAACGTCACGCTGTCGTTCTTTCCGGGCGCCAAGATTGGCGTGCTCGGCCTGAACGGTGCGGGTAAATCCACCTTGCTCAAAATCATGGCCGGTATTGATACCGACATTGAAGGCGAAGCCCGGCCGATGCCCGATCTGAAGGTCGGTTATCTGCCCCAGGAGCCGGAACTCGACCCCGAGCAGACGGTGCGCGAGGCCGTCGAGGGCGGCCTGGGCGACATCATCGAGGCGCGCGAAAAGCTCGACGCCATCTATGCGGCCTACGCCGAACCGGACGCCGACTTTGACGCGCTGGCGGCCGAGCAGGCCAAGTACGAGGCCATCATTGCCGCCAGCGGCAACGAAGGCGACCATCAACTGGAAATTGCCGCCGAAGCGCTGCGCCTGCCGCCCTGGGAAGCCAAGGTTGGCCCGTTGTCAGGTGGTGAAAAGCGTCGGGTGGCCTTGTGCCGCCTGCTGTTGTCGCGCCCCGATATGTTGCTGCTCGACGAGCCCACCAACCACCTTGATGCCGAAAGCGTCGAATGGTTGGAGGTGTTTCTGGCCAAGTTCCCCGGTACGGTCGTTGCGGTCACGCACGATCGCTACTTCCTCGACAACGCGGCCGAGTGGATTCTCGAACTCGATCGCGGTCAGGGTATTCCGTACAAGGGCAATTACTCCAACTGGCTCGATCAGAAAGAAGACCGACTCAAGTCCGAAGAGGCGAGCGAATCGGCTCGTCAGCGGGCCATCCGCAAGGAGTTGGAGTGGGTGCGTCAGAACCCGAAGGGGCGCCAGTCCAAGAGCAAGGCGCGTTTGCAGCGCTTTGAAGAGCTCAGCTCCTACGACTACCAGAAGCGCAACGAAACCCAGGAAATCTTCATTCCGGTGGCTGAGCGGCTGGGCGATTCGGTGTTCGAGTTCAAGAACGTCACCAAGAGCTACGGCGACCGGATGCTGATCGATGATCTCAGTTTCATCGTGCCCCCCGGTGCCATCGTCGGCATCATCGGCCCCAACGGTGCCGGTAAATCGACGCTGTTCCGGATGATTGCCGGCAAGGAGCAACCCGACAGCGGTGAAGTCATCGTCGGCAAGACCGTCGAGATGGCCTATGTCGAGCAGACCCGCGAATCGCTGGAAGGCTCGCACAACGTCTGGGAAGAAATCTCCCAGGGTCTGGACATCATCAATGTCGGCCGCTTCGAAATGCCATCGCGGGCTTACCTCGGACGGTTCAACTTCAAGGGCCAGGATCAGCAAAAGCAGGTTGGCAGTCTGTCCGGTGGTGAGCGCGGTCGATTGCATCTGGCCAAGACGCTGCTCAAGGGCGGCAACGTGTTGCTGCTCGATGAGCCGTCCAACGATCTGGACATCGAAACCTTGCGGGCGCTTGAAGATGCGTTGCTCGAGTTTGCCGGCTCGGTGCTGGTGATCTCGCACGATCGCTGGTTCCTTGATCGGATTGCCACGCATATCCTGGCGGCCGAAGGCGATTCACAATGGACGTTCTTTGCCGGCAACTACCAGGAGTACGAGGCCGACAAGCGCGAGCGTCTGGGTGAAGAGGGCGCGCGACCGACGCGTTTGCGTTACCGACCGCTGACGCGCTGATGAGTCAGGAGCAGACGCGGTTTCCAACGCCGCGCCCCGACTTGCAGGCGGTTGTGTTCGATTGCGATGGCGTGCTCGTGGACAGCGAGCGCATCACCAATGGGGTGATTGCGCAGATGCTGCGCGAGCAAGGCCTGCAGATCGACACCGAAGGTTCGATGGCGTTGTTCATGGGAAAAACCGTCAAGGAGTTGTTGCCGGCCATTGAACAAATGACCGGCAAGCCTTTGCCCGGCGACTGGTACGACGAGTTCTTGCGTCGTCGGGACAAAGGCTTGCGCACCCAGGTTGAGCCGATTGCCGGCATCGCCGAGGTGATCGCGCACCTGCAGGCTCACGGCATGCCGTTTGCGGTGGCCTCCGGGGCTGACTGTCCGAAAATGCACCTCACCCTGGGCCGCTGCGAATTGCTGTCGCACTTTGAGCCGGTGATGTTCGGCCGCGATATGGTCGAGCATGGCAAGCCGGCGCCAGACGTCTACAACATGGCAATCGCCCACCTCGGGGTCAACGCCGCTCAAGTGGTGGTGATCGAAGATACGCCAACCGGCACGACGGCAGGCGTTGCGGCCGGCGCGGTGGTCTACGGCTACGCGGCGATGAGCGATCCGGACGCATTGCGCGCGGCCGGCGCCAGCCGCATCTTTACCGACATGAGGCAATTGCCAGCCTTGTTGGGCGGCTGAACACGCGCCCGATCGTCCGACCGGGGGCGCGCTTACTGGTCGATGGCCCAGGCGGCGTTGACGGTGACCGAGTAAGTATTCTCGCCACTGGCAATCGGCAC
>CAXBNM010000483.1:0-2595 GCA_963976885.1 uncultured Burkholderiaceae bacterium
CGAACGCATCGATCAGGCGGCGCTTCAACCGATGCTGGTGGTGGCGGGGCTGACGATTCTGTTTGCACAATCGCAGACCACCTGGACGGCGGCGCTCATCATTCTGCCGCTGTACGGCTTCTATCGGCTGATCCCAAAGCCGATCCGCTCGGCCAGGGTTGACCCGTATGCGTTGGTGTCGATGATCGTGCTCAGCACGGTCGGGCTGATTCTGCTGGTCTGGGAGGTGGCACAGGTCGATTTCTCGTTCATGACCGACACAGCGGTTGAATTGCAGCGCGGCTCGGCTGGCAACATAGGCACCGGTGAGGCGGCCGATTCGCTTCTCAATCGGGTTGAAATCTGGCAGGTGGCGGTTGAGACCTGGCGCGAGAACTTCTGGTTCGGTTACGGCCCCAAAGCCTGGGGGGTCGACTTCCGTCTGGCCGAAGGGATGCCGTATGCATTCAGTGCGCACAATCAGCTCATGCAGTCGATCAGTATCGGTGGCTTGGTCGGGCTGGTCTCGCTGCTCGTCTATTTACTTGTGCTGGGCTATCTGTCTCTGCGCACCGCGGAAGACTCCCATGGCCTGACCGTGGCCGTCCTGGCTCTTATCATCATTCGCGGCCTGACCGAAACGCCGCTCGATACTGACACCTTGCTCAGCGGTGAACTGCTCATCCATTTGCTGATGGTTTACCTGTTAGCCGTCTTCCTTTGGCGCAAAAAACCGTCGTTACGCTCGAGGCGTTCGCGCCGCCGATCGAGGGCCCGGTTGCGAAGCAATCGACAGCGCGAAAAAGCTGCTCTCGAAGTGGGTTAGTCACTACTGACTTTAAGGCCTCTGAAGAGGTACACTCAGGGTCCGACCAATTTGCTGCGATCGCATGCCAGAAGAAGCCACAGAGCCCGCCAAGCCAGTCAAAGCAACCCGCCCCAAACCGGGTGAGCGAAGGGTCCAGATACTGCAAACCTTGGCGATGATGCTGCAGCAACCCGGATCAGACCGGGTGACCACGGCGGCATTGGCACGCCGGCTGCAGGTGTCCGAAGCCGCGCTGTACCGGCACTTTGCCAGCAAGGCGCAAATGTTCGAAGGGTTGATTGACTTCATCGAACGCAGCGTTTTTTCCCTGATCAACCAGATTACGACCCAGGAGCCTGATGGGCTGCGCCAATTGCGGGCGATTATCGCCATGTTGCTGGCCTTTGCCGAGAAGAACCCCGGTATGACCCGCGTGCTGGTGGGCGACGCGCTGATCAGCGAAGACCCGCGCCTGCAGGGTCGCATCAATCAGATGACCGAGCGACTCGAGACCAGTCTCAAGCAATCCATCCGCAATGCCATCAGCCAGCAGCGCCTGCCTGAGGGGACTGATCCGGGGGCACGGGCCGGCGTCATTCTGGCGTTTGTCATGGGCCGCTGGCTGCTTTTTGCCAAAAGCGACTTCAAACGTGTGCCCAATGATGGCCTTGATCACGCCGCGGCGTTGTTGTTGGGCGTGCCGACGAGCATGCCGGTCCGCGCGAGTACCAATACTGGGCCGGCCGCTGCGCCCGGCGCCGCCCCTGTGGCCCCGGTACGGGCCAGCTAAGGCTTTGTCGCCCTTGCGTCGATGAGCGGACGCGCCATCCTGAAGCGGCTGCTGCCGTCCCAGCTCAGAGCCGCACTAACGACCGCCAGAGCAGCCCATGGCAGCGGCATGCTGATCTTTTGGATGTCCAGCCGCGGCAATGCGCGGCAAGTGCTCCGGCTCGGTTCAGCTTATGGTGGCTGGGTGGTGCCGGCGGACCGATTCAATGAGCGTTCAGTCTGTTATTGCGCGGGCTGCGGCGAAGACATTACGTTTGACCTGGCACTGATCGCGCAGTTTGGTTGCCCGGTTTACGGGATTGACCCCACCCCTCGGGCCATTGACTTCGTACAGGCCGAAACCGCTGATGAGCCAAGATACCGGCTGCTGCCCATCGGGCTTTGGAGCGCGAACGAAACCGTCCGTTTTTATGCCCCCCAAGACGATAAGCACGTCTCGCACAGCATCACCAACATGCAACTCACTGAGAAGTACTTCGAGGCCGAGGTCAGAACCTTGGCAGCCGTCATGGCCGAGCATGGCCATACGGAGCTTAGTCTGTTGAAGCTGGATATCGAAGGGGCTGAGCTTGAGGTGCTGGAGTCGGTGCTCGACGACAGCATCGACATCGATGTGCTTTGTGTTGAGTTTGACTGTCTGACTGACCGCAGTCCGGCCATGCGCACGAGGCTTCGTGCGCTGCTGGAGCGGCTCCGCAGAGCTGGCTATCAGTTGTTTTGGCTGGAAGGGCGCAACTTCACCTTTACCAAAGTTCGCCCGGCCTGATCGCTGCCGCGCAGTCCGTTGGTCCGGCCGGAGCGCAGCAGTGGGACTGAATATTTACTTGGCTTTGCTCGTCGCCGATGCCGCGGCCTGCGGTTTGTATGGATTGGGCTCATCATCGCTGAAGCTGCCCATCACCGTATGCGCTTCCACATCGATGGTCTGGCCGGCTGCGGTTTGCCAGTTGGCACGCGGCGTCACTCGTGAGGCCAGCCTGGTCCAAAATGCCATCGCCATCATAGCGTATGCCGCAAAC
>CAXBNM010000484.1:0-2572 GCA_963976885.1 uncultured Burkholderiaceae bacterium
GTTCGATCTGCGCAAGGTCTGGCGTACGGCTTGCGACGCGGGCTGGGCCTTGCTGTTGCCGGTCATCATTCTGGGCGGCATTTTTGGTGGCATGGTCACCGCAACCGAAGGCGCTGGCCTGGCCGTGGTTGCGGCGCTGGTGATCGGCGTGTTCATCTACCGTGAAGTCAAGGTCGGCGAGATCGTGCGCGCGCTGATCGACGGGGTGGTCCAGACCGCCACCGTCATGACCTTGGTTGCGGCGTCCGGCGTGCTGGGGCTGTACATCACCGAAACGCAGGCGCCGCAGCGTTTTGCCCAGGCCGTGCTGGCGCTGTCCAACGAGAAATGGGTCATCCTGCTGATCCTGAACTTCGTGATGTTCTTCGTCGGCATGGTCTTGCACGGCGCGGCGGCGATCATTCTGATCACGCCCGTGGCACTGCCACTGGTGCTGGCCGTCGGTATTGATCCGGTTCACTTCGGCATCATCCTGACCCTGAACATTGCACTCGGCCAGCAAACCCCGCCGGTGGCTTCGGTGCTGGCCACCGCCTGTTCGATCGCCAAGACCAGCATCTGGGACACCACTCGCACCAACCTGCCCTTCATCGCCATTCTGGTTTCAATCGTGCTTGCGGTTTCATACATTGAAGCAATTCCGATGACGCTGGTTCGCTGGTTCTTCTGAGCGGCGAAGACCGCGCGCGATTTTTCTCCGCCAAAGACACCCCGGTGCTGCAGTGCAGCACCCCACCTTACTGATAACTCGCTCACCAACAGGGGAATCGCCCCCTGATGGCGGCGCGAGCTTATCGTGAGCGTCATGTCGCAGCGCATGAAAACGCCCCGCAATCGTTCAGCGTCGCACCTTTAAAGGGGACGCTGATCCATCGTTGGGCGCCATCCCGCGCCGGCGATCGAATTACTCCATCGCATTTGCAGGTTCTCAGCGCTCTAAGTAGACTGCGGCCACGAACCTAACAATCATCCTCTGCGGAGACCCATGCCATGACCCGATTTCGAATGAGTTCACCCCGCGCCATTCTGGCCGCTGCAGTTACCGCTGCCTCCCTGGCAGTACCGGCAATTTCACACGCCGGCGAAACCCTCGACAACATCAAGTCCAAAGACATGCTGCGCTGTGGCGTCAACACCGGCTTGCAGGGTTTCTCCGCGCCGGACAGCAAAGGCCAGTGGACCGGCATCGACGCCGAGTTCTGCCGCGCCGTAGCAGCTGCGGTCCTTGGCGATCCGAACAAGGTTCAGTTTGTGCCGGCCACCGCGCAAGTGCGGTTCACCCTGCTTCAATCGGGTGAGGTTGACCTGCTCTCGCGCAACACGACGTGGACCTCCAGCCGTGATTCGACCCTGGGTTCGGTCTTCGCCGGCACCCTGTTCTACGACGGCCAGGGCTTCATGATTCGCAAGGACGCCGGCATCAACAGCGCTACCGAATTGAATGGCGCTTCAATCTGCGTGCAGCCAGGTACCACTACCGAATTGAACCTGTCCGATTACTTCCGCGCCAAGAAAATGGAATACAAGCCGGTTGTCATCACCGAGTTGTCGCAGGTTGAACAAGCCTTCTTTGCCGGTCGCTGCGATGTCTACACCACTGACATCTCGGGCCTGGCTGCTACGCGCCAGAAAGCCGATAACCCGGACGACTATGTAATTCTTCCTGAAGCCATCTCCAAAGAGCCGCTCGGCCCGATGCTGCGCCGCGGTGACTGGGAATTCTTCACCATCGTCAAATGGGTGTTGTTCGGTCTGATCGAAGCCGAAGAGCAAGGGGTTACGGCAGCCAACGTCGAGCAGATGGCCGCCGAATCGAAGCTGCCGCAAACGCAGCGCCTGCTTGGCAAAATGGGCGATGTCGGCAAAGGCCTTGGTCTGAGCAACGACTGGCTGGTCAATGCCATCAAAGCGGTTGGCAACTACGGCGAAATGTATGAGCGCAATATTGGCCCGATCGGTGTGCCGCGCGGCCTGAATGCGCAGTGGACCGAAGGCGGTCTGATGTACGCACCGCCGGTTCGCTGAAGCCATCAGTCAGGTAACCTGCCAATCAGATTCACGGACGCGACACGAGAAGAAATAGAAGCCCATGTTTTCCAACGAACGCGTCCGTGGCCTGATCTGGCAGGCCTTACTTCTCATTGCAGTGGTGGCCGTCGGCCACTTCCTGATCAGCAACACGCTGTACAACCTTGAACAGCGCAACATCCGGGTCGGCTTTGATTTTCTGAGCACCGAAGCCGGCTTTGATATTTCAGAATCACGCATCCCGTTCGATGCGCAATACAGTTACGGGCGAGCCTTTCTGGCTGGCCTGATCAACACGCTCTGGGTGGCTGTTGCCGGCATCATCGCCGCCACCATCCTGGGCACCATCATCGGCGTCGCACGCCTGTCGCCCAACTGGCTTTTGGCCAAACTGGCGACCGTCTATGTTGAGACGGTCCGCAATATTCCCCTGCTGCTGCAATTGCTGGCCTGGTACACGTTGTTTACCGAGTCCTTACCCTCCGTGCGCCAGGCCATCAGTCTGGGCGACCTGGCTTTCATCAGTCAGCGCGGCTTTCGCTTT
>CAXBNM010000485.1:0-2569 GCA_963976885.1 uncultured Burkholderiaceae bacterium
GTTTTACTTCGGTGCCATCGCGTTCAGGCCGGCCTGCCACAGAGCAATGCCCAGGCTCTGATGCAGAAAGGTGGGCACGAACGCGATGGCACCGAAGTAAAACGCGCCCTCCAGGCCCACCAGAATCATCACCGTGCGCGCCCAGCGATCGTTGAACAGGTTGCGGTAATTGGTCAGCGTCTGGCGTATTGCGCTCTGGCCGTTATCGACTGGTGGCGGCGCTGGCACCCTGTGGCGAGCCCGCCACAGTGCGGTGCCGGCAATCAGATAGACCAGTGCCGGCGCCACGAACGCATAGCGCCAGCCGATCAGGTCGGCGATGATGCCGCCACTCATCTGGCCAAGAATGAGCCCGCCGGTCGAGGCGGCCGCGAAACCGGCCAGTGTCTGCTGGCGCTGATCGATGCCGATGTTGTCGCCGATCCAGGCCAGCGACAGCGGAATCAGGCCGGCGCAGGCCGCACCGTTGATGAAGCGCAGCGCATTGAGCGTGCCCAGTGTCGGGGCGAGCGCGCAGGCCAGTGAGGCCAGAGCGGCCACAAACGTTGAAATGGTGATGACATTCAGTTTGCCCAGCCGATCGCCGAGCGGCCCTTGCACCAGAATCAAGCCCGCGTAAGCGACGCTGAACCAGGTGGCAACGCCAGCCATATCGGTTGGTTTGCCGCCAAAGCTGCGGGCCAGATCGGGCAGCATCGGATCAGCCAGCCGCATCGACATGGAACTGGCCATGGAGGCAATGGCGAGCAACCACAGGGTTTGGCCAATCACGCCTTTATCGGGGGCGGGGGCGGGGCGCGCGGGGTTGAGACGGGAAGGGGACGAAATTGACACCGCGCAAGTGTGACGAGGGTTTGAACCTTTGTAAACAGGAGCTTGTCTCACTTACAGAGGTTGGGTTGGTAACGACCTGACCATCGACTCCTCTAACGATTGGCGTGCAGTGCCGCGCCAAGGGAGAAGATCAAATGTTGATCCGAACCGTTCCATTCAAACGCTCGCACCCGATCCGTCGCCTGGCCTTGCTGGTTGCGGCCCTGGCATGGGTGCCGGCGCTGGCAGAAATACCGGCAGCGGTGGAGCCGTTGCCGCCGCCGGCCAACGGCTGGACCCTGACCGAGCATGATGACGGCCGTGCCGTGGAAGTGCAGTACCGCAGCGCTGGCGGCGGTCTGTCGGCGGTCTGCAGTAACGGCAACTGCAATGTGTTTGTCGAACCGGCATCGTCATGCCAGCCGCGGATGCGCTACCCGCTGATATTCAATTCGGCACGTCGCATGGGTGTCATGGCCGGGGTGTGCATGCTGCTTGCGGATGAATCCGGTCCGCGCCGGGTCGTGCATCTGCAGCAGCGTCAGAGCGTTTTCAAGGCGATGCTTGCCGGGGAAGATATGACCGTGGCTTTTCCGACCGCCAGTGGCGCCATCGATGTGATCGAGGTGAAGATGACCGGCGTCATGCCCTTGCTGCAGGCCGCGATTGCGCATCGTCACGATGCGGACACGGCGCCGGTTGCCGAGGCGGCCGCGGTAACGGTGCCGGTCAAGCCGGATCCGATCGCGATTGTGCTGGGCCGCTCGGCGACGCGCTATGAACTGTGAGGCCAGGCCCCCACGAGGTGCGGGCTTGTCTCAGTTGATCCGATAGCGCTCGATGACGTCGCGGTTGATCTGCAGGCCCAGACCCGGCGCGGTGGGGATTTTGACCACGGCGCCGGTCATCGTGACCGGCTCGGCCACCAGATGCTGGCGGAACGGGTGATCGGACAAGTCGTATTCAAGAATGGGTTCGCGCGCAAACAGGCTGTGGTGGGCGACCGGTAGCGCGGCCAGCACATGGAGCGAGGCCATTTGTGCCACCGCCGACCCCCAGACATGCGGGTTGACCATGATGCCATGGGCCTGCGCCAGCGCCGTGATATGCCGGGCCGCGGTGATGCCGCCGCACGAGCCGATGTCCGGTTGGGCGACATCGACACAGCCTTGGGCAAACAGCTGTCGGTAGCCAAACAGCGAATGCTCGTTCTCGCCACCGGCAATCGGCATCGTCAAGCGCTGGCGCAGGCGCGCGTAACCGTCAAGATCTTCCGGCGCCACCGGTTCTTCGTACCAACGCAGGTTGTAGGGCTCAAGCGCGTGGCCCAGGCGCAGCGCCTCGGCGTAGCCATAGCCATGATTGCTGTCGACCATCAATTCGATGGTTTTGCCGGCGCCGGCTTCGGCGACCGCCTCGCCAATGGCTTGCATGACGGCGATGTCGTCATCGACGCCGAAACCGAGCTTGATCTTCATGATCGTGAAGCCGTTGGCGATGTGGCGACGCGCCTCGTCGGCCAGTCGGGCGGCTTCGCCCTGACCGTGAATACGGTAAAAGCCGGTCGCATAGGGCTGCACTTCGGTGCGAAACGGGCCGCCGAGCAACTGATGGACCGGCCGGTTCAGGGCCTGGCCGGTGATATCCCACAACGCCATGTCAACAGCGCTGATGGCCGCCATCACCGAGCCTTTGCGGCCGAAGTCGCGGCACTGGTTGTACATCTTGTGCCAGAGCACTTCGATCTGCTCGGGAT
>CAXBNM010000486.1:0-2553 GCA_963976885.1 uncultured Burkholderiaceae bacterium
TGCAAAAGCTGTGCCCGTAGCAACAAGAGGGGTCAGGACGACGCCGGCGCCCGTTGCTCCTGCCGTCCGAAACGCAACCAATAGAACACGGTGCCCAAGAGTAACAAACCACCCACCACCAGAAAAGTGCGCCCGTAATCGGCGGGTGCCGTGGCACCGGCACGCAGGCCGTCGTGCAGCCACATCAGCATGTTTGCGGAGATCGCAATGCCGACAATGCGGGTCACCGACACAATACTCCCGGCCACCCCGCGATCGCCAATCGGCATTGAAGACACTGTGGCATCGAGATGCCCGACGAGGAACATGCCCAGCCCGAAGCCGGTCGACAACAGCGCCAGCACGGTCAGGCTGAGCAGCTCCTGCGCACCGGCCCAGCCACCGGCCAGCAAGCCGGCAACCGCCAGCAAACAGCCACCAATCACCAGATGCCCAGCACTCAGCCGGTCGCTCAGCACACCGCCGAGCAGCCCTGCCAGCATGGTGCCAGCCGGAAAGGCGGCAAGCACGAACCCGGCCGCCGTGAGACTGAGGCCGGGCCAGGCGGCAAGTTGATACGGCATCAACAGGAAAATAATGAAGGTCGTCGCCTGAATCAGCACCGCTACCAATTGCAAGGCCCGAAACCGGGGCCGCGCAAAATGGCGCAGATCGATGACCGGATCCGCGGCCCGGCGCGTGGCCCGGCTCAGCAACCGCAACGCCATCCAGCCGATCAATAATCCGACCGCCAGGCTCGCATAACCCAAATAGGGGGTGCGAAGCTGCACCAACACGAACACGAGCGCGGCCAGCATGACGGTCAACGCCACCGAGCCCATCTTGTCGAGTGGCTGGCGGCGCGCCTGCGCCCGCGCGGCCTGCAATTCAGCATTGTCTTCCAGCGCGGGCATGCGCCAGATGATGGCCAGTGCGACCAGCGCAATCGGCACCCGAAACCAGAACACCGCCGGCCAGCCCGCCCAATGCACCAACGCGCCCGCGATGAGCGGCCCCAGACACATGCCCAGTCCCATCAGTATTGTGTAAAACGCCAGGGCCCGCCGCCGCTGCGCGGCCGGCAGCACCAGAGTTACCAGCGCCGGACCGCAGGCCATCAACAGCCCCGCCCCCACGCCTTGCAGCACCCGCATCACAACCAGCGAGGGATAACTCCAGGCACTCGCGCATAAGGTGAGCGCCACGGCACTGACCACCAGCCCGGCCATGAACACGCGCCGATGGCCGTAGCGATCCCCGATCTTGCCGAATGAAATCGTCAGACCGACCTGCGCCAGCCCGAACATCGTGATCACCCATTGAATATCGCGCACCGGAATGGCGAAGGCTTCGGTGATCGCCGGGAAGGCCACATTGAGCGCGGTATCAAGCGGTGCGATCAGTGTCCCCAGGCCGATTACCAGCAAGGCTGTGCGAATGCGGGCGGCGGTCATCCCACTTCAGACTCTGTCATCGACTCAACCGGTTTCCAACTGATGCAATGACAGGGATTGTAGTCGGCCCGCACGGGGGTCATTGTTCAAGCCGTCAGGGTCCGTTATATTCATCGTGTACCGCTGCCGGTTTGTGCTTCAATTTACAACCGCACGTCGGGGGAAGGCGGGCATTACGCCTGACCGGTCATCTAGCCGGTCAATCAAAAAAGACAACAATGACGGAGATTCATTGAATGGAACGTAGATCTTTTCTACAGAAGGCCGCAGTCACTGGCGCCGGCGTCGGGGCGAGCGTTATTGCCGCTCCGGCCATCGCACAGAAGCGCAAAGAGATGGTAATTGTCTCGAGCTGGCCGCGTGACTTCCCGGGTCTGGGCACCAGCGCACAGCGCGTGGCCAAGCGCATTACCGACATGACCGGCGGTGCCATCACCACCACATACTATGCTGCCGGCGAACGGGTCGGCGGCTTCGACGTGTTCGACGAAGTGTCATCGGGCAACGCCCAAGCCTACATCTCGGCCGATTACTACTGGAAGGGCAAGCATCCGGCCTGGGCCTTCTTCACCTCAGTACCGTTCGGCATGACCTACGCCGAAATGGGCGCCTGGATCTACTCGCAAGGCGGCCAGCAATTGTGGGACGAACTGGCCGACGGCTTCGGTCTGAAATGCATGCCCGTTGGCAACACCGGCGTGCAGATGGGCGGCTGGTTCCGCAAAGAAATCGAATCGACCGACGACCTGAAGGGTCTGAAAATTCGCATGCCTGGCCTGGGCGGCGATGTGATGGCCAAGGTTGGCGCCTCGCCGATCTCACTGCCGGGCGGTCAGATCTACGAAAACCTCGTCTCAGGGGCCATCGACGCCACCGAGTGGGTGGGTCCGTGGAATGACTACTTCATGAAGTTCTACGAGGCAGCCAAGTATTACTACTATCCCGGCATGCACGAGCCGGGCGGCTTCACGTCAATTGGTTTCAACAAGGCCTTCTGGTCTGAACTGACCACCGAAGAAAAACTCATCCTGGAAGCCGCCTGCAACTATGAGGCTCACCTGATGATGGCGGAAACCAATGCCAACAACTCGATCTACACGGGCAAACTGGTCGACGAGCA
>CAXBNM010000487.1:0-2548 GCA_963976885.1 uncultured Burkholderiaceae bacterium
CCCCGTCGTGAAACTGCCTGGTAGTCAGCCCTGGCGGGCGGGCCGACTGGCAGAACCTGCTACGCAGGTCAGTCTTTCTTGTAACCCCAGAACACCGGCACCGGCGACTTGACGGCGCCACTGATGTTCTTGCCCATTGCAAACGGGACGTAATACTGGCCCAGATGAATGTGCGTGGGTGATTCGGACACACGGATCTGCAACGCTTCAGCGATCTTGAACTGCTCTTTCGGATCGGTAGCCCGAGCATAATCATCACGCAGTTGCTGGATCTTGTCGTCGCAAGGCCAGCCGAACAGCGCTTTCTCGCAGGCTGCATTGGCAAACGGCGTGGTCAGCGGGCTGGCATTGTCCACCGAGTTCCAGGCGGTCAGGAACGCATTCCAGCCACCCTCTGACGGCGGCTCTTTCTTGTTGCGCCGTCCCACCAGGGTTTGCCAGTCCATTGACTGCATATCAACCTTCAGACCGATTTTCTCCATCAGGTCTTTGGCCACCGGCGCCAGATTGGTCAGCGCGGCCAGATCGGTTGAATGCATCAGCAGAATCGGCGTGCCGTCGTAGCCGGCTTCCTTGACGAGTTCGCGAGCCTTCTTGAAGTTGGATTCAAGCTTGTCTTCATAGCCTGCCTCGGTTTCGAGTGGCGTGTCACAGATGAACATCGCCTTGCAGATTTTGTAGTAAGCCGGATCGCCAACAGTCGCGTTCAGAAAGTCTTCCTGATTGAACGCATACAGAAGCGCTTGCCGCATCTTCGCGTTGTCGAACGGCTTGTGCAGCTGATTGAAGCGGAAGGTGTACTGGTTACCGAACGGGTTCAGATCGAGAATCTGCACGTCCTTGTTGGCCTTGAAAATCGGCAACAAATCATGCGGAGCCTGCTCGATCACATCGATCTCGCCCTTGAACAGCGCATTCATGGCAGTCTGCTGATCTTTGATGACCTTCCAGACGACCTTGTCGACATTGACCTTCTTGCCACCGGACAAACCGTCGGCCGGTTCACTGCGCGGCTTGTACTTGTCGAACTTTTCAAACACGGCCTTGTCGCCGGGCTTCCATTCGTCTTTGATCAGCACGAACGGACCCGAGCCGGTGTAGTCGGTGATTTGCTCACCGGGCGGCGTTGCGGCGATGCGGGCCGGCATGATGAACGGCACGTTGGATGACGGCTTGCCCAGTGCAAGCACTACCAGACCGGTTGGCTCATTCAGCGCAATCTGGAATGAGGTATCGCCAGTGGCCTTCATCTCCTTGACGAAGCTCAACATCTTCTGGCCCATTGCATCCTTGGCGCCCCAGCGCTTGAGCGATGCAATGACATCTTCACCGGTAACCGGCGCGCCATCGTGAAACAGCATGCCTTCACGAAGGTTGAAGTCGTAGACCAGTTTGTCGTCGGAAAGCGTGTAGTCCTTGACCATCTGGGGCTGAATCTCGCCCTTGTTGTCCATGCCGAACAATGTGTCGTAGACCATGTAGCCGTAGTTGCGCGACATGTAGGCTGTCGTCCAGATCGGATCGACAATCTTCAGGTCGGAGTGCATGACGACATTCAGCGTCGTCTCGGCCTGAGCGGCCCCCGATGACATTACCGCGGCAACCGCAGCGGCCTGGACAGTTCGTTGAAATAGCTTCTTGAATTTCAAGGATTTTCCCTCCTCTTAGCTCTCCGGCAACGTGCCGGAGAAATCTGAATCTGATAGACCGCAGTCCGCTCACGGCAAACTGCCGATCGTTCAGTGTTTGCGGCAGTCTAGCAGCAGTATCGACATTTCGGCACGTCGCCGCCTAAAGGATTGCATTTATAAACCAATGAGAGCGGTCAAGGCGGTCGCGTCGGTATCGCCCCCCAACTGGCCGTCAACCCAGACCCTGCCAGATGCACAGCAATTTCTGTACCAGAGCGGCCCTGCTGACCCAACATGGATCGGAGCCCCCTCCCGTGATCCGACTTCGCCTGACTGCGGTGCAAGCGCTCTACGCGCTGGTGCAGCCCGCACGGCCGTGCCGCTTGGCGGGGCGGATTCGACACCAGAAAACAGAACGGACCAATAGTCGTTGCCCGTCAATGCATTGCTATGATTGGCGCAGCCTACTTTCCCGATTTGGAGATTCAGCACATGGCCACAATTGCAATTGGCGGTATGCAGCACGAAACCAATACCTTCGCCCCCACCAAGGCTGACTACGAGGCCTTCGTGCGCGGCGGTGGCTGGCCGTCGGTACAAATCGGCGAGTCGATTTTTGAAGCCGTGGCCGGCGCCAACCTGCCGGCGCAGGGCGCCATTACCGCCCTGCGTGCCGCCGGCCATACGCTGGTACCAACGGCCTGGGCTGCGGCTTCGCCGTCAGCTCATGTAACGGACGATGCCTTCGAGCGCATTATCGGCGCCTTGTGCGAACACTTACGCGCGGCGGGCACTGTTGACGGCGTCTATCTCGATCTGCACGGCGCGATGGTTACCGAAAGCTACGACGACGGCGAAGGCGAAATCCTGCGCCGGGTGCGCTAAATTGTCGGCCCGCGCGTGCCGGTCGTGGCCAG
>CAXBNM010000488.1:0-2508 GCA_963976885.1 uncultured Burkholderiaceae bacterium
CTGACCGACCACGCTCCAGTACCCCGGCTTGAGCCCGCGCACCACGGCTATCTGGCCTTGCACCTTGGGCCCGGGCAGATGACCTCCAGTGCCCGTCTTGGCCCCCTGCCCACCCTTGAAGTGGAACGCTTGCACCCTGGCAAGCTTGTCCCAGCCAAACCCAAACCGCCCCGAGGCCAGTTCGTAGAAATACCGCGAGTTGGCCGCTTGCTCTTCGGGCAGCATGCCGCCCTCGCCCGAGCAAATGCCGGTGCCGGCAAGTTCGGCCCCCTGAGCCAACGCCACCTTTGCCGAGGCCGACAATGCACCGAAACTCATATCGGACACCAGCAACGGGATGGCCAGATGCAATGGCTGGGCCGCATTCGGCCCGACGACAACATCGGTGCCGACCGGATCGTTGTCGAGCAAGGGCGGGCGGAACAGCTGCGCCGTCAGTAACTGCAGATCGTCCCAGGTGGGCAAGTCGTCCCGGGGGACGCCCATGGCCTCGACCTGTCCGTGGTGACCTGTCTTGTTCAGACCATCACGGGCATACATTTGAATCAGGCTCGTGTGCGGCTCTTCGGCGGTGCCGTGACTGGTATCGGCATACAGGCCAAGATAGGCGTTGCGATCAAACGGTTGCGGGTTCTGCTGCGCCCAGGCCTTGATTTCATCTTCATCGACCAACACCTCCTCACCTTCAAGCCAGGATTGAAACTTGGGCAGTTGTTCGTTGTTGCTGTATTCCGAAACCCCGGTGTCGAGCCGGTAGTCCCAGTTGTGCACGCCGCAGATCAGGTTGTGCCCGTCGACATGGCCATCGGCCATCAGCGCGCCCCGGTGCAGACATCGTCCATAGAATACCGACACCTCATCGTCGAACCGAACGACGACCAGATCGACCTCGCCAACCAATGCATACGCCGGCTGGCGATCAGGTAAATCGGCTGCTTTGAGAATGGCAATCTTTTTCATGGTGTTGATCTCCTCACTCTCTTTGTTGTCAGCGCCTGTCAGCTGGATTTTCTTTTGCGTTGATGGCTGCTGTGCCCTGCGATTGGCTTGGCGGATGCGGCTACTGGCTCCGTCTCGGCACAATCACCCATTGCTTTGATCTTTGCCGCATACCACCGGGCACCAGGCGCGGCGCTCAGCCCATGCAACAGCGCACTGATCCACACCGCATTGATGGCCAGCGCCAGTAGCTCATCGCCGATGTCGCCGCTGATTTGCTCAAACACCAGCAACGTAAACAAGGCAGTGGCCAGACCACGAGGGCCGAACCAGCCAAAGAACAATTTGGTTGTCGGCGAAGCATCGGTGCCCAGCAACGAAACCCAGACGGCCAGTGGTCGAATGACGAACAGGCTGATCAATATGATGGCCAGCGATGCCGGCGTCAAATGGGCAATGGCTTGCGGCACCATCGCCAGCCCCAGCAAAAAGAACGCCGACCACGACAACAACTGCCCCTCGCTTTCGGTGAACTCATAGACAAACGGACAGCGCCCCTTGAGCAGATGACCAAAACACAAGCCCCCCACAAAGGCCGCAATGAAGCCATTACCACCCACTGCCACTGCGATCAGATAAATGCCACCAGCCAGTGACAAAGCGCCAATCCCTTCGTAGGTATCAGCCGTGTAGTTCCGATCTTTAGCCCAGAGCAGGAATCTGGCCCCGAGCAAACCACCCAGGGCGCCTACCAGCGGACCAAGAATCAATTGAGCAGCACCAAACGCAATCCAGTTACGCGCTTCCGGTTCAATGACCGACGCGCTCATGCTGGCAAAGAGCAAGATCGCCGGCAAGGCCAGGCCGTCATTCAGGCCACTTTCTACAATAAGCGCTCGTCTGGCACGCACCGGCACCACCGGATTGCTGACCACCGCAAGCCCGAGTGCGGCATCGGTAGGTGTCAAGATAGCGGCGGCAAGCGCCACGGCCGCCAGCGGCCAGTCGGCCAGCAACGGCCACGCCGCCAGCGTGCCCAGCAGCAGCGACAACGGCATGCCGATGGCAAGCATCCGCACCGGCCAGACATGGCGGCGCCGCAGCACTGTCAGATCGATCTGGGCAGCATCCAGGAATAACAACACGATGAGCGCCACCTCGGCAACCAGATGTAGTGCGTGGTCGGCATTGGCTTGCGGGAGCGTATCGGTAAATGACAAGACTGCGCCCAAGGCGATAAACACCATGGGTGCGGTGACCAGCGTGGTGGCCAATCGCCTGGCCAGCATTGCATAACCCAGGCTGATAATGGCGACGAGGATAAGTCCGGCGGTCATTGGTCCTGCCATTGTCGAAAATCGGCCGGCAATGCTCAGCAACCGAGAACCGGGCTCTCGTGCGACCAGCAATCATTATTGAGACGGATGCCCGCCGTGTCAATCAGACGACCGGTGGTGAGGTCTGGACCGCCAGGCGCAGCAAATCGGTACGACAGCCCGTTATCGTTTTGATCATGATGCTCTTGATCTGATGCTTGATGGTGTCGATCTGCACGCCTTGGCTGCGGCG
>CAXBNM010000489.1:0-2506 GCA_963976885.1 uncultured Burkholderiaceae bacterium
AAATCAATCATTGCGCGAACTTTGGGAGCGATTATCCGCCCGCTTGGATAGAGCGCCCAAAGTGCGGAATCAGTCTGGAGTCCATGGTCTGGCAGGACCTCCACGAGCTTGCCGGATTGCAGACTTTCGCTGGCGTTCCAGAGTGATTTCATACCGATACCCATACCGCTCTCGATCATGCAGCGCATGGCCTCGCCGTCATTGACGATGCAGGGATGGGTCAGTTCGATGGTCTGACCGCTTTTGAACCTCCAGCGCTGGGTGCCGGGAAAGACGACGTATCGATGGCTGGACAGGTCTTCGGGCGATTGCGGCACGCCGTGCCTGTCAAGGTAACTCGGCGCGGCAACCAGCAACCGACGATCGGCAGCCAGTTTACGTGCCACCAGGCTGCTGTCGGTCAACTGCGCGTTTCGGATGATCAGATCGTAGGCACCCTCGACCACATCAAGGACTTCATCTGACAGCCGCAAGTCGAGCGTGACCCGCGGATAGCGCTCCTGAAACTGCGCCAATGCCGGAATGATGTGCATGCGCCCAAATGAACCCGGCATGGTCATGCGCAATTGACCTTGCGCCTCGTCGCCTTGCCCGCTGACTGCGCTCAGACCCGCCGCCAGCGTTTCAACGGTTTGCTGTGCGTACGGCAGAAACGCGGCGCCATCGGTCGTCAGAGACACAGCACGGGTCGTGCGATTGAACAGCCGAAAGCCGACGCTTTCTTCGAGCCTGGCCAGCCGGGCACTCGCGCTGGCCGGCGACAGCGACAGATCGCGCGCGGCAGCGGTGACGCCGCCAAGATCGGCGACCCTGAGAAACAAGCGTAGCGACAAGATGTCCATTTATCAAAAATATCCGAATTATCATTTCGTCTCAAGACGTATTCTCTTGTTAATCAGGAAAAAGTAAAGTCGCTGGCACTGAATCGAACACCTGACAGGAACAATTCAATGAAAGCGATGATCCTTAACCAGTACGGCGAGACCGCCCCTTTCCAACCCGCCGAATTGCCGACGCCTTCGGTCAAAGCCGGGCATGTGCTCGTCCGTGTGGCCGCAACCAGTGTGAACACCGTCGATACGATGATTCGCACCATGGGTACGGCGCTGCCGCTTTCACCCGCCCTGCCTGCCGTCCTGGGCATGGACTTCGCCGGTACTGTTGAAGCGGTCGGCGACGCGGTGACGGACTTTGCCCCGGGCGATGAAGTTTATGGTTGCGCCGGCGGACTCGCCGATCTGCCGGGCACGCTGGCCGAATTCATGCTGGCCGATGCCGCGCTGATCGCGCACAAACCCAAGTCCCTGTCGATGCGTGAGGCGGCCGCGCTGCCATTGGTAGGTATTACGGCCTTCGAAGGCTTGCAACGAGCCGGCACCAAAGACGGCGACAAAGTGCTGGTGCATGGCGGCGCCGGCGGCGTGGGTCACGTTGCCGTGCAATTGGCCAGGCATTTTGGCGCGGACGTCCATGCCACCGGTACCGGCACGGCGCAAATCGATGTCATCGAACAATACGGCGCCACGGCCATCGATTTCAGAGCCGAGAAAGTTGCCGACTATGTGGCCAGGCATACCGACGGCGCGGGCTTCGATGTTGTATTCGATACTGTGGGCGGTGAGAATTTGACGAACTCGTTTGCGGCGGCCGCTCTTAATGGACACGTCTCGACAACCGTGTCGTTGGTGAATCTCGACTTGACGCCGGCTCACTTCAAGGGGCTTTCGTTGCACGTGGTGTTCATGTTGATCCCCATGCTGCATGACCATAAACGAGAAGAGCACGGAGCGATTCTTGAGCAACTGGCACAGATTGTGGATGCCGGCGCACTCAAGCCGTTGCTCGATGACGTGCGGTTCGGCCTTGAAGAGGTGGCCAAAGCGCACGAACGCCTGACCAGCGGAAAGGCAATCGGCAAAGTGGTTGTTGATATCCAATGAGTTGCCTGACGGACATCCCAATGGATACCCACGCTATCGTCAATTATCACGTCGGCAGTTCTGGCGAACAGGCGTTTCGCGTCGACGCCGATGGTGCGAACGGTACGCTGACTGCCCCTGAACTCGCGCCGACGGGAGTGGCAGTGCGGGATGTCCGTAACGGAATCAAACTCGCTTTTGCCGGCGAGGGCGTCACATTCGTCAATCGGGCCTCTGCAATCCGGCATTTCGATGCTTCGAACGATTGGCAGCAAGCCTACGACCAGGAACTCGCTGCGCTGCTGGCAGAAGAGATCGGCGCGAAGGAAACCATCGTGTTCGATCACACCGTGCGCATTGATGATCCCGCGGCATTGCGCAGGCCGGCCCGGAATGTGCATACCGATTACAGCCCGGCAAGTGCGCGCCAGCGATTGCGAGCATTACTGGGCGAAGACGTCGCCGCATCGTGGGAAGCCGGGCATTACGCCTTTGTCAATGTCTGGCGCCCTGTTGGCAAGCGGATTGTCAGCGCTCCTCTTGGCTTCGTGCGCCCCGCATCCGTCGCCACTGAAGATTGGATTTCC
>CAXBNM010000490.1:0-2492 GCA_963976885.1 uncultured Burkholderiaceae bacterium
AAGCGTAGGCAGCACACCGGGGGCAAAATCGGTCCACAAGTCCAGTGCGCGATGATTCAACAGCATGCACCCTGCCCCCATCACATGGCGCACGGCGATGATGGCCGCCGGACCGGCCGGGGCCGGCAACACCCAGCAACGCTCGGCGAGCGCTTCGTTGTCACCGTCCGCCAACCGTTGCACGACCAGAGAATCGCTGATGACGACATCGGCATCGGTCGCACTCATCAGTGCCTGCATGTGCCCCAGCGCGTCGGCGTCGGTGAACGTGCTGTAACAGGCGCGCAGCAGATGCCGCGGCTGCTTTGAGCGCGCCATGGCCGCGAGCACCGGCGCCGGCGTTTCAAGCGCGCGCCGGCCGTATTCAAATTGATCGGTCCCCGGACTGGCCACAGCCGCAGCTTGACGGCGCCGCCGACGGGCCTCACGCACGGCCTGGCCATGCAACGCCAGACATTCAACATCACGGGCCAGCCAATCAAACGCCAGCCGCATCGGCCTGACACCGGCGGTCAGCGCTGCAAGCATACGGCTCGCCAGGGCCTGATCGTCATCGGCCGGACACAGACAGGGATGATCGAGCGGATCGACCAACTCGCGAATGCCGCCGACATCGGTGGTAATCAACGCAATCGCATTGGCCAGTGTTTCGTAGACCGTATAAGGCGAGTTGTCGGCCAACGACGGCACTACCGCCACACAGACATGGGTGCGCAGATAGTTCAGCGCATCGGTGCTGCTGTAGTTGCGCAGCCACTGCAAGGGCAAGCCGGCAAGCGCCGGCGCGGCGCGCAAGGTTTCCATATCGGTCATCGCGTCCGGCATGCCCAGCAAGGTGATTTGAAAGGGCGCTTTGTGCTGCTCGCGCACATGGGCAACAGCGCGCAGGAAAGTCGCCAGCCCCTTGCGTTGACTCAAACGCCCGAAAAAGACCAACTCGGTGACCGGCGTCGGTGACACCAACACCGCATCCTGGGTGGCAGGATTGCCACCGACCCGCGCCGCGCCGCCAAGCGGATTGGCCATGGCCACAAAGCGCCGCGCATCAACTTCATAGTGACGGCGGATCCAGTCGCGCAGATAGCGACTTGGCGCGCAATGCCAGTCGGCATGTCGGGCTTGCGCGGCCAGTGCATGGCGCCCTTCATGGTCGTTGATCGTGACGGCTTGTTCGCCACTCATGTAATGCCATTCGTTGGGGCCATGGTAGACGGCGAGCACCGCCGTGCCGGTAAAACGATAGCCGCCCAGGCGTCGCAGCACCACCGCCATGCCATAGGCTTCGGCATCGACGAAATGAATCACATCGGCAGCAATGGCGGCCAGCCTGTCGGCCACCGTCTTGCTCATCAGATAATTGTTCGGATAGGCACTGTCGTCGGGACGCATGCGCGGCAGGTAATGCAGACTGACGCCACGCGCCGCCCATTGCTCATGGTGCCCGGCCCAGAGTTGATGATCGCCATTGAACGGGCAATACAGAATGTGCACCTCGTGCCCGCCCGCCGCGAGCACATTGGCGGTAATGCCGATGGCAGTGGCAATGCCGCCGCCGTCAAACAGTTCAAAACTGACCAGCGCAATCTTGCCGGGCGCCTCGATGAGTCCTTCGCGAAGCTGCGCCGGCGCCAGCCCGGCAGGGTTGCTTACCGTCGCCGCCAGTCGTTCGGCCAGCGCCGTGCGCGCGACGTCGTTGTCGGCACCCGCCAGCTTGCGGCGCATGGCCAGCGCCTGACGCTGCGCGCGATCGGGCCAGACCAGCAAACCCGCCGCCAGCAACGCCTGGCGCGAGCATGGCACGGCGCCGGCCACCGGCAGCGTCCAGTCGTGCGTGCGCAACCATTGCGCATAAGCCTGTTGTTCGTGTCCGTTTGCTTCAATATCGCGTGGCTTGCTCAGCGAGTTGCGCAAGCCAGCGCGCCACTTGAAGTGATGCACAACGCCGCGCACCGGCACATGCTCGCAAGGCTCGGCATTGGGCGGGAAATGAAAGCCGCGCTGCACCGCAAACCGATCGGTCACGAAGGCCAGCGAAAACTTCTCTTTCCAGATTGGTGTTTCAACCCCCAAGGCTTCGCTGAGCCCGAACTGCATCAGCGGAAACACCGCATCCGGTGCGGCTTCGGCGGGCAATGCCGCCAGGCTGCCATCGGCCGCATGGCCCTGCACCAGCCAGCACGGCAAGGCCGTAACACCCATGATTTGCAGCCCGGCAATGGTTCGGCGCAGCGTTGCCGCAGGCAACGCCAGAAACTCATCGGCATCGACGGTGATGACCCAGGTGCCCGGCAACTCATGCGCCATCGCGGTGAGCTGGCGACATTTGAGCGCCTCGCTGAACGGGCCTGCTATCTGGCTGTGAATCTCGCAATCGGGCTGGGCACGCAACCAGCGCTGCGGTTCGGCCGGCCAGGGGCCATGCAGACAGAAGCGCATGCGCTGTACACCAAGTTGCCGGTAGTGCCGCACAAAGGCCGGCAGCAGATCTGCAT
>CAXBNM010000491.1:0-2478 GCA_963976885.1 uncultured Burkholderiaceae bacterium
ATCGCTCAGGCCCAGGGTGGTCAGAACATGCGCGACATCATCGGCCAGGTCGCCCATCGAGTAGTCGCCTTCTACCGGGTCACTGGCGCCGTGGCCACGCATATCGATACGCAACACCCGGTAGCCGGCGGCCAGCAATGATGGCACCTGTTCGGCCCACATGCCGCTGTCGGCGGTCAGGGAATGCGTAAGGCAGGCAACAGGGGCGGTCGGGGAATCGCCGAGCATGTCATAGAAGATGCGGCGCTTGCCAAGGAACAGGTACATATCTGATGTCTCCGAAAGAAGAGGGGATGGAGCCCGGCGGCAAATGGGGCTAGTCGTGGCGCCCGGAAAGCATGGCAGCAAGTGCTGTACTTGTGGCCTTGTCGACCGCAAAGAAGGTTTCGATCGTGATCTCGGACAGCGTCACATCGACTGCGGTGCCAAACACGGTTGTGGTACCGATGAATGATAGCAAGCCTGCCTCACTGACCAGTTGCAGCGGCACGGCGAAGCCACCCACAGCACTGGCATGAATCGAATCGCGCTGCCGGTCGGGGGGTATCGGATAATGCTCCAGTTCGCTGCGCAGTTCGATCAGTGTCGGGTCGGCCGATAATTCGATCTCACGTGCCAGTCTGGCGAGTACGTGTTCGCGCCACTGGCCTATGTTGACGATGCGCGGCGCCAACCCCTCGGGGTGCAGACTGAGGCGCAATACGTTTATTTCGCCGGTACGCAGATGCTCCGCTACGCCTGCGATGAGTAGCTGTACAGCGGCGTTGGCGGAAATCAGCTTCCAGTGGCGGTCGACGGCAAGCGCCGGGTTCGGACTGTGAGCGGCCAGGATGCTGTCCAGCACCTCGCGAGCTGGCGTCAATTCCGGAGCCTCGAGTCGGCGCTCGGGAAACATCGGCGCGTAGCCGGCACAGACGAGCATTTCGTTGCGTTCGCGCAGGGGCAGGGCAAGTTCGTCGACCAGTCGCAACACCATCTCCCGACTGGGTTGCGAGCGCCCCGTTTCGATGAAGCTCAGGTGGCGTTGCGAGATTTCGAGCTCGGTTGCCAGCGCAAGTTGCGTCAGTCGGCGGCGTTGGCGCCAGTGACGCAATGAGTCTCCGACCGGATTGGGTTCTTTCAGCATTGATACAAGTTATCACCAGCGTGGACTTGTGCGCAATTACCTGTCAGGTAATCGACGTCAGCACCGTTTCACGAAAACATCGAGGCTCAACTGAAACAAGGAGAATTCGATGTCAAAGCAAACCGTAAACCGCTTCCAGACCCCGCAGGCGCTTGTCACCATCGACGCAGTGACCTGTGCCGCGACGGGAATCCTGTTCTTGCTCTGGAGTCAGCCGATAGCCCAATGGACTGCACTACCAGCTGGTTTGTTGTTCTGGGCCGGTGTCATATTGATGCCGATTGCGCTTTACATGGCAATCACCGGCCGAGCCGCCCGTCCGCGCCCATCGGCGCTGTCGGTCATCGTGCTCGGCAATATTCTTTGGGTGGTGGCCAGCATCGCGCTACCGGTGACAGGGCTGGTCACGCCGAATTCGCTGGGCTGGGGTCTACTGCTTGCTCAGGCTGGTGTGGTTGCTGTGCTTACCGTGCTTGAAATGCGGCTTGGATTGGGCCGTGACGAACCGGCTCTTCCGACTGCTATCTAGCCAGCCCGCATGCTGCATTGCCTTGCATCGCCGGCCCGTTCTCGGAACGGGCTGGCGATGCTACAGGTGTGCCGAAAGCTTTAAACCGGCTTGAACATCGGCAATTTCATGCCGTCTTCGGTGTCTTTGAACACCAGTTCTACTTTCTGGCCGATGGCCAGCTTGTCGGAGTCACACTCAACCAGATTCGTCATCATGGTCGGGCCTTCCTCAAGGGTGACGAACGCCACCACATAAACCGGGTCGGCACGCGACATGACGCTGAAGGCATGAATTTCACCCTTGCCGCTGGCCGGGCGCCATTCGGTGTCATCGCTGAAGCAATGCGGGCAGATGGCGCGCGGATACCAGTGCGTCTTGTTGCACGCGCGGCACCAACGCAGGTTGAAAACACCGTTACCCGTGCCTTCCCAGAAGGCGGCGGTTTCCGGACTGGGCACCGGAGAGGCGAGTTTGCGGTCAACAATTTGTGTCATGGGTTTTTACTCTCTCTCAAGAATCAGAACCGAGCCGCCACTGCGTGCGCCCAGTACGCCGCCGTTGCCTGAGGCAAGGGCGAGGTTGCAGTCTTTGACCTGCACGGCCGGATGGGCTTCGCCGCGCAACTGGCGCACCGCCTCGATGATTTTGGTCATCCCGCCCCGGTTGGCCGGATGGTTGTTACACAGCCCGCCGCCATCGGTATTGAACGGCAATTTGCCGACGCCGGAGATAAGGTTGCCATCTTCGACAAAGCGGCCGCCTTCACCCTTGGCACAGAAGCCCAGGTCTTCCAGTTGCAGCAAAACGGTGATCGTGAAGCTGTCGTAGATGGATGCGTATT
>CAXBNM010000492.1:0-2462 GCA_963976885.1 uncultured Burkholderiaceae bacterium
AGCATGAGATCGTCAGTGGCTTTCTGCACGAAGGCGCCGGTCTCAACGAGGTTGCCCGGGGCACGGTGGTCGCTGATGCGCCGGCCGGTGGTAACTATTTGCCACCGGTTTTGTTCGCCGACGTACCGGCCGATCACCGCTTGGCGCGCGATGAAATCTTCGGCCCGGTGCAGGTCTTGATTCCGTTTACCGACGAAGCCGAGGCGCTGGCCATTGCCAACAGCACCGACTACGGACTGGTGGCCTCGGTGTGGTCGTCAAACGGCGCGCGGCAAATGCGACTGGCCCGCAAACTCAAGGCAGGCCAGGTGTTCATCAACAACTATGGGGCCGGTGGCGGGGTCGAGTTGCCGTTCGGGGGCGTGGGCAAATCGGGCCACGGTCGCGAGAAAGGCTTCGAAGCCTTGTACGGTTTCTCGCAGCTCAAAACGGTGGCGGCAAGCCACGGCAACTGAGCCCCTGAACGCTCAGTAATCGGCCTGGCGGGCCAGTCCGCCCTGGTCGAGTTGCTCAACCCGAATCGTCATTGCCGTTGTGGTGATCTGGCCGTAGCTGGTAAGAAACGCCACGTCGGCAGCGTCGCGTCCGTACCCGAGCACGACTCGTCCGCCGGTCGGCACGGCCTGGGTGGCGTCAACCGTATACCAACGCCCGTCAATATAGGCCTCGAACCAGGCGTGCAGATCCATCGGTTCGAGCCGGTGCAGATAGCCAACCACCATCCGCGCCGGAATGAGCAGGCTGCGGCACAGCATCATGCCGACATGCGCGAAGTCCCGGCACACGCCGGCACCGTTGTACAAGGTGTCCATCGCGTCGGTACTTGCGTCACTGCGGCCGTACTCGTAGTGAATGTTCTGGTTGATCCAGGAGCGAATGGCCTCGACCTGGGCGCTGCCCTCGATGTATTGCCCGGCAATGTCGAGGGCCCGGCTGCCAACCCGGTCAACCGGACAGTAGCGGCTGGGCAGCAGAAACTCCATCACCGAGTCGGGCACCGCTTCAATCGGGGTCGGCGGCAGATTGATGGCCAGCGCTATCTCGGCTTCGGTGGCGACGATCGCGTCCACATCAATGTCCAGGCGTCCCGCCGGGGCGTCGAAGCGCTGACACAGGTTGCCGAACTGGTCGACGTATTCGGTGGTGTGGACCCAGGGCGAGAAGCGATAGGTTTCCTGTGAGAGCCATTGCGCGTAGCCACTGCGCGGGCGCAACATGGCCACGCAATGACAGGCTTGAGCCGATTCAATCTGCAGGTGACACTGAACACGTAAGGGGATGATCATCAGACGGTTTCCTGGCCGGCACGGGGGTAAGGACGAGAGCTGGTGCCGGGGGCGATCGATGCAGACCAGTGCCATGTGCGCGCAGCGCAGCAATGTGCACCGTTGCGGTGCGGCTTGGAGCCTGCACGGACAGCGTATTGGCTGTGCATTCCGGCCTCGCGCAACCATCCCCGGCGCGTGCGGTTACGATACGCGATTCAACCGTCAGCCCGTACTTTATTTATACAGGAGATAGCCTTGTCCCTCAGTGATGCAACTCGTGAGGCGCTGCGTGGCGTCAGCACCGCAACCCTCTGCACAGCCTTGTACAAGCGCGGACTGCGCAATCAATTCATTCAGAACGTCTCGCCGCTGAATCCGGACCATCCGACCATGGTGGGCGAAGCGTTTACGCTGCGCTACATGCCGGCGCGTGAAGATCTGAACAAGCTCGAAGTCTTCCGCGACCCGCAGCATCCGCAGCGCCAGGCTGTCGAACAATGCCCGGCCGGCGCGGTGATGGTGATCGACAGTCGCAAGAATCCGGCGGCTGCGTCGGCCGGCGGCATTCTGGTGTCGCGCCTGATGGTGCGTGGTGCGGCCGGCGTGGTGACCGATGGTGGTTTCCGGGATTCCGATGAAATCGCCAAGCTGGCCATTCCGTCTTACCACCAACGACCCTCGGCACCGACCAATCTGACCCTGCATCAGGCCATCGATATCAATGTGCCGATTGGCTGCGGCGACACACCGGTATTCCCCGGTGATGTGGTCGTGGGAGACGGCGACGGCGTTGTGGTTATTCCTGCGGATCTGGCCGATGAACTCGCGGCCGAGGCGACAGAAATGACCGTGTTTGAAGACTTCGTTACCGAGCAGGTTTTGGCCGGGCGCACGATTATCGGTCTGTACCCGGCTACCCAGGAGCAGACCCTGACCGACTTCGCCGCCTGGCGTAAAGAGAAAGGTCGCTAGCCCTTTTCTGCAAGGCAAGTCTTCATGCGGCCGCGGGTTCCGGAGCCATCCGGGCCACCGGCCGTATGTTCATCAGCAGCTGCGCGCAACCGGCGATAAGACCGATGCCGACCGCACCGCGCCAGGCCCAGTCGTAGCGCCAGGGCCGGTCCGTCAGCCGCACGGCGGCGGTCGGCACGTAGGCCATCACCTCCGCTGGGGCGCCGCTATCGGTGAAGACCA
>CAXBNM010000493.1:0-2454 GCA_963976885.1 uncultured Burkholderiaceae bacterium
TGTAGCGCAAGCCGCTGACTCACATTTTCCTGATTTGATGGGTTGTCTTGCGAATGATGCCGACTATGCGGAAGGCCTGGATGTGCTCTCTGCGTGTGCGACGCAGGCCTACCAGACGCAACCCGATGTGGCGTTTACCGGTCAGGCATGGCCATCCGTGGTGCTGGCCTGATGACTAAGCCGGCAGACGCCACGGACAGCGGGCAAATCGTTTTTGGTAGCGCCGCAGTTCCACCGCTTGCCTCTGGTCTGTATTCAGTGTCAATGGATCAACCGGAGCCGGCCAGTGACCCAGGCAAGGCGCCGGAAAATATTGCGAGCAATCAGACCTTCGTTGTGGGTGGCAATCGCTTTGTACTTGATCCGGGGCTGATTTATTCGGTGCAGCCACCTGCGGGCGCTGGTGCCGTTGGCAGTGCCAACGCGGGTGAGTTCGCTGGCTATCTTCCCAATGTGGTGTTTTCAAAACGGACCTTGCCCTGGGAGCGCCGTGCCGACGGTGAACCCGTCGCTACCACCCCGCCACAGCCCTGGATGGCTTTGCTGCTGATGGCGCCAGGAGATCTGGGTGATCGCCCATTGCCCATACCCGAGACCGGCAAGCTGAATGATATTGCGGCCCCGCCAAAAGACACTCAAGGGCCCCTTGGGACTGCGCAAAATCCGTTCGCACTGGAGGCACATGAGGCAGGTACGTCTCCGTGTCGGTTTATCGATTTGCCGGGAGCCTACTTTCTGCAGATTGCGCCGAAAGTCGATGAAATGGCCATGCTTTGTCATACCCGTGAAGTGTCGCTGGCAGCCAAAGAGACCTGGTCATTGTTAACCGATGGGGTGTTTTCCGTCGTCTGCTCGAACCGGTTGCCGGTCCCCGGTCCGCGGGGCGGCGGAGCGCTGATTAACCATTGTCTGCTGGTGTCGCTGGAAGGGCATACCGAAGCGCTGGCCGGTAATCACGTCTCCAAGTCTTTCATTCGGCTGGTCGTGCTGGGTGAATGGCAATTCAGCTGTCAACCGATAAGCGCCGCCAGTAGCTTCAAGGCCGGTTTTCAACGCCTTGCGCAGCGCGATGAAGGCAAATCCAATTTGTTGCATCGACACGGTGAAAGTGGCAAGAGTGACGTAACCAAGGCCTTGAATGAGGCGGTAGACCGAGGTTATGCGTTGGTTCGATTCAGCACTCGTGTCGGTGCGCAAACCGCAAGCTGGTATCGAGGCCCCTTGACGCCCTATGACCCTTCGCCTTCGCTCGCGCTCAAAGATCTGCCTAACGCGGATTCTGCCCTGACCTTTGACCCGACGACCGGACTGTTCGACACCTCAAAAGCTGCCGCCTGGCAACTTGGGCGCTTGTTGACGCTGCGAAATCGTGCCATGACTGTAACGATGCGCCGTTTCAGGCGCGACGCTTTCGCAAGAATCGGCAGATCGGAGCAAGAATCCAGGCTGCCGCAACGGCTCAAATTGGTCGGCGAAAGTGCGCTCGATGCTTCGATTGTGCATCCGAATACGCAACACAGACCCGTGCCGCAGGATGTCGCCCGGCGGCTGGCCATTGAATTGAATCGCATCGCTGCACACAAGCCGCAAGATGCCATTGCCGCGCCGGCAGCGCCACCGGCCCCCGCGCTGCAAGTGGATGATGGCGATGCTGGTGCGGACATCGCGAGATGGTGCGCCAAGCTGATGCTGATGTATGGCGTACCCGTGCCTTACTTGGTACCGAATCCTGATGCCTTGCCCGACGAGTCGATCCGGTTCTTTCATCTCGACCGCTCCTGGGTGATGGCGCTTGTTCAGGGAGCCTTGAGTGTCGGACGTGTGTCGGCGCGCGAGACAGTTGTTGATCGCTCCATCGCGCTTGAGTTGTTTGGCCCGGTTCGGCATGCAGCCGGTCTGTTAAGGAACAAGTCCGCATCGGTCGAGGGCGGCGCGCCGCCAGCGGGCGCCGTTGGTTCAGGCCCGAGTGGCTGGCCCATAACCGGCTTTCTCCTCAGGTCTGAGACCGTCGCCGGCTGGCCCGGCGTAGATTGTCTTGCGTACGGACGAGACAGCCAGGGTCAGGAAGCTCCTCTGACCGCGTTACGCATAGACCGTTTGGGGCCGACTCTCCTGCTCGCGATGTTCGAGGGAAAGATCAGTCGCTTGGTGGTTCAGCAGCCGCCTGAGAGCGTCCATCTCGGGGCCGATCCTGTGATGGCGCACGGAACCGGTGAACCGGTTTATCGCAAAGGCCTTCGCCAAAGTGTGGAGGGTCGTGCTCCGAATGATACGCAGGCCTTTGATGTCCCGTTACGCGCCGGCACAACGGGGGTTCTCGATGTCACGGCTTTGGTTCGCGCCATACATACCCGTGCCGGACTGAAGGAGCCCCTGTCGTCCGCGCATTTCGGCCATTACATGATTAACGCACCGCTGAGAGTTGTCTTCAGTACGCAGGCAACTCATGGGGCG
>CAXBNM010000494.1:0-2439 GCA_963976885.1 uncultured Burkholderiaceae bacterium
GCCGATGGCAGCTGTCGTGTCATTGAGCGCCGGCTTGCGCCAGATCCGGTGGGCGTCAGCGCCACAACCCAGCCGGCCAGTTTCGAATTTGGCTGGCACAATGCGCGTCAGGCTCGTGTTCGGTGCCGTCTGGCCGATGGCGCGAGCCGGGAATGGCGGGTTTATCGATCCCGGCTCAGTCGGCACGATTGGCGGCAATTGTGTCGTTGGATGGTCTGGCAGGCCCGTGCCGCCGTTCGTGCCTAGCAGGTTCGGAAAATCCTGCCTGTCATGGCAAGCTGGTTTATTTTGTACGTCGGGCCGCAATTTGCTACCTTGTCGGTCTGTAACCCCCCATTGGAAGTCACTGATGTCTCAATTGATCAATCTGATGCTCAGCCTGGTGCTGGGTCTGACCCTGCTGATGCCTGGCGCCCCGGCACAGGCGCGCACAGAATTGCCGCAGTTTGCGGATCTGGTGGAGCTGCCTTCGGGCCGGCGGTGGTCAATATCCGAACCACGGCAGCTCGGCGCAGCAACGGCCGCTCACGTATCCCATTGCCCGAAGGCATGGACGAAAACGATCCGTTTTTCGAGTTTTTCCGACGCTTTTTCCCGCCCGGTGAAGGTGGGCCCGGCGGGCGCACACCCGACCGCCCGGACGAGCGTGAAGATCGCGATCAGCCGCAAGTGCCCAGAGGCGTTGGCTCGGGCTTCGTGTTTACCTCTGATGGCTACGTGATGACCAATCATCACGTCGTTGACGGTGCCGATGAGATTTTCGTGACCTTCAGCGATGACCGCGAGTTCAAGGCCAAACTGATCGGCTCGGACAAGCGTACTGATGTTGGTGTACTCAAGATTGATGCAACCGAATTGCCGAGTTTGACGATCGGCGATCCGAACAAGGTTCGGGTCGGCGAGTGGGTGCTGGCAATCGGCTCGCCGTTTGGCCTGAACAATACCGTTACCGCCGGCATCGTGTCGGCCAAGGGTCGTGACACGGGCGACTATCTGCCGTTCATTCAGACGGATGTGGCGGTCAATCCGGGCAATTCCGGGGGCCCGCTGATCAACATGAACGGCGAGGTAATCGGCATCAACTCGCAAATCTACAGCCGTACCGGCGGCTTCATGGGCATCTCATTCGCCATTCCAATCGATGAGGCCATGAATGTTGCCAACCAGCTCCGCGAAGAGGGCCGGGTGGTGCGTGGCCGTATCGGGGTGGGCATTGCCGAGGTCACCAAAGAAATTGCCGAGCCGCTTGGCCTGCCCAATGCCGACGGCGCGCTGGTGCGCAGTGTCGCCGAGGATGGTCCGGCCGAAGCCGGTGGTGTGCAGATCGGCGACATCATTGTCGAATTCGATGGCCGCGAAATCACCAAGGCCAGCGATCTGCCCCGTATCGTCGGCGGTACCAAACCGGGTACTCCGGTGAGCATGAAGGTATGGCGCAAGGGCGTCGAAAAGTCACTCAAACTGACCGTCGGTGAAATGACCCCTGAGCGCGGTGCCGCTGCTGCCAAGCCGGCCCCTGAAAAACGTGAGCGCGCCGATGCGTCCGCCAATTCGCTGGGCCTGGGCGTGACCACGCTGCCGGCCGACAAGGCGCGTGAGATGCGCGTGCCGGGTGGCGTCCTGGTTGAGGCGGTTGAAGGGCCGGCCCGCGAGGCAGGCCTGCGGCCAGGCGATGTGGTGTTGACGATTAACAACGTTGATGTCGATAGCGTACCGAAATTCAATGCCACGACCGCCAAGCTCGAGCCCGGCAAAACGGCTGTTTTGCTGGTGCAACGAGGAGAGTCCGCGCAATACGTACCGCTGAAGCCGGCCTCCTGATCGCGCAAACAGGTGGTTTGCGACGCCGGCCTGATTGGGCGGGCGTCGCTCGGATTGCGGGTCTTTCTCCTGGCCGAATCTGAGGCAATCCGTGGTTAGAGGCTCTTTTTGCCGCGCTGGCGCCTCTCTGGTGGCGTCCAGACAACGGCAGAGTCCCCCTGACTGATAGAATCCCCCCACGCGTCGAACTCTCGACGCGTTTTCCGTGCACCCTGATGCAGCATATCCGTAACTTTTCAATCATTGCCCACATTGATCACGGCAAGTCGACCCTCGCTGACCGGTTGATTCAGCGCTGTGGCGGCCTCTCCGATCGCGAGATGAGCGAGCAGGTCCTGGACTCCATGGACCTGGAGCGCGAACGCGGCATTACGATCAAGGCCCAGACCGCCACTCTGGCCTACAAGGCCGCCGACGGCCAGGTTTATCAGCTCAACCTGATCGACACGCCCGGACACGTCGACTTCTCTTATGAAGTCAGCCGTTCATTGTCGGCCTGTGAAGGTGCGTTGCTGGTAGTGGACGCCTCGCAAGGGGTTGAGGCGCAAACGGTGGCCAATTGCTATACCGCCATCGACCTCAATGTCGACGTCATTCCGGTGCTCAATAAAATGGACC
>CAXBNM010000495.1:0-2400 GCA_963976885.1 uncultured Burkholderiaceae bacterium
CGTTCCGCTTTGAAGCTGCCACCGCCACCGGCAAAATCGAGCAAGGTGTGCTCGATGCCGATTCGGCGCGTCATGCGCGCAGTCAGTTACGTGAGCGAGGGCTGACGCCGCTGCAGGTCGACTCCCTGCAACAAGTTGATAACGCCCGCGAACCCGTCGTTCATGGCCGGCTGCGCACGGCCGAACTGACCTTGGCTACCCGGCAACTGGCAAGCCTGCTGGCTGCCCGCCTGCCGATTGAACAAGCGTTGAGCACGGTGGCCGAGCAGGGTGAGCGGCGTGTCGTGCGCGAACGCTTTGCCGCGGTACGCAGCGATGTGGTGGGCGGCCAGACCTTTGCCGAGGCGCTCAGCAAATATCCCAAAGATTTTCCCGAGGTCTATCAGGCCTTGGTGGCCGCTGGTGAGCAATCAGGCGATCTGGGCATGGTGATGAACCGGCTGGCCGATTATGTCGAGGCCCGTTCCACGCTTACCCAGAAGATCATTCTTGCCTTTACCTATCCGGCTATCGTGTCGGCGGTGGCACTGATGGTCATCATTGCGCTGCTGACCTATGTGGTGCCGCAAGTGGTGACGGTATTTGACCAGACCGATCAGGCCTTGCCGGCGTTGACGGTCGGCCTGATTGCGCTGTCCGATTTCATTCGTCAGTGGGGCTGGCTGGTCGCGATCGGGCTTGCTGTAGCCATCATCATGTTCCGACTGAGCCTGCGGGCGCCAACCGCTCGACTGGCCTGGGATACCCGCATGCTGAAAGCGCCCATCATAGGGCGCATGTTGCGCGGGATGAATACCGCCCGATTTACCTCAACCTTGGCCATTTTGACCGGTGCTGGCGTGCCTTTGATCAAAGCGCTGGAGGCCGGTGCGCGCACGTTGAGCAATGTGGCCTTGAAAAACAACGTCGACGACGCCATATCCAGAGTCAGGGAAGGAGCGTCGCTGGCCCGTGCTTTGGGCGTCGGCAATCAATTCCCGCCAATGGTCGTACACATGATTGCCAGTGGCGAGGCGACGGGCGAACTCAGTGAAATGCTCGAACGGTGCGCGCAAACGGTGTCGGGTGAAACCGAACGGCGCGCGCTGGGGCTTACCAGCCTGCTTGAGCCGTTGTTGATCCTCGTGATGGGTGGCATTGTGTTACTCATCGTGTTGGCAGTGATGATGCCGATCATTGAAATCAATTCGCTGGTACGCTGACCCGTACGGCGAGCCGATCCGGTTTTCGGAGCGGCACGATTCATGACAATGGAGGATCACCCTCATGTGGCTTGCACGCGCTGCTTTTCTGATTCGACGCCTGGGACGTAACGGGCTCATGCTCTTGTTTGCTTTGCGCCATGCCGGTACGCCGCGCGGAGTGAAGCTCGCGATTCTGGCCATGCTGGCATACGTCATCAGCCCCATCGACCTCATTCCCGACTTTGCGTTGTTGTTCGGGCTTGGCGACGATGCCGCCTTGTTGCTGATCGGTATCCCGTTCCTGATGAAAAAGCTGCCGGCCGATGTGCAACACGACATCAGCATCCGTGTTGACCGTTTGCTGGCCAGGTTTGGTTTTACGCCGACCAACACCGTCGATATGGTCAACGAACCGGGTTCAGACAAGCCGCGTTGACTACCACCAAGCCCTGCTGATCCGCGCAGCGATGCGCGGTCAGAATTTGATCGGCGCAGCGTAGCCGGTCATTTCCAGATAGCCCTGACCCACTACCGGTGTGTCAGGGCTTTTTTGTGGCTGGCCGGCCGCCTGGGCTGCGGCAGTCGACCATGAGTAGACACGCATTGCGCCTTCCCAGTACACGGTGCCGGTGCTGCGGCGCGAGTCCAGTTCCTGATCATCGAGCAGGGGGACGAGGAGCAGATCGAGCGGACCGGCCTGCAGGCGCACGCTGACCGGGTAACGTGCGCCGGTGTGGGGTGACTCCCATTGGCGCACCGTGGAAAACTGCACCGGCACATCGTGACCCGTACCGTTTGCGTCAACAAGGCGAGCGGTCCGGCGCAGCGGCGGGCCGTCATCGGCGCGCATCTGGAAAGCCATCAGCGCGCTGCCATCTGCAAAATTCAGACCAACCCAGTCCCAGCCCTCGGCTTGCGGGTCGAGCAACTCGCTCGACCATTCATGATCGAGCCAGCCGGTGCCGGTGAATGTCAGCGGCGCTTGTTCGGGGCGCTCGAGGCGGCCGGTGATCTGCAGTTGCGGTCGGCTGTAGTAGTAACTGGCCTGCAGGTCGTCAAGACCTTTGCGCGAGAAACCGGCTTCGCCCTGCAGTACTGGTTTGCTGGGCGGACGGGCCGAGAGTTGCAAGCGAAAGGCCGGGTCGGTGATGGCCGCCTGATAGATGTCTTGCCGGTCGCGTTGCAGTTGCCAGCGTCGGTGTGGCGGGCCAATGCG
>CAXBNM010000496.1:0-2371 GCA_963976885.1 uncultured Burkholderiaceae bacterium
ATTGGCACCGGCCTCGGCTGCCAGCACCGCCGATTCACTCAACGGGCGAGCCGGTGTGCACGGCTGCGTCGCAGGAATGAGCGCATCGGGATAGGCTGCCGGCCAGGGCAGCACCTCGGTGGGCGGCCCCCAGGTGTAGCCGGCATTCTCGAGCGCCACGTAATGCGCCTGAAACCACTGCTGATCGATCTGGCGCATCGTCGCGCCGGCGTCCGCAGCGGCGGCCGCTGGTGCCACAAAGGGGGCAAGCTCAAGTTGCAGCCGGGCTGGCCCTGCCGTGACCGTGCGCACAATCAACTGAAAAGCCACGGTTTCGTTGCGCGCGGCCTCAAGGCGAACCGCGCCGCCGCGCAGATCAAAGCTGGCATCCTCAAGCAGCACGGCGCCTCGCCGGGCTGGCCGCGCCATGTCACTGGCCGCGCAGACCAGATGATGATCGCCAAGAGGCAGGCAGCCCTCGGACACCGGCGGCACCCGATACGCCTGCCAGCCGAACCAGAGCGCACAGGCGAACAACACCAGACCCAGTACTGAAAGTACGGAACGGGAAGAGCGCGTGAACTTCTGAGGCATGGGCGACGACAAACGGTTGGACAGGCTACGGAGCCGAAATTTGGAGCGGCGCAGTGGTCGGTATGGTTGACACCTTCAGACGTGGCAAGGGCACGCGTGAACAATGTCGCAGCATGGAAACACCGGCAGGAGGATGATCTGCGCAGAATGGCTCGTATTGTCGCATTGAACGCCGGCCAGGCCGATCAGTCTCGCCAGCCGGGCGTTGCCGCAGCCAGGGACCCGTTCGGGCTAACCTGACGCAGATGCTCGGGGCTGCAAAAAACTGTTACCTTGTCTCTTTCTCTGAACTGAATTGGGAGTTTTGCAATGATTGCGCGTAATGCCCGTTTGCTGGCCGCCGGCCTGCTCACCCTCGGACTGGCCGGTTGTGCCGCCATGGGCCCGCCCCCGCCACCGCCGCCCTACACCGGTGAGGACAATGTCGGCGCCGTGCAAAAGAGCATGCTCGTCGGTAACTGGGTCGGGCGCAGCCTCAATCCGCGCGAAGGCTCCAAATCGCCCGTGTACAACGTCACTTATTCGCAAGACGGCAGCACCGTCTACGAGGTCAACGATGCCCAGTCAGGCATGAACCTGCAACTGCAGATGGTTGGCACCTGGCAGGTTGAGGGCGATCTGATCCGCGTCCAGCTCGAATCCATCAAGGAAACCTCAGGCAATGCGCTGGGCGGCATGATGGCAACCTTCATGAGCGGCATGAAAGATCGCATGAACGGAACGGCCAACGTTTACGAGGCGTCAGCCAATCGCGTGGTTCTCGTCGGCACCGACGGCGGCGCGGTCGAGTTGACTCGTCAGTAATGAACAGGCGCCACGCTCCAGCGCGCAACCGGCAGGGCCGGGCCCGTTTTGCGGCGCTGCTCGTCCTGCTGGCCGCATTGGTCATGGCGCCTGCCAGTGTCATGGCAGCGCGCGTGGCGCTGGTGGTGGGCAATGCCGACTACCAGCAATCGCCGCTGGTCAATCCGACCAATGATGCCAAGGCGGTCGCCGCCAAACTGCGCGCGCTCGATTTCAAGGTAACCGAGGTTCTCAATCTCAAGCGCGACGAGATCGGCATCACGATTGAGAAATTCCTCAGCCAGATCGGCCGCGGTGACAGCGCATTGTTTTTCTATGCCGGTCATGGTGTCCAGGTCGACGGGCGCAACTATCTGCTGGCCGTCGACGCCTCCCTGCAGTCGCAGTACGACGTGCCGCTCAACGCCATCGATGTCACCACCTTGCTCGGCCGGCTCGAAAACACTGGCGCCGACGTCAAGCTGATGTTTCTTGACGCCTGTCGCGACAACCCCTTTCTCAACCGCTTTCGCGGCGGCGGCAATCGCGGCCTGGCCCGGATGGGCAATGCCCCCAACGGCACCCTGATCAGCTTTGCGACCCGCCCGGGTGGCGTCGCCGCCGATGGTGACGGCAGCAACGGCCTCTACACCTCGCACCTGCTGCGATTCATCGATCAGCCCGGCCTGCCGGTCGAACAAATGCTCAAGAAGGTGGCCGCCGCCACCATCAAGGCTTCCGAGGGCAAGCAAAGCCCCTGGATCGAAGGCAGCATCACCGGCGAGTTTCTGTTCAACGCCGTGGCGGCACCGCAGCCCGTTGCCCCGGTACCAGCGGCGGTGGCGCGCCCGAGCGGCCCCACCGAAGCCGAACGGGTTGCCTGGGAAATTGCCAGCAACAACGACTCGGCACTCGGCTACGAGTTGTTCTTGCAGGAATACCCGGCCAGCACCTATGCGCCCGTGGCGCGCATGAAAATCGCGCTGCAACGCGCCCTGGCCAACCGGGAGCTGGC
>CAXBNM010000497.1:0-2364 GCA_963976885.1 uncultured Burkholderiaceae bacterium
TCGAGTACGGTCGGCCTGATGCAACAAGGGTCGTCGGCAGGGCAGTTGCTGTTGCCGCCGCTGGTGGCCTGGTCGGCTGGCCTGGCGGGCGGCTGGTCCAATGCCGGCTGGGTGCTTGGAGCCATGGCTTTGTTGAATCTGCTGCTGGCCGCTGTCATCTGGTTACGCGAGCGGCCAGGCCAGACAGACGCCGCGCAGGCTAACGGCTGACCGTGGTGACGGCGGCCGGGGTCGCGGTGCGACCACCGTCAACCACGTAATGCGCCCCGGTGACATTGCTGGCCAGATCCGAACAAAGAAACAGCACGACGTTGGCCACCTCTTGTGCGGTGCCGTAGCGCCCGAGCGGAATCGAGGCCTGGTATTTGTCGCCAACGTTGTCGGGGTCGTCAGGGTTGATCTGCTTTTCGATGGCATGAATCATGCGGGTTTCGATCGGGCCCGGACACACCGCATTGACGCGAATGCCATGGGCGGCGTTTTCACCGGCAGCCACTTTGGTCATCCCCAGTACCGCATGTTTGGACGCACAGTAGGCGGGCATGCCGGGTGAACCGACCAGCCCGCCGATCGATGATGTGTTGACGACGGTGCCGGTCTTTTGCGCAATCATGACCGGCAGTACGTGACGCATGCCGAGAAACACGCCCTTGATATTGACCGCGATCACCGCATCGAAAGCCGCCTCGTCGTAGTCGGCGGTCGGGGCAATCAGGCCCTCGATACCGGCGTTGTTGAAAAAGCAGTCAATCGATCCGTAGGCCTTCAGGGCTGCGGCCACATAAGCCTGGACATCGGCCGACCGGGAAACATCGGCCTGGACATCAATGGCTTTGCCACCGGCCTGGCGAATCTGGTCGGCGGTGGCACGGCCCGCATTGGCATCGATATCCACGGCAACTACATTGGCGCCGCGGGCCGCAAACGCCAGTGCGCAGGCACGGCCGATGCCGCTGCCGGCGCCGGTAATCAGCGCGGTTTTCTGTTTGAAATTCATCAGTTATCTCTACGTGGTCAAACCCGGTTCAGGGCTCAGTCGTCGAGCATTTTACGGGCACGCTCGAGAGCGGCCTCATCGGGCGGGGCGGCTTGTTCGGTGGTCGCATCATTCGTGCGCCGCGCTAGCTTCTGGCGCCGCTGAATCATGAACCATGAGGCCGCGCCGACGGCCAGCAGCGCGAAGGGTCCGCCCCACAGCAATGCGGTATTCCCCTGTACCGGTGGGTTGTACAACACATAGTCGCCATAGCGATCGACCAGGTATTGCTTGATCTGGGCATCGCTCTTGCCGGCGGCAACCTGTTCATGAACCTGGTTCCGCAAGTCGGTGGCCAGGTCGGCGGCCGAGTCGGCCAGCGTCTGGTTCTGACACACCAGGCAGCGCAACTCGTGCGACAAGGCCTGCAGTTGCTCTTGCTGCGCCGGGGTCAGTGGCGGCAGTTCAACCTCGGTTTTAACCGGTCCGGCCATGGGTTTATTCCTGTGCCAGCCGTGCCGCCAGCGGCAGCAGCGTATTGTTGAATTCGTCAACCGAGAACGGGCCGACTTTCTTGTAGCGAATGACGCCTTGCTTGTCGATCAGAAAGCTTTCGGGCGCACCGTAGACACCGTAGTCGATCGCGGCCCGGCCCGGTACATCGCTGACGACGACGGTGAACGGATTGCCATGCCGGGCCAGCCAGGCCTGCGAGTTGGCGGGCTTGTCTTTCCAGGCCAGCCCAACCAGAGGCAGCTTTTGCTGACGCGCCGCGTCATTGAAGATCGGATGCTCAACCAGACAGGCTGCGCACCACGAGCCCCAGATGTTCAGCAGCCAGACCTTGCCGCGATACTGCTCGGGCGAAAAGGTATCGGTGGTGCCGAGAACGGGCAGGTTGAAGGCGGGGGCCGGTTTGCCAATCAGCGGAGACGGGATCTGGCTCGGGTCTTTGTCGAGCCCGCGAAACAGAAACACCGCAATCGCCGCAAAAACCAACAGTGGCAGCAGGAACTTGAGTACCTTCATGCGCGCGCCGCCGAGCCGGTTGATACGCTGGCCTTGCGGGCCGCATTGGCCCGTCGGTAGCGTCGATCGGCAATGGCGATGAAGCCGCCGAAAGCCATCATTACGCAGCCCAGCCAGATCCAGTTGATGAACGGTTTGATGTGGGCCCGGATGATCCACTGGCCGCCGTCGACAGGCTCGCCCATCGACAGGTAAACGTCGCGGCTCAGGCTGCGATCGATTGCCGCTTCGGTCATGGTCTGACCGCTGGCCTGAAAGGTGCGCTTCTCGGGGTACAAGGTAGCAATGGGTTTGGCGTCGGCTTTGATGAGTGTTGCCGGATCGGCGTCGGGCTGGCCCGCTACCTTGAAGACGCTGAA
>CAXBNM010000498.1:0-2330 GCA_963976885.1 uncultured Burkholderiaceae bacterium
ACATGGTCGAGCGCGCTGCATAGCGGCAACACGCCGCCAGTTGGTATGTGTCCCCAACTCGGCTTGAATCCGACAACCCCGCACCAGGCCGCCGGCAAGCGCACCGAGCCCATGGTGTCGGTGCCCAGCGCCACACTGACCAAACCAGCGGCCACGGCGCTGGCAGCGCCACCGCTGGAGCCGCCCGGGCTGTAACCGGCACGCAGCGGATTGAAGCAATTGCCAAAGTCGTCGTTGTGATTGCTTGCACCGAGCGCCACGGGTGACATATTCAGTTTGCCCGTCAATACCAGCCCGGCGGTCCGCAAACGCGCCACTACCGGCGCGTCGGCGGCGGCCGGCGCGGCGGCCAGCGCCCGCAGGCCGCTGTGCGAGGGCAAACCCGCAACGTCGATGTTGTCCTTGACGGCAAAGCTGACGCCGCGCAGCGGATTGAACGGCACATCGGCCGGCACGTCGACGGGCGCCAGACGATGCACGAACGCATTCAGCATCGGATTCAGACGATCGGTCTCGCTCGCCTGGACCGACAGCAGATCGGCTGTCGAGTATTCGCCGTTGCTGACCCCCTGCGCTTGCTGCGTGGCATCCTGCATCAGGATGGCCGCAGCCTGCTTTAGTGTTGTCATGGTTCAATCGTAGCCGAATTCGGCGCGCAGCATTTCGATGTTGCCGCGACCAATGTCCGGCGCTGGCCGGGCCAACCGACAAACTCAAACCGAAGGGAACCAAGCCATGAAACTCGACGGCGTCAAAGTACTGGACCTGTCTCAATTTCTACCGGGACCGCACCTGACGATGGTGATGGCCGACCATGGCGCCGACGTCATCCGGATCGAATCCCCCGCCGGCGAACCCACGCGTGAGATCGGTGCCCGACAAGCCGGCCAGAGCGTCTACTTTCGCAACACCCATCGGGGCAAGCGTTCGCTGGTGCTGAATTTGAAACAACCCGCCGCCGTGGAAGCCTTTCTGCAACTGGCCGCCCAGGCCGATGTCATCGTTGAATCGTTCCGCCCCGGCGTGGTCGATCGACTGGGCGTAGGCTATGAACAGGTACGCGCGGTGAATCCGCGCATCGTCTACTGCTCGATCTCGGCATTCGGTCAGACCGGACCGAACACGCTCAAGCCAGCACACGACCTGAGCGTCCAGGCCGAAACCGGCCTGGTCAGCTTGAATGAAGACGCCGATGGCCGGCCGGCGATGCCGAATATGCCGTCGGCCGATGCGCTCAGTTCACTGATGGCAATGAACGGCATCCTGATGGCCTTGCTGCGCCGAACCCAGACAGGACTCGGCGATTACCTCGACATCTCGATGCAAGACAGCCTGGTGGGCTGGCTGCCTAATATTGTCGGCTCGGTATTTGCCGAACAGCAGGCACCAGTGCCCAAGCAGGAACGCACGCTCGGCGGCAATGCGCTCTACAACATCTATCGGTGTGCTGACGATGCCTACCTGACACTGGGCGGCAGCGAAATGAAATTCGCCGAGAACCTGATGCACGAACTCGGCCGCCCCGACCTGCTCGACGCCTGTCGCACACCACCAGGGGTCGGTCAGGAACCGGTCCGCGTGTTCTTGCGCGACACCTTTGCAACCCAACCACTGACCCACTGGCAGGCGCGGCTCGATGCGCTCGACGTGTGCTGGGCACCGGTGCGTACGCTTGATGAGGGCCTGCGCAGCGAACATCTGCACGCGCGCGAAATGCTGCTCACCTTTGCCGACCCCAACGACGCCACACAGACCATCACGCACCTGGGCATGCCGATCAAGTTTCGGCACGAACCGGGCACCGTACAGGCAATGGCGCCGCAGTTGGGTGAACATAGCCGGCAGATACTTGCCGAGGCCGGTTACAGCACCGCGCAGATTGATTCGATGCTGGCAGCGGGCGTGGCGCGCTGATCAGAAGCCGAGCGTTCTGGGCAACCACAACACCACCCAGGGGAAGTAGGTCATTACGAACAAGCTGGCAATCAGCGGAATCAGGAAGGGTGCCACCGCCTTTGAAATGCGCCCCAGTGACATGCCGGTGATGTCGCGAATGACAAACAGCGACAAGCCGATCGGGGGGGTGTACTGACCGATCATGATGTTGAACACCATCACGACACCAAAGTGAATCGGGTCGATGCCGAAGTTCTGCTCGGCAATCGGCACCAGCATTGGCGCCAGAATCAGCAACAACACCGCGTTCTCGATGATGGCGCCGAGAATCAACAAGACGATGTTGACGACCAGCAAAAACGCCCAGGTCGACGAGAACACATCGCCCAGATACATCGCCAGTTGTTGCGGCATCTGCCCAACGGTGAGTGCCC
>CAXBNM010000499.1:0-2317 GCA_963976885.1 uncultured Burkholderiaceae bacterium
GCGATCAAGGATGAGTAATTTCACGCGTTTGCCAGTCGGGAAATATCGGCTACCTGATTCATCATGGCATGCAGACGGTTAAGCAGCAGGAGGCGGTTTTCACGCACCGCCGGATCTTCGGCCATCACCATGACCTGATCGAAGAAGCGGTCGACAGGTTCGCGAACCCGCGCCAGTTGTGTCATGGCCTCAGTGTAACGTCCTGCCTGCATCGCCGCATTGACGTCGCGATCCAGGTCGTCAATCACCCGGGCCAGATCACGCTCGGCGTCGTCTTCGAAGCGGGCGCTGTCGGGAGCACCGGGGTGCTCCAGGCTGGCCTTGCGCAAGATGTTGCCGATGCGCTTGTTGGCCGCGGCCAGTGCTTCGGCCTGCGGCAGGCGGGCAAATTCGCTGACCGCGCTGAGCCGGGCCGGCACATTGGCCAGCAGCGGCGGGCGCAGATCGACCACGGCGGCAATTTCACCGGCCGGATGGCCCAGATCACGCAGGTAGCCGTTCAGTCGCTCGTAGAAGAAGGTTTCCAGTTGCGCGATGGTCTCGTCGCTCAGCTCGAAAACCTCGCGGCAGGCCTGCATCAACTCGGGCATAGACAGTGTCAGCGGCTTTTCGATCAGCATGCGGATGATGCCCAGCGTATGGCGGCGCAGCGCGAACGGATCCTTGTCGCCAGTGGGCAACTGGCGGATGCTGAACAAGCCGGCCACGGTTTCGAGTTTGTCGGCCAGAGCCAGCACGGTACCGACCGTTGTACTGGCCAGCGCGTCGCCGGCAAAGCGGGGCTGGTATTGCTCGCGAATGGCCTCGGCCACCGCCTCGCTTTCGCCATCGTGGCGCGCGTAGTACGTGCCCATGATGCCTTGCAGTTCAGGAAACTCGCCGACCATATCGGTGAGCAGATCGGCCTTGGCCAGTTCGGCCGCGCGTTCAACCGCTTGCTGCTCAGCCGGCGGCAATTGCAATTGCGTGGCAATCAGGCCGGCCAGCCGGCGGACGCGCTGCATGCGTTCGGCTTGTGAGCCGAGTTTGGCGTGATAGACCACCGAAGCCAGGCGGGGCAGGCGGCTGGCCAGGGTTTGCTTGCGGTCTTGCGCGTAAAAGAACTCCGCATCGGCCAGCCGTGGTTTGACCACGCGCTCATTGCCTTCGATGATGCGCGACGGATCGGCAACCGCCATGTTCGACACAATCAGAAAGCGATTGCTCAACGCACCGTTGTCATCAAACAGCGGGAAATAGCGTTGATTGGTCTGCATCGTCAGGATCAGGCACTCGGCCGGCACTTCAAGATAGCGCGGCTCGAACTGACCGACATAAATGGCCGGCCACTCGACAATGGCCGTGACTTCATCGCGCAAGGCCTGCACTTCGGCACTGGTGCCAAGTTGCAGGGCCTGCTCGCCAGCTGCTGCACTCAGGGCCGCATCGATACGGGCGCGCCGGGTTTCGAACGCGGCCACCACATGCGCGCTTTCCAGCGTCGCTTCATAGTCGAGGGCCGAGGCAATGCTGACCGGTCCGCTGGAAAGAAAGCGATGGCCTTCGGTAATGCGATCGGACTGCAGGCCGAGGACGGTAGCCGGCACAACCTGGTCGCCATGCAACACCACCAGGCGATGCGCGGGGCGGGCGAAGCTGACCGTGGTCTGACCGTCGGCCAGTTGGTAGCGCATCAGGCGCGGGGCGGGCAGTGCCGCAACGGCCTTGTCGAGAATGTCATTGATGACATGGTCGAGTTGCTTGCCTTCGAGTGTTTTGGTCGCCGCGAAATGCTCGGCCTTGCCTTCGCCCTGGCGGCTCAGGCTCGCGACCTCAACGCCTTGCTTTTCGGCCCATTTGGTCAGCGCCATCGTGGGCTGGCCATCGGCGTCGAGACCGACTTTTACGGACGGACCCTTGAGCGTGATCTGTCGCGCGTCGCCGACCTTGCGCACCTGTTCAACCAGCACGGCGAGGTGGCGCGGTGCGGCGAAGACGCGGGTTTTGGCATCGGCCGCGCACAAGTCGTGGCTGGCCAGTTGCTTGAGCACCGTCTGGCCGAGCACTTCGCTCATGCGGCGCAGCGCCTGCGGCGGCAACTCTTCGGTGAACAATTCGATAAGGAGGGGGGCAACAGACATGGCAGGCTTAGCGCTCATCAGCAACAGGGGCGGCGGGAGTGGACGTGGTCTGGCCTGCACTGGCGCCGGCCAGCATTGGAAAGCCCAGTTTTTCGCGTGAATCGTAATAGGCCTGCGCCACGCCGCGCGCCATCGTGCGCACGCGTGCGATGTAGGCAGCCCGTTCGGTGACCGAGATCGCGCCGCGCGCATCGAGC
>CAXBNM010000500.1:0-2301 GCA_963976885.1 uncultured Burkholderiaceae bacterium
TCTTTCTGCACATTCAGCACATCGACTTCGTGATAGTGCGTGGCGTGCAAGGTGGCCGCGGTCGGGCTGGGCACCCAGGCGCAGTTGGCGCCGGATTTCGGATGGCCGATCTTCTGCTCAAGCATCGCGTGCATCAGATCAGGCATGGCCCACATGCCCTTACCGATCTGGGCGCTGCCGGCCAGGCCGCAGGCCAGACCCGTGTCGACGTTCCAGTCTTCATAGGCGGCAATCCAGGGCGTGCCCTTCATTTCGGCCTTGCGAATCATCGGGCCGGCTTCCATCGAGGTGTGCATTTCGTCGCCGGTGCGATCAAGGAAGCCGGTGTTGATGAATGCCACCCGGTTCTGCGCGGCGCGGATGCAGGCCTTCAGGTTGACCGTGGTGCGGCGCTCTTCGTCCATGATGCCGATCTTGACGGTATTGGCCGGCAGACCAAGCGCTTTCTCAACCATCGTGAAGGTTTCGTCGGCGAACGCGACCTCTTCAGGGCCGTGCATCTTCGGCTTGACCACGTAGACCGAGCCGGCGGTCGAGTTGCGAATGCCGTCGGCTTTTTTCAGGTCGTGCATCGCGATGAGCACCGTGCACATCGAATCGAGCAAGCCTTCGTAGGCTTCGTTGCCATTGGCATCAAGCACGGCCGGGTTGGTCATCAGGTGACCGACGTTGCGCACCAGCATCAGCGAGCGGCCCTTGAGTACCAGCGGCTTGTCGTCGGCACCGATGTATTCGCGGTCGGCGTTCAGCACGCGCTTGATGGTCTTGCCGCCTTTTTCGAGCGACTCGGCCAGATCGCCTTTCATCAGGCCCAGCCAGTTGCGATACGCGAGCGCCTTGTCGGGGCCGTCTACCGCGGCCACCGAGTCTTCACAGTCCATGATGGTCGAGATTGCCGACTCGAGCAGCACATCGGCCACGCCGGCCGGGTCGGCCTGACCGACCTGATGTTTGCGATCGATCTGCAGCTCGGCATGCAGGCCGTTGTTACGCAGCAGCAGCGCGGTGGGCGCGCTCTTGTCGCCGCGATAACCGGCGAACTGACCGGGATGCTCGAGGCCGACTTCGCCCTTGGCGGTCTGCGCGACCAGCCGACCGTTGTCGACCTTGTAGCCCGACACTTCGAGGTGGCTGACGCCATCAAGCGGCATCGCTTTGTCGAGGAAGGCCTTGGACCAGGCAATGACTTGCTCACCACGGGCTTCGTCGTAGCCGCCAGCGCTGGGGCCTTCGCCCATCGCGTCGGTGCCGTAGAGCGCGTCATACAGGCTGCCCCAGCGAGCGTTGGCTGCGTTGAGCGCATAACGGGCATTCATCACCGGCACAACCAGTTGCGGGCCGGGGATGGTGGCAATTTCGGGGTCAACATCACCGGTCTGCACGGTGAAGTCTTCGCCCGCTTCGAGCAGATAGCCGATTTCGCGCAGGAAGGCTTCATAGGCGGCGGCATCATGGGCGGCGCCCTTGCGGCTCTTGTGCCAGTCGTCGATGCGCGTTTGCAGCTCGGCGCGGCGCTCAAGCAAGGCCTTGTTCTTGGGGCCCTGGGTGTGGAGCAGATCGGCCAGCGCCTGCCAGAACTGATCGGCGCTGACGCCGGTACCAGGCAGTGCTTCGGTTTCGATCATTTGGTGCAGGCTTTCGTCCACCGAAAGACCATGGGTCTGAACTCGCCCTGTCATGAGTGCTCCTTGAATGCTGATTATCAAAATGGGGTCCGGTGCGGCCGGCCCGATGCCCGCGACGAGCATAAAGCGGCAGGTTGCCGGAGATGCCTTATTTTAGCGGTGCGGCCGCCTGTGCAACCGATAATTATGACGATTTAAAGCAATAGACTGTTAGCCAAAATGGATGTAATCACCCTTCAAGGCTGCCGTTGCCTGGCTCTCTTCAGCCCGGCCAGCGGCAATTAGCATGCCCCGGCCGCCGCCACGATCGCCGCCGAGACCATCACATCCAGATGGGCGCCGCCACCGTTCTTGAACACCGTAATCTGGTCGGCATCGCGCCGGCCGGCACGTTTTTGCACCAGGTCGTACATATCACCCTGCAAATCATCGCGGGTCAGCACGCCGGTTTGCAGAGGAATGCGAATTTCACCGATGTGCTCGATGGTTGAATCGAACGAATCGACAAAGACAGCGCCGCGGCGCATCGTTTCATCGTCGGCCTCGCGCATGGTCGGCGTATAGGCGCCGACCAGATCCAGATGCACGCCAGGAGCCAGCCAGCGCCCTTCAATGAAAGGCTCGGTGGCCAGTGTGGCGGTGCTGATGATGTCGGCCTGGGATACCGCGGTATGCA
>CAXBNM010000501.1:0-2284 GCA_963976885.1 uncultured Burkholderiaceae bacterium
TCTGGCAAGGCTCGCACGATCATCGCGGCACGCCCGAGGCGCCGGGCCGGGTCGTTACTTTGGTGGCGGATCCGGACGGTGCCTGCGATGGCGTCGCTTATCGGCTCGATCCGCTGGTGTTGGCCGCCACCTTCACCGCGCTCGATCATCGCGAGAAAAACGGCTATGAACGGGTCGATATCGATCTCGAACTGGTCGGCGGCAAACCGTTGCGGGCGATTACCTATCTGGCTGCACCGGGTAACTTTGCCTGGCTTGGTCCGGCCCCGGAAGCGCAGATTGCGCGCCAGATCGCCAGTTCGCACGGGCCCAGTGGCAGTAATCTCGACTATCTGATCGGACTGGGTGAGGCATTGCGGGCCAGGGGCTGGGTCGATAACCATGTCTTTGCGCTTGAGAACGAGATTGACCCAACGCTGTCAGGACAGCGTCGTCGTTAACTGAAGACGTATTGCTGGTCTTTGGTGCGTTGTGCATTACGATCATGGCATTGAAGGTTCCTAGCTGTGCCATGCCGAGTCCGACTGTCACCGATCACGCCGACGCCATTCTTATTACTGCCTGCAGTGGTCTGTTCGTCGAACACTACCTCGATCTGCTCGATTCACTGGCCGATGTCGGCCTGACCGGGCAATTCGATCTGGGCCTGATTGATCTGGGCCTGACTGCCGCGCAACAGGACGATTTGCGTGCCCGTGGCATACAAATCGTGCCGGGCCGCTGGCCGATCGAGCCGCCGCCCACCCAGAATGCTTTGCATATGCTGGCGTTTGCCGGCAAGCCGTTCGCTCGCGATTTTTTTCCGGGCTACCAGACCTACGTGTGGATGGATGCCGACATGTGGGTGCAGACGGCCGATTTCTGGCCGGCACTTATTCAGGGCGCGCAAAGCAACGGACTGGCGGTGCCCATTGAGGTTGATGCGGGTTATGGCTCCATGACCTGGCGCAACCGCTTGTGGATGTTTCGCCATTTCATGAACAGCTACGGGCTGCGCCGTGCGGTCAGCCTGTCGCGCCAGCCGATGGTCAACAACGGCGTCTTTGCACTCACCGCCGATGCGCCGCACTGGCTGCTCTGGCAGAAGCATTTCCGGCTGATGGTCAGCCGCACCGAGCGCACGCTGGCCATCGATCAGCTCTCGATGATGGCCATGAGCTACCTGGAAAGCGAAACTCTGGCGCTGATCGATGCAAGCAACAACTGGGTCTGCTCGCTGGGCACGCCCGATTACGATGTGGCCCAGCAGCGCTTCGTCAAACCCGGCGGCAAGCAAGAGGTGATCAGCGTGATGCACATCACCACGCCGAGCCGGGCGCGCATGGTGCCGGTGGTTCATTCCGATGGCACGACGGTTTCGAAGTACCTGCATCGGCCCGGCGGGCGTTTTCTCAGCTCGCTGGAGCAGCAGGACGTGCCTGTCGCATCACACCTTCCTGCGTAACCACCGCCACCAGCACGCCGTCGCGGCGGAATATCCGGCCCTCGGTCAGGCCCCGCCCGCTTGTGGCGCTGGGGCTTTCAATCACGTAGAGCAGCCACTCATCGACCCGGAACGGACGCTGAAACCACATGGCGTGATCGAGGCTGGCGATTGAAAACGGGCCCTTGCGCAGTTTCTCGCCGTGCGGCCGGGTGGCCACGCTGACCAGCGAATAATCAGACACATAAGTCAGAATATTGCGATGCAGATTGGCGTCGTTGGGCAAGGCCTCGGAGGTGCGGAACCACATCGCGTAGGTGGGCGCCTCGTTGGTGCGGCTCAGAAACGGCGGCATTTCTGCGGGCCGGAACTCAAACGGGCGCTCGAGCAGCGCAAAGCGCGGCAGCTTCGATTCAGGCATCCGGTCGAGATACTCGCGCCGATAGTCGCTCAGTTCGCGCAAGGTCTCGGGGGCGGGCACATCGGGCATGGTGGCCTGATGCTCCATGCCTTCCTCTTCGACCTGAAAAGACGCCGCCATATTGAGAATCGGCCGGCCATGCTGGATGGCCACGACCCGGCGCGAGGAAAAGCTGCGCCCGTCACGGGCCCGATCCACTTCGTAGATGATGGGAGCGTTGTGGTCGCCCGCGCGCAGGAAATAGGCGTGCAACGAATGCACCGAGCCTTGTTCGACGGTCTGGCTGGCTGCCGCGAGCGACTGACCGAGTACCTGGCCACCGAAGACTCTCTTCGTGCCGATATCGAGGCTCTGACCGCGAAAAAGATTCAGATCGAGTTGTTCAAGGGTCAGCAGACCAATCAGATCCTGGACGAGTGATTGCAAATGCAAGCTCCGTG
>CAXBNM010000502.1:0-2236 GCA_963976885.1 uncultured Burkholderiaceae bacterium
CTCCACCAAGAAGCAGGTGGCGTTTGCCAAAATTGACTTGCGCCTTGTTGATACGCAGACCGGTCAGGTGTTCTACACCACCTCGGGTGCCGGCGAGGCATCGATTGAAGCGGGCTCGACCTTTGGTTTTGGTTCGCGCGCCGGCTATGACGGCACCCTGGGCGACGCGGCCATTCGGCAAGCCGTTTCCGAGGCCGTCAACGGCATGGCCACCGGCCTGCAGGACCGCCCGTGGGAAACCTCCATTCTGTCGGTGGACGGCGAACAGATCTTCATCTCGGGCGGCAAGTCGCAAGGCCTGCAACCGGGCATGAGGTTCTCGGTGCAAACGGCTGGCAAGAAGGTCAAATCGCAACAGACCGGTTTTACCGTGCAACTGCCGGGCAAGGAAATCGCCGAGCTCGAAATTGACGCGTTGTTTGGCGACACCGAGGCCAATGAAGGCTCAGTCGGTCACCTCGTCAGCGGCTCGATTGCCGGCCAGAAGGCCACCGACCTGATCATCCGCAGCAAAGGAGGCATGTAATGCCCAGCCAATCAATTTCTGTTCGCCGCCAGTCGGCGTCGTCGCTGCAAAGGCTGGCCGTCGTGCTGTGCCTGGGCATTGCGCCCGTGGCCTGTATTCAGCCCCCCACCAGCACCGCCAGCGTGTCGGACATGCGCCCCGGCCTGGCATTCAAGACAAGCGGCGCGCTGGACGCGGCAATTTTCATTGACGGCCAGAATGTTGGCACCGTGGGTCAGTACCTGGAAGGCGAAGCCTTGCTGCGCGTGCTGCCCGGCACGCATCAGGTGCAAGTGATGCGTGGCAGTGCCGTGCTGGTCGATCAGCGCGTCTATGTTGCCGACGGTGTCAACAAGACCATTCGGGTGGATTGATCGATGGTGGCTTTCAAGGCATTGGCAACGCAAGGCCCGCGCTGGTTGCGCATGGGCTTGCTGGCCGGCTTCGTGGCGCTGGCCAGCGGCTGCGCACACGATCTGTACAGCTGGGGCGGCTACGACCGGATGCTCTACAACCAGTATAAAGATCCGACCCAGGCCGAGGCGATGCGCGTCGGCCTGACCGAGCATCTGGCAGCGCTCGAGCAAGCCAATCTGAAAGTGGGGCCGGGTCTGTACGCCGAGCTGGGCACTTTGTACCTCGAGCGCGGCGACGCCGAAACCGCCATCGGTTACTACGAGCGCGAGAAACAGGCCTGGCCCGAGAGCGCGGCGCTGATGTCGGTGATGATCAAGAACCTGCAACGCACCGGTGCCAAGACCGCCACCCGTAAAACGGCCAACCCCGGCGCGGCAACAGCCACCACCCAAGGAAAGACGCAATGAGCGCGGACAACCCCAGCCCACAACGCGGCGCGCGACGCGGTCAGCCCGGGCGGCGCGCGAAACTGGCAGCGGCACTGCTCAGTCTGAGCCTGGGCGCCTGTGCGGCGCTTGAACCCAAACCCAATCCGGCGCTCGACACCTTTCGCGCGGTTGCGCCGCGGTCGATTCTGGTGGTGCCGGTGGTCAATGAGTCGCTGGAGGTGGAAGCCGGCAACTACCTGTTGTCGACCCTGCCGATTCCGCTGGCCGAACGTGGCTATTACGTGTTTCCGGTCAACACCGTGAAGTTCGTGCTCGAGCAGGAAGGCTATTACGAAGCCGACCGCGTAGCCCAGCAGGACCCGGCGGCGCTGGCCGCGCTGTTCGGCGCCGATGCCATTCTGTATTTGACGATCAAACGCTGGGATGCGCAGTACGTGGTGCTGGCCACCACCATTACCGTGCAACTCGAGTACCGGATGGTGGCGGCCGACGGTCAGGAAATCTGGAAGGAAACCCGCACCAAGCAATACACGCCGGACGGCAATCAGAATGCGCAGGCCTCGGGGCTTGCCGCGTTGCTGGCCGCGGCCGTAACGGCGGCGGCGGCGCGGGCCAATCCCAACTATCTTGAACTGGCCTCGCAGGCCAACAACGAGGCGATTGGTCAGGGCTTCAATGCGGTGCCGCTCGGGCCGTATATGCCGAAAGAGCCGGAGGCGGCGGCCGCCCCGCCACCAGCAGCACCGGCCGCTGGAGCTGCGGCGAAGAAGCCCTGAAGAGCTTGGGCGACCGCTGCCCGGCGGCGGTCGTTTGAGTTGCTTCAGTCGCTTGAGTTGCTGCAGGTACTTGCGTCCGGGTTCAAAGGCTGGTGGGTGGCCCTTGATTGCCGACACGCCCGTCGCGGCTTTGCAGATACTGATGGCGC
>CAXBNM010000503.1:0-2236 GCA_963976885.1 uncultured Burkholderiaceae bacterium
CGAAGTCGCCGACCCGGTTCACCAGGAAGGCCTTCATGTTGGCGTAGATGGCCGAGTCGCGCTGGTAGTAAAAGCCGATCAGCAGATACGACACCAGGCCCACCGCTTCCCAGCCGAAGAACAGCTGCAGGAAGTTGTTGGCCATGACGAGCATCATCATCGCAAAGGTGAACAGCGAGATGTAGGAGAAAAAGCGCTGATAGCCATCATCTTCGGCCATGTAGCCGATGGTGTAGATGTGCACCATCAACGACACGAAGGTCACGACGCACATCATCGTCACGGTCAGCGTGTCGATGAGAAAACCGATCTCCATCTTGATGTCACCGACCACGGCCCAGGTATAGAGCGGTCCGTTGAAAGTATTGCCCTGCATCACATCCAGGAAAACCCAGAGCGAAGCAAACATCGCAATGCCCACGCCGGCAATGGCCACCCGGTGCGAGTTGGTACGCCCCAGCTTGTTGCCGAACAGGCCGGCGGCAAGCGCCCCCAGCAAGGGGGCAAACGCGGCGATGAGATAAAGAATTTTCATAAGATTCTTGTCGGTCGGGTGCGGGCGCGTCAGCCCTTCAGGCTGTCGAGTTCCTCGGCGTTGACGGTCTCGAGATTGCGGAACAGGATGACGATGATGGCCAGGCCAATGGCCGACTCGGCCGCCGCCACGGTCAGGATGAAGAACACGAACACCTGACCGGCAGCATCACCAAGGAAGTGCGAAAAGGCGATGAAGTTGGTGTTGACCGCCAGCAGCATCAGTTCGATGGACATCAGCACGACGATGACATTGCGCCGGTTCAGAAAGATGCCCACCACGCCAATGGCAAACAAGGCGGCGCCAAGAATGAGGTAACTGGAAAGACTCATGCGTTGGCTCCTTCGCTGCTGTCAGCGCCATCGGGCTTGTCGGTGGGGCGGGGTTTGGCGATTTTCGGCATCTTGACCAGTCGCACCCGGTCGGCCGCGCGCGTGCGTACCGCCACGCCAGCGTCGTTGGTGCGGGTGTCCTTGCGCTTGCGCAGGGTCAGGGCAATGGCGGCAATGATGGCCACCAGCAGGATTACCGCCGCAATTTCAAACGGATAGACATACTCGGTGTACAGACGCGCGCCCAGGGCCTTGGTGTTGCTGTAGTCGGCCGGCAGCGCCGGGGCCGAATCCCCCGAGACACCCGAGAACACATAGAGCAGCACGAAGGCAAGTTCGAGAATGATGGCCACGCCGACGAACAGCCCGACCGGCAGGTTGCGCCAGAAGCCTTCGCGCATCTGATCGAGGTTCAGATCAAGCATCATCACCACGAACAGGAACAGCACCATGACCGCGCCGACATAGACCAGCACCAGCGTGATGGCCAGAAATTCTGCCTGCAGCAGCATCCAGATGCAGGCCGACGTGACAAAGGTGAGCACCAGGTAGAGCGCGGAATGCACCGGATTGCGAGCGGTCACCACGCGAATAGCTGCGACGATCGTAATCGAGGCAAACAACCAGAATAGAAACGACTGCGCATCCATTGCTTATGAACTTTCCCCTGGCCAACCCAATGGCGGCCAACTTGATAACCGAAGCCTTGCGGATCCGGGTGGATTCTCGGCCTGAACCAGCCAGGCCTGTTGGGCGAACCTCAGGCGGGTCTAGCGGTAGGCCGCGTCTTCGGTGCGCCGTTCGGCAATTTCTTTCTCGTAGCGATCACCCACCGCCAGCAGCATCTCCTTGGTAAAGAGAAGGTCGCCGCGCTGCTCGCCGTGGTACTCGTGAATATGGGTTTCCACAATCGAATCGACCGGACAGGACTCTTCACAGAAGCCGCAGAAGATGCACTTGGTCAGATCGATGTCGTAACGGGTGGTACGCCGGCTGCCATCTTCGCGCACCTCAGACTCAATGTTGATGGCCAGCGCCGGACAGACTGCCTCGCACAGCTTGCAGGCAATGCAACGCTCTTCGCCATTGGGATAGCGACGCAGCGCATGCAGACCGCGAAACCGCGGCGAGGCAGGTGTTTTCTCTTCCGGGTATTGAATCGTGATCTTGCGGGCGAAGAAATAGCGCCCGGTGAGCCGGAGCCCCTTGAGCATCTCCAGCAGCATGAAGCTGGATACAAAGTCTTTGACTGCGTGCATCAGATTAATCCCAGATGTTCCATGGCGTCTGCATCCAGATCGCCACGACTACCAGCCACACCAACGTGACCGGAATAAAGATCTTCCACCCCAGGCACATGATCTGGTCG
>CAXBNM010000504.1:0-2230 GCA_963976885.1 uncultured Burkholderiaceae bacterium
ATCAGACCTTTATCGCTGCCAGCCCGCTCACCGCGCCCGGCTGGCAGCCCCCCGGCGCAAGCCGGGCGGCCGGTCTCCTTTGACCCGGCCCTGTTGCTCAGCTGAGTCGTTCGCGCAGCTCGGCCAGGTTGCGACAACCCAGGTTGACCATGTTCGACTCCATGTCGGCAACCAGCAGATCGACCGCATGGTCGCCACCGCGTTCGGCCAGCGCCGCCACCGCATACATGAAGGCGCGACCGAGCAGCACAAAGTCGGCACCGAGTGCGAGCGCCCGAATGATGTCCAGGCCACCGCGCACCCCGCTGTCAAACACGATCCGGCTATCGCCACCGACCGCTTGCACAATGGCGGGCAGCGCTTCGATCGCGGCCGGGCCACCGTCGAACTGACGGGCGCCGTGATTGGACACATGCACGCCATCGACACCGGCCTTGACGGCCTGGCGAGCATCATCGGGGTGCATGATGCCCTTGAGCATCAGCGCGCCGTCCCATTCGGCCCGAACCTGTTCCAGATAATCCCAGTCCAGCGAACCCATGTTCTCGGTCATGTACAGGCCGATCTGCGCGATGTCGGTCGAGTTTGCGTATTTCTCCATGGTCCGAAAGCGCGGCATCCCGTGCGACAAGGTCGCAATCGACCAATGCGGCCGGATTGCAGCCCGAAAATAGGTGCGAAACGTCTGGCTGGGCGGCACCGACACCTCGGCGCGCCGCTGCCGTTCGCGCCGGCTGTTGGCGGGCGTATCGGCGGTGACCATCAGCGTGGGGAAGCCGGACTCTTTGGCGCGGCTCAGAATATCGCGCCGGATGCCCGGATCTTTAGGCGGGTAAAGCTGAAACCAGCCCATGCCCTCGGCGATCGGGCCGATGGTTTCCGGCGTTTCGGTGGCCACGGTACTCAAGCCGTACGGAATGCGATATTTGGCGGCCGTGCGGGCGAGAATTTTCTCGGCGCCGGGCCACATCAGACCGGTCAGACCAACCGGCGCCACCCCAAAGGGCAGGTTGTAGCGCTGCCCAAACAACTCGGTCGACAGATCGGGCTTGATGAAACCCTTCATGAACTGCGGCGTCAGCATGACATTGGCCATCGCATCACGGTTGCGCTGCGCCCCCTGATCGAGACCGGTACCGCTGTCCAGATATTCCCAGGCAAAAAACGGAATACGGGTGCGCGCCCTGGCGGCCAGGTCGGCAATGGCAGGATAGCGGGTCATCAGTTCGGGATTCATCGTCAAAGTCTCTATGCGGGTGGATCGTACGGCTTGCCAGGCTGGCCCTTCCAAACGCAGGACCGCCAACAAACCGGCAACCGCGATGCTAGCCTGAATGCGCGCCGAGCCCATTGGCGCGCGCTGGCCCGCCAGATTCGCGCCCACAAAAAAAGCCCGACACAACAGCAGCCGGGCTCAAGAAACAAACAATAATCCGCCGCACCGGACCCGGCCGCCGCCGGGCCCGGTGGGCTCTGTCAGTTCAGCGACAAGCCGGTCAGGCGCAGCAATTGCGTCTCGCCATTGTTGTCTTCGATGCCGTCATTGTCATTGACGACAAACACATCGCCATTGGCCAGACGGGCAAGCCCTTCGATTTTCTCGGGTACCAGACCACCCGGCGCCGCCAGATCGTCCATCAGGTCGCGCACCAGTGTTTTCTGCACGACGCCGTTGGCCGCCACACCGTTCAGGCTGAAGCGATACAGGCGTTTGATCGCCGCATCCGGGCCGCCCTGATTGTCACGCTCGACGACCAGAAACTCGTTGTTGCCCAGTGCGGTGATGTCCGACAGACCAACCCAGCCGCCAGCCACCGATTCGACCGCATCGAGCGGATAGAACACGAAGGTCCAGGTGCAAGTGGCCTTGTCGAAGATGCCAAGACGGGGGTGCTCTTCATTCCCCCAGGCGCGCTGAAAGGCAACCACGACATTGGCGCCATTGTCGGCCACGCCTTCAAAGCCGAAGCGCGACTGCATGCCATTGACCTCGGGCGGCAGCGTGAACGCATGTTGCACTACGCCCTCGCGGGTGGTCTTGAGCAACAGATTCACCGTATTGATCGGCTGCGCCGCGTCGCCAATCGTGCCGGCGCCTTCGCTGACCACCCAAAGCCCGCCTTGCGGATCGACGGTAATGCCCTCCGGATCGATATTAAGCGTGCGGTCATCGTTGACGATGGCCGCCAGGTCGAGCGCATCGAACACCTCGGCGCGCTCGGGCGCATCG
>CAXBNM010000505.1:0-2224 GCA_963976885.1 uncultured Burkholderiaceae bacterium
GCTGACTTCAAGATAGCCACTGCGGTAGCCGTTGATGACCGTGCCTTCCGAAATGACAAAACTGTCGTCGTCGGTAGCGGTGATCTGCAAGCCGCTGATGCGCGCATCATTGGTCTCGACCGTGGCGATGCCGTCGGCCAGGCTCAATCGGTAAGTTGCACTCTCGGGACCAAAGGACTGGCCGCCTGAGGTGCCCGACAAATCAATGGCTTCGTAGAGAATCGAGCCCGCCGGCGGCGAGACCGAATAGCCGGTTTCAAAGGTGATTCGAATACGACCGTTCAGCGCAACCGCGCCTTCGGTGCTCGACGAATACGCAAACTGATTGAAGCGCATTTCGAGATAACTGCCCGCGCGGATGTTGCCTTGGTTATCGACCGAGTTTTCGTCAATGTTGGAATCGATCGTGGCCGTGCCACTGCACTGAGTGGCGACACCAGCGCCGGCCAGGTCTGCACAATCGAGCACAACGGTTTCTTTGCCGACCAGTGATTTGCTCAGTGTGGCGGCGCTCAGCGTGTGTTTGATCGAGCGGTCAACCCCGGCCGGTGCGCGGGTTCCGCTCAATGCGGACAGACTGCTCAGCCGACGCTGGCTGGCCGAGGTATCCGCGGTTTTGGTGGCGCTGCCCATGGCGGCGCTGGCCAGGGCGCTGGCTTCGCTTTCGTCATTGGCCAGTGTGTGGGTGGGCTGGCCAGGCACCTGCGCGGCAGCACTGCCGCCGCTGTCATCGCCGCCACCGCCGCCGCAGCCGCCGAGCAAGGCAATACATGTAATAAGGGTAGCGAGTTGACCGCTTCGCATGAGGACTCTCCTGTGGGTGGGTTATGCGGTGGCCCCCGAGCCACCAATCCATTGAGTGTCAGCCTGGCCGCCGAAGGTTCAATCGGCGAGCCAGGTTTTTTCAACCACTGCGAGGAGTGCCAGACCCCAGTCCGAGGTGCGGCTCCCCGGCGTTATAAGACGTCGGCCGCGTAGTCGGCCAGCCGCGAGCGTTCCCCGCGCTGCAAGGTGATATGGCCGCCGTGGGCCCAGCCACGCATTCGGTCGACGACATAGCTCAGGCCCGACGAGGCTTCGGTCAGATAAGGCGTATCGATCTGGGCAATATTGCCCAGGCAAACCACCTTGGTGCCGGGGCCGGCTCGGGTGATCAGCGTTTTCATCTGCTTGGGCGTCAGGTTCTGGGCCTCATCGATGATCAGATATTTGTTGATGAAGGTCCGCCCGCGCATGAACGACAAGGACTTGATCTTGATGCGGGAGTTGATCAGGTCCTGAGTTGCCGAACGGCCCCATTCTCCGGCGGCCGGATCGGGTTTGTTGAGTACTTCAAGGTTGTCTTCCAGAGCGCCCATCCAGGGCTGCATTTTCTCTTCTTCGGTGCCGGGCAGGTAACCGATATCGTCGCCGACCGGCACCGTGGCGCGGGTGACGATGATTTCGGTGTAGCGGTTATTGTCCATCACGTGACTCAGGCCGGCGGCCAGCGCCAGCAGCGTTTTGCCGGTCCCGGCCTGGCCGAGCAAGGTCACGAAGTCGATGTCAGGGTCGCACAGCAGATTGAGGGCAAAGTTCTGCTCGCGGTTGCGCGCAACAATGCCCCAGACCGCATTCTTGTGATGCGTATAGTCGCGGACGGTACGCAATACCACGTGGCGCTCGGTGCGCTCGATGACCTGAGCCAGCAGCGGCAATTCGCCATCGAAGCTGACAAACTGATTCACGTGCATCGATCCGAGCAGCGGGCCGCTCAGCCGGTAAAAGGTATGGCCCCCATCCTGCCAGGATTCCATGCCCTTGGCATGCTGGTCCCAGAAGTCGTCGGGCAGCGCCATCATGCCCGGCTCGAGCAGATCCGAGTCTTCGATGACCAGGTCATTGAAGTAATCTTCGGCGGCCAGGCCCAGCATGTTGGCCTTGATGCGCATGTTGATGTCTTTGGACACCAGCACCACATCGCGTTCGGGTTCGCGGGCTTTCAGCGCCGCGACGACGCCGAGAATCTGATTGTCGGCCTTGTTGCCGTCCAGCGATTCCGGCAGTTCGTAGGTCAGCGAGGTGTTCTCGAACAGCAGGTGGCCGTTGGCGGCCTTGTCGCCCAGCGCATTCAGCTCGACCCCCGCCTCAAGGCCACGCGGCGCGGCCTCGATGAGCTGGTCGAGTGTGCGGCTGACCAGACGCACATTGCGCGACACCTCAGAGGTGCCTTTTTTGTGATTGT
>CAXBNM010000506.1:0-2205 GCA_963976885.1 uncultured Burkholderiaceae bacterium
CCCGCCACCGCCAGCGATCCGCTTTGACCGGATCGCCATCGTGACACCGGGGGTGGGCCGTACCGACTTTACCGACCCGGCGCGCTGGCAGACTGGCGAAGCGGTCGCGCTGACCGGGACCACCTGAAAACCCGCCGGCCGCGAGCGGGTTCGCTATTTACCAGCGGCGACTTTGAATGATTCTTCGGCCGCCGCAATGGTTGCGTCGAGATCTTCATCGCTGTGCGCGGACGAAAAGAAGAAGGCTTCAAACGGCGACGGGGGCAGATAGATGCCGCGGTCGAGCATCGCATGAAAGAAGCGCTTGAAGAACTCAACGTCGGTGCTGGTGGCTTCGGTGAAGTTGGCCGGCGGGGTATCGCGCATGTACATGCCACCCATGCCGCCAAGATGCTGCGCACTGAACGGCACGCCGCAACGACGAGCCGCCTGCACGAGGCCATCGACCAAACGCCCGAGGCTGGCATCGAGGGCTTCGAAATACCCCGGTCGTGAGATCAGTTCAAGCGAGGCCAGACCGGCCGCCATGGCAATCGGGTTACCCGACAAGGTGCCGGCCTGATAGACATCACCCAGCGGCGAAAAACGCTGCATGATTCTGGCCGGCCCGGCAATGGCACCCACCGGCATGCCGCCGCCGATCACTTTGCCAAACGCCGACAGATCGGGCGTGACGCCAGTCACTTCCTGAGCACCACCAAGCGCAACCCGGAATCCGGACATCACTGCGTCGAAGATCAGCAAGGTATCGTGCGCGGTACACAACTCACGCAACCCGGCAAGAAAACCGTCGGCCGGCATGATCAGATTCATGTTGCCCGGAATCGGTTCGATCATGACGCAGGCGACTTCACCCGGGTTGGCCTCGAGCAAGACCTTGACGCTGTCCAGATCGTTGTACTGCGCCACCAGCGTGTGTTTGGCCAGATCGGCCGGCACCCCGGCAGAACTCGGCGTGCCGAACGCCAACGCCGCCGATCCGGCCTTGACCAGCAGACTGTCGGCGGTGCCGTGATAACAACCTTCGAATTTGATGATCTTGGTGCGGCCCGTATAGCCGCGGGCAAGACGCAATGCGCCCATCGCCGACTCGGTGCCGGAGCTGACAAAGCGCACCTGTTCAATCTGCGGGAAGATGTCGGCAATACGTTCGGCCAGTTCGGTTTCCATCACGTTGGGGGCGCCGAACGACAACCCGCGTTCGGTCGCCGCGTGCACCCGTTCGAGGACCGCCGAGTTGGCGTGACCGACAATGGCCGGCCCCCAGGAACCGACATAATCGATGAAACGATTGCCTTCGACGTCCCACATGTACGCACCCTCGGCACGCGCGATGAAGCGCGGCGTGCCGCCAACCGCCTTGAAGGCGCGCACGGCTGAATTAACGCCGCCGACCAGCACTTGCTGGGCTCGCTCAAACTCGGAATGGTTGGTTGTCATGCTTGGAGACCTGCCTGGTTGATGTCGGTGGGATTGCGCTTGCAAGCGTCGCGTTGCAGCGCCCAATCTTATCAGTCCTTGACTGGCCTACCGTACAGCCTGCGGCATGATCGAGCGGGTTTGACAAGACGCACCGACCACGCCGCACCTGGCTCGGTTGCCGTGCCAAAAAAAAGCCCGGCAATGCCGGGCTGGAAGCGAGGAGACCACCTGGAAAGAACGAGCTGAGAAAACGAAAACATGGACTGCAACTGGCGGGAATATCCGCACAACGAGATGTCAGGCCGGCCACGGTGAAGTCATGTTGCTTTGACAGATTGCCGGCGTCGAAGATGAGTCGGGCCGACCCAGCAAAACGTTCAATGCCAGGCCAATGAACAATGCGGGCCAGGCATCATTGCAACTGACGAAAAGAGTCGAGCCGCCAACATGAGGCGCAAAACAACATCTCTTGCAACGCAGTTGCGGCAATCAGACGACTCCGGTTTGTTCCGCGCAGTCCTGCCACCAACTGTGTAGGCTGGCTAGAATGGTCCAGACCTTCCAACCGACTGCCAACGTGATCCAAACCTCGCTCAATCCGATTCGTCTTCGCCTGCTGCCTGCTTTGTTCGCCGGCTTGTCGGCCATTGTTGCCCCCCATGCCATCGCGGCTGAAAGCAATCCGATCATTCCCACTGCGCCCGCGCTGGCCGCATGCCTGGCCGACTTGGAAAAGCCGGCACTGGCGCAAGGCATGACGGCAGATCACTACCGGCAACTGAC
>CAXBNM010000507.1:0-2188 GCA_963976885.1 uncultured Burkholderiaceae bacterium
AACAGGACTTGATCTTCGTCAAGCCGGCTCGCTTCTGGCGATCGATAATGAATTTTTAAGGAGGAATCTCATGTCTGACCTGGTAGACAATCATCCCCTGGGACGGGACTTCCCGGAACTGAAAGATCGCATTCATGCGCTGAAAACCAACGATGCCCACTTTCGCAAATTGTTTGAAGCGTACGAAGAAGCCGACAAGTCCGTTGTACGTGTCGAGCAAGGTCTTGAGCACCTGAGCGACGAAGCTCTGGAAGAGCAGAAGATGATGCGGGTGAAGCTCAAGGACGAGTTGTACGGAATGCTGACAGCCGGTTAAGCCTTGGCCAGCTTGCTCCCAGGTGGCTCAGACCGATCCTGAAACACGGTCAGCGCTGGCCACCTTGCTCCAGCGCTGGCCCGTCTTCGCGCCGGCACGGTGAATGCGAGGCTACTCAGACTTCCGGCCGCCGCCACAACCAAATGGCGACCGCCGCCATCAGCACCGGCACCCCGAGCTTGAGCCAAAGCGCAACCGGGCTGAACGCAAGCACCAGGCCACTCATCAACATCATTATTGACGCGAGCCATTTCGCCCGCCGCGGCACCACACCGTGATCACGCCAGCGCCGGACTACCGGGCCCAAAGTGGGGTGATCAAGGATCCAGCGCTCAAGCCTGGGCCAACCCTTACCACCAGCCCACGCGGCAACGATCAGGAACGGAACAGTCGGCAAGACCGGCAAAACCGCACCAATTACGGCCAGCCCAACGCAAATCAACGCAAGCACGCGCCATAGAATCACTAGCAAGGCTCGTTTCAATTCGGCATCCGCGAATGCAGGTCCGTTTTGTTTTGCCGCGCATCAGAGGCCTCGGTGGTCGGTGCACACAGCAACATCTGTCTAGCGACCAAGGACAAAGAAGTTCTGGGCATTGCCTTGCCTCACCAGCAGCAAGGTCTGATTCGCCGGACTCCCAGCCTGCATCAGGTGGCTGAACTCGGCAAGATTGCCCACGGGCCGGCGGTTGATCTGCAGAATAATGCTGCCCGGTTCAAGTCCGCTTCGTGCCGCGGCTGAGCCCGGTTCAACGGCGGTTATGATCAAGCTGTCACCAGCCTCAGCGCGACGGGATGAAACACCAAACTTCGTTGCCAGGGTTTGCGTAACAGGACTGACGGTCATGCCGAGAAGACGCACTGCAGGCGTCGGGCTGCTGATCGCAGCGATTGGCTCATGCGCTCGCCGCGCAGCAACAGTGACAGTCAACGTCTCAGGTCTGGCGTTTCGAACAATGTCTATTGCCACTTCGCTCTCTGGGACCGTCAGCGACAAATCGTTGATGAAGCTGCCAGCATCGCGCACCGGCTTGCCGCGATATCGGACGATGAGATCACCGACCCGCAACCCGGCCACATCGGCCGGCGACCCTGGCGCAACTTCGGTAATCAGCGCACCGCTGGTGTCGTCGACGCCGAACGCGCGTGCCAAGGGCCCGGTCAGCGATTGCAGAAACACGCCCAGATAGGCTCTGTCGACCCTGCCCTGAGCTACCAGCTGATCGGCGACAGGCCGAACAAGGTTAATCGGGATGGCAAACCCAGCTCCGGCAGGACCGCCATTATCGGTCAAGACGGCGGAAATCATTCCCACCGTCTCGCCCCTGAGATTGACCAGAGGCCCACCCGAATTGCCGGGGCTGACCGCTGCGTCAGTCTGGATATAGTCTTCATAGTTGTTGATGCCGATATTGGTGCGGCCGGTACCACTGACAACCCCCACGCTCAGGCTTTGCCTCAGACCGAACGGGTTGCCGACTGCGAGCACCCAATGCCCGATCTGGACGGCATCCGAATCGCCCAGCGGTAAAGGCTTCAAACCCGGGGCAACGATATCGATGATCGCGACATCGGTCTTCGCATCACTGCCGGTAATGTTTGCATTGAATTCGCGACCGTCGGCAAGGCGGACCGTTACACGTCGGGCCTGATCGATGACATGATGACTGGTAAGGATGAACTGACGATCATCGGCCGCTGGCGAAGAAGCAAATACAAACCCGGACCCACGGTTGGTGCCGGGCGCGGCCGATCCGTGAGTACCTTGCGCTGTCGAATCACCCGGCAAGGTTTCGCTGAGCACTTCGACGACTGACGGCGAGACGGTACGGTATATCAGGGAGAATCCGTCCTCCAGACGACCCAGATCGG
>CAXBNM010000508.1:0-2175 GCA_963976885.1 uncultured Burkholderiaceae bacterium
GCCGCCAGCACCCGCATCGGCGAAAAACTGGCTCGCGCCGGCTACGATAACGGTTTGATCTTCCGGGCCTTCGCCGACGGTGTGCTTGGTTTTGCGCCCGCCATCTGCATCACCGAGCAGGAGATCGATCTGATGATCGAACGCATCGGCCTGACCCTCGACACCATTACCGAACTGTAGGAACCCGCATGAAACTTACCGACTACAAGGCACTGGCCTTTGATTGCTACGGCACCCTGATCGATTGGGAGTCCGGCATGGTTGCCGGCGTCAAACCGCTCACGGACAAGCTCACCACGCCACTGAGCCGTGATCAGATTCTTGAGGCTCATGCGCGTCATGAATCCAGTCAGCAGGCCTGGACGCCGGGCAAGCGCTACAGTGAATTGCTGGCCATTGTCTACAAGCGCCTGGCCGAAGAATGGGGCGTTTCGTGCACGGTGGCCGACTGTCAGGCTTATGGCGACTCAGTCAAGGACTGGCCGGCCTTTGCCGACAGCGCCGGCGCGCTGCAATACTTGAAAAAGCACTACAAACTGATCATTCTGTCCAACGTCGACAATGCCAGCTTCGCCGCCAGCAACAAGCGGCTGGAGGTTGAATTCGACGCCATCTATACGGCAGAGGACGTCGGCTCGTACAAACCGTCCGACCGCAACTTTGAATACATGCTGCAAAAAGCCGCCGATCTCGGCATCGCGCCGCATGAAATCCTGCACACGGCCGAGAGCATGTTTCACGATCATGTGCCCGCCAAACGGCACGGCCTGACCTCGTGCTGGATTTACCGACGCCATGACAAACCCGGCTTCGGCGCCACGATGAACCCCGGCCAATTGCCTGAAGTCGAGTTTCAGTTCAACAGCATGGCTGACCTGGCCAAGGCGCATCAGGAAGCCTTGCGCACCTGATACCTTAAGCGCGGTTTGCGCACACGAGCCGGTTCGCCCGCGGACTGTTATCGTGTGCGCTGACCGACAACGAGACGACCGGCATGGCAGGCCCCCTCAAACTGGACCGCATCGATATCAACATTCTGGCCGAGTTGCAGAACAACGGCCGGCTGAGCAATGTGTTGCTGGCCGAAGCCGTCAATCTGTCGCCCAGCCCGTGTCTGAACCGAGTGCGGCGACTGGAAAAGGCCGGCTACATCGAGCGCTACAAGGCGGTGATCAGCCTGGCCAGGCTGGGCGACTTCGTGACGGTGTTTACCGAGGTGACGCTGAAGGATCATCGCCACCAGGATTTCGTGCGCTTCGAGCGCGAAATTGCCACTGTCGAATCGGTGCAGTCGTGCCATTTGATCAGCGGCGGCTACGACTACCTGATCCGCTTTGTGGCGCGCAGCATCTCCGCCTATCAACAGACCATCGAAGACATCCTGGCTCGCGACATCGGCGTCATCAAGTACTTCAGTTATGTGGTGATCAAATCGGTCGTCGACAAGGATGCGATCCCGTTGTCGCTGGTGTTGCCGCCCACCGATTCCTGAGCCGGCCCCTGAAAAAAAGCGTGTGAACAGACTCCTGCTATCGTTACAAAAACGTCTGCAGTCAAGAGCAAATCGCCCCAGGAGACCTGTCTTGTCCACGCCCCCGACCGACACCACCACCGACGCCGCCATCCCCGGCCGCGAAGCCTTTCTTCGCTTGCTGGTCAGCGAAGGCGTTACCCACATGTTCGGCAATCCGGGCACGACCGAATTGCCGATCATGCATGCGCTGCCCTCGGTACCCGGGCTGCGCTATGTGCTCGGTCTGCAAGAGTCCATTGTTGTTGCCATGGCCGACGGCTACGCGCGGGCCTCGGGCGAGTTGGTCGCCTGCAATGTGCACGTCGCCCCCGGGCTGGGCAATGCGCTGGGCAGTCTGTACACCGCCGCCTACTCGAACACACCAATGATCATCACCGCCGGGCAGCAGGAGCAAGGTCACGGTCTGACCGAACCGCTGCTGGCCGGGCCCTTGCTGCAGATGGCCGAGCCGCTGGTGAAGTGGGCGGTTGAGGTGACTCGTCTTGAAGACCTGCCGCGCATCGTGCGCCGCGCCGCCAAGATTGCCACGACAGCACCGACCGGGCCCGTGTTCATCTCGCTGCCGGGCGACATTCTCAACACATCGGCGCCGCTGGACATGCTGGCACCAACCCGGCTCGACACCGCCGTGCAGCCGACAC
>CAXBNM010000509.1:0-2129 GCA_963976885.1 uncultured Burkholderiaceae bacterium
GGCCTTGATGGCGTCAGCGACAATCACCACCGACAGGCCGGCAAACGGGATATCGGCCAACGGGAAGCCGCCAAAAATGGAGGCATTGAGCACCGTGCCGTCGGCTTCAGCGGCGATGGCCTTGTTCATCAGGTCTTTCATGGGCTGGAACTGCGGCGAATGCTGATTCATGTGCGTCAGCATGGGCAGCCAGCCATGCACCATGACGGGCTTGACCTCGCCGCGCAGGCCAGCCAGCAAGGTGCGGCCGGCACGCTCGCCGGTCTCGGCCATGTCGATATGGGGATAGGTACGGTAGCCGGTGATGACGTCCGCATACTGCGCCAGCGCCGGGCTGATGTTGGCGTGGAAATCCAGCGCCACCGCAATGGGAGTGTCCGGCGCAATGGCGCGAATTCGACGCAGCAACTCGGCCTCGCCATCGTCGTAGCCCTCGGCCACCATCGCACCGTGCAGATCTAGCATGATTGCGTCGCAACCTTTGTCGATCGCCGCGAGGATCGTGTCGGCCATGCGATCGTAAGCGGCGGCACCGGTGGGCGCACTCGGATTTGCGTTGGCATACATGGGCGCTTCGATACTGGCGCCGGCTTCGCGCGCCATCTTCAAGAACCCGGCAAAGCCAACATTGGCATGCTCGTACAAATCGATGGCAGCCTGACCACCAAGCATGGGGTCGGCTTGCGGTGACGCCGGTCGCGGAAAGAACGCCCCCAGAGGGGTCGGCACGGGAGAGAACGTGTTGGTCTCGTGCAACATGCCAGCAATGACGACGCGCATATTCATGAATCAAGCCTGAGTTGGATGATGGCTCAAAGGTATCACCGCGCGGCGATCCGCTGATTTTGCGACTGTCTCAGTTTGGCGGGCGGGCCGCCGCGGCCTCAAGGGCCTGCACGTCTGCCAGCCAGTCAATGTCCCTGAAACTCAAGACCTCATGGCGAATGTCGCGGCTGACCACCGACCAGGGACGGCGAGCCAGCAGGCGTTTGAGTTTCTGGTCTCGCTCAACAAGCAGTTGTCCAATCAGCGGGCGATACATGTCGAGCAAGCCGTTGATGAAGCGGTTGGCCGGTCCGTAGCGGCCGCGCTCGGTGAGCCGAAAGCGGCTCAGCATGGCCAACGTGCGCTCGGCATCGAACCAATGCCCTTCGGTTACCCAGTGATTGGTCGTGAACAGGCTGACCGGCAGGCCGGTGGCGTCGAGCCCGATGGCAATCAGATGACTCGGCGCCCATGCGCTGCGCGCTGAGGACGAACGATGACGCACCCGGCGTCCGAGCGAATCGGCGTGCCAGAACAGGTGCAGATGGCCATGCTCATCATGGTCGGAACGATGGGCGTGATAGAAATAATGAGCGCCGCTGGCTTCGTCAACCACATCGTCTTCGGGGTAGTGGTCGAACTGGACAACTTCATCGGAGCGCACCAGGCAACGCAGGACCGAGCCATGCTTGTTGGTGGCGCGCTGGAAACCGTCAATGCTGTGCGCAGCCGCATGCAGCGCATGCTCAAGCGTGTGCGGGCCGGGCCTGGCAAGCAAAGATACGAGAGAAGCTGTCGAGCGCATTGATTGGACAGGAAAATCAGAAGCGAAAAAGCCGACCTGGCAATTGCTGCGAGGCGGAATATTTCAGAAGAACGCCGGTAAGCCGGACGTTCGGGTCATGACCAGACCCGATCTTCGCCAGTTTACCGAAGCCAGATGGCAACAATGTGTGCAAAGACGGGTCTGGCAACCACTTTACTTAGCTGCGCATTTGGCTTTACAAGCGCCGCACTTGGCTTTGCAAGCGCCACATTTTGCAACGGCCTTGGCCTTGCAACCAGCTTTACAAGCGCCGCACTTGGCAACCTTGGCCGTTTTGCACTTGGCGCCACAACCGGCCACAGCCATCGGGGCGGCGGTAGCGGCAGCGGTTACCAGAGCGGTAGCGAGGGCGGTCTGAACGCGATTGGAAAGTTTGCTCATGAGGTTTCTCCGTTAGAGATTTTTTTGGGCGGAACCGCCGCCTGACGGGATCCGTTAAGGATCAGTAATAAAAGTCGTGGATACCGATGCTGACCAGACGGATTACTTCAGTCCGGGCCATTTTTGCTCGGCTTGTTTGATGTAGCCGGGGCGGTCT
>CAXBNM010000510.1:0-2126 GCA_963976885.1 uncultured Burkholderiaceae bacterium
AGATGACCGCAGGGCCACCCCCCATCAACACCGCGACGCCGAGCGCATCGGCAATTTCTTCCGGCGTGGCCCCTGCTTCGAGCACATCATGCGTATGAAAGGCTATGCAACCATCGCAGCGAGCCGACACGGCAATCGCAAGAGCGATAAGTTCCTTGGTTTTGGTGTCGAGAGCACCGTTGGACACAGCCGCTTTATGCATGGCACCAAAACCGGCCATGGTGCCGGGCGCCACTTCGGACAAGGCCCCCATCTGGTTCTGAAGATGCGCAAGCTGATCGGGATACGAAGCGGTGGAAGGCAGAGCTGCTGACATGATGGACTCCTGTGTGAGTGTCCTGTTCAGAGTAGCCCTCAGCGGCTGCCGCGAATTGACGCCCATCAAATGAAGGCTGAAATAGTGCGCACCCGTCAGATCAGCAAGCATTGACTGTGGCGTTCAGCACTTCACTGAGGCTCCCGAAGGCTGCTGGTCAAGCTATAGTGCGGCCTGAATCACGCACGGCGGCCGTTTACATGGCAACGCCGCTCAAACCCGCACCAACATGCCAACGCCGCGAAAACCGGCTGACAAGAGTTTGGTCAATAGCAAGGTGACCGTCTGAACACTCTCTACGCCAACGGAATCACGATTCTGACGGTTGTTATTGCAGCCGCTTTTCTGTTCTCCCCAAAGCTCGATCGGGCCAATTTGTGGCATGCCACTGTTACGCCCCTGGCCTCAATAATCGGCAGTGGCTTTCTGGTGCTCGGGCCGATTCTTCTTAAATCGTACGGCAGCTATGCCCCGTTGGTCATGGGTGGCTTGTGCCTGACCGCCTATGCGTTTGGTTCCGCGATTCGCTTCAATATCGCGCAACTCGAGGAGCTTGGCAGCCCTGCGGGCAGTGCCGAATCCCGGCTGGAAAGACTCGCGTCCTGGTCATTGGCGATCGCCTACATTATCTCGGTTGCCTATTACCTGAACCTGTTTGGGGCCTTCGGTGTCAGCATGACCTCGGTCAATGATTCGGCGCATGCCAAGCTGCTGACCAGTGCCATGTTTTTGTTGATTTTGCTGGCTGGCTGGAGCCGTGGATTCTCCGCGCTCGAGCGCATGGAACAGTTTTCGGTCAGCCTCAAACTGGCCATCATTGCCGGCATGCTGGCCGGGCTGACCTCCTTTTTCTGGCATCACGCCACGCACGGCGAGCTCATCTTCAGCCCACCCGACATTTCGGGCTGGGCATCGGTAACCCTGGCCTTCGGACTCATTGTCACCGTGCAAGGTTTCGAAACCTCCCGCTATCTCGGCACGCACTACAGTGCGCCGGTTCGCATCCGCTCGATGCGTCTGGCGCAATGGCTTTCCACCGGCATCTACATGCTCTACATCCTGCTGTTGTCGTTCGCGTTTGCGCCGAGCAAGATGGTTTTATCGGAAACAGCCATCATCGACATGATGACGATTGTGGCCCCCATCTTGCCCATCCTGCTGATCGCGGCCGCGCTGAGCGCGCAGTTCAGCGCGGCCATTGCCGACACCGGCGGCGCCGGCGGCTTGTTTGCGGAGCTGACGAATAACCGACTGTCTCAGCGTCAGTCGTATGCCGTGTTGGTAGGCATCGGCCTGCTGTTGACCTGGTGGGCAAACATTTTCGAGATCATCAGCTATGCCTCACGCGCCTTCGCGCTTTACTACGCGCTGCAGGCGGCAATTGCATTGCTGTTGGCCAGACGCTCCGGCGCGCCTTTTGCCAGGCAAATTATGTATGCAGGCCTGGCAGGTCTTGGTCTGCTGATGGCGCTGTTTGGCGTGCCGGTAGAGGGCTGAAAGAGGCAACGAAGCGGCCGTCTGGTCACTTCTATGGTCACTTCGTTACCCGGTTGTAGACGCTACCCGAAAAACCGCTTGTCCTGCGCACGCCGCAAGCTCAGCAATGTCGACCCTTCCACCACCTCGACATCGGCGCCTCGCAAGATCTCGCCGCGCCGAACAGCCCGTTTCACGGTGGCCCCTGTAGCCAGGTAGTACGGCAGCGGCGCCTCATCGCCCAGCGCTTGCGCCGGTTGCAGCGAGAACGTCAAACCGCCAATTTCATGGCGTGCGCCCATGGTCAACACCTCGCCGGGTTCCAGATCGCGTG
>CAXBNM010000511.1:0-2123 GCA_963976885.1 uncultured Burkholderiaceae bacterium
GCAACCGGCTCCGTGCAACAACTGACCGCCGCCGAATTCACCAAGCGTGCCAACGAAAAACTGGCCGGCAAAGCCACGGTCAAGTTGTTTGATAACTCACAACTCGGCAAAGACAAAGACCTGATGCAAAAGCTCAAGCTCGGCTCGGTCCACCTGTCAATGCCCTCGTCGATCATGTCGTCAATTGCCGATGAGTTTGCGCTGTTCGATATGCCTTTCCTGGTCAAGGATCGCGACCATGTGGCCGCCATCGTCGACAACATGTTCTGGAAAGAACTCGCCCCCAAAGCCGAAGCCAAGGGATACCGGATTCTGGGCGTATGGGAAAACGGGGTGCGCAATATCACCAACAATTCGCAACCAATCAACAAGCCCGAAGACCTCGCCGGCCTGAAGATTCGCACGCCGAAATCCAAATGGCGCGTCAAGATGTTCGAAACCTGGGGCGCCAACCCGACGCCGATGTCCTTCTCGGAAGTGTTCGTCGCGCTGCAGACCGGCGTGATGGATGGCCAGGAAAACCCCAACACCAATATCTGGAATGCCAAGTTCCAGGAAGTGCAGAAATACCTGAGCGTCACCGGCCACGTTTATACGCCGTCTTATCTGACGACCGGCGCCAAGGCCTTTACCAAGCTTGATCCGGCCATCCAGAAAGTCCTGACCGAAACCGGCCTGGAGATGCAGGCCTGGGCGCGCAAGACCGGTGCCGAAGACGACGCCGCCTTGCAAACCAAGCTCGAAGACGGCGGCATGATGGTCAACACGGCCGACCGCGAGGCTTTCGTCAAGGCATCCACGCCCATCTACGCCGAGTTTGCGAAAGAAGTCTCCGCTGGCCAGGCATTGATTGACAGCGCCATGGCATTGGCCAAATAGTTCTGCAGGGATACGGTCTTGTTTGCTCTTCTTCGAAAGGCCTACGAGGCCGTACTTGTTGTCGTCACGCTGAGCCTGCTGGTCCTGCTGGCGGTTGTTGTGTTGTATGCGGTGGCCGCCCGCACCGCCGGCAGCTCGCCGGTCTGGTATGACGAGGTTGCCTCGGTAATGCTGGCCTGGCTGACCTTTCTCGGCGCGCCACTGGCCGTGCTGAAATCGGCGCACCTGAACTTCGAAACACTGCTGATGTCGCGCGCTCTGGCAACGCGCAAGATCATGTATGTAGCCGGCGAACTCGTGTATTACGTCGTCTTCGCGCTCGTCGCCTGGGCCGGCTGGACCATCCTGGAAATCTTCAGCGGCGAAACGCTGACATCGCTGCGGTTCGTACCGCTGGCCCTGGTGCAAAGCATCGTGCCCGTCAGTGCGGTACTGATGATCGTTTCGCGTCTGATGCTGGCCCCGGCAAGCTGGACCCGAATGATTGAAGCTCGTGAGGCCGAGGCCGATGAAATTGCCGCCGAAATTGCCAGGGCCGAACAAGAACAACTTAAAACCGGCGCAAACCGGGAAGCATCATGATTGAAACGCTAGCCATTGCCATCATGTTCGTCCTGATCGCCATTGGTGTGCCCATTGCGGTGGCCATTCTGGCGGCAGCCTTGTTCGGCGTCTGGATGTTGCGCGGCGAACTCGGGTTTCTGAACGCTGCGCTGGCCTATTACGACGCCGCCACCAGCTTTCCGCTGATTGCGATTCCCTTGTTCGTGCTCGCCGGCTCACTGATGAATACCGGCGGTATCTCACGGCGTCTCATCGCCTTTGTCTCGTCGCTGGTCGGCTTCATGCGCGGCGGACTGGCCATGGTCAATGTCGGCGTCTCGCTGTTCTTTGCCGAAATCTCCGGCTCGGCCGTCGCCGACGTTGCCGCCATCGGCACCGTCTTGATTCCGGAAATGAAACGCAAGGGTTACCACCCGACCTTTGCCGCCGCCGTCACCTCCTCCTCGGCATCGCTGGCCATCATCATTCCGCCCTCGATCCCGATGATCCTGTACGCCGCCATCGCCAATACGTCGGTCGTCCAGCTGTTTGTTGCCGGCATCGTACCCGGCCTGCTCGGCGGCTTCTCGATGATGGTGTTGTGCTGGCGGCTGGCCGTGAAGTACAACCTGCCCCGCGACGAACGGTTCGATCTGCGCAAGGTCTGGCGTACGGCTTGCGACGCGGGCTGGGCCTTGCTG
>CAXBNM010000512.1:0-2117 GCA_963976885.1 uncultured Burkholderiaceae bacterium
ACGACGATCGGGGCCGAGCATGGGCTGATGGTGCAAGGTGCCATAGCCCTGATCGAGCGCGACATAAGCACCAGTGTTTGGCGCCGGGGCCGGCTTGAAGACGATGCGCCGCCCATCACCCTGAACAATCTGCGCAGAACCGGCACGCGCTTTGGAACCGGCGCGCACGGTGAGCGTGGCTTCAAAGTTGTGACGCCACGCCGGCCCCAGTGCGCTTTTGAAGGTATTGCGACTGTTATAGGAACGCACCAACGACAGACCGCCGGGCAAGTAGGCGTCGCGCTGCGCGAAGAACTTGTTGCCGGTGATGATGTCGACCGAGTTGCTTGTTGCGCTGCCTGGCTGGGTACTGCCGTGTGTGCTGACCGGCTCCTCACAACTGGTGCGTGGCTCTGGCTCGGTTCGATTGTCGCCACCGATTGCGCCACACGCATGGGCGAGCCTGGTGCCTGACATGACAAGCATGACCATGAAGGCAGCAACAAAGAGAGGTTGGTTGCGGCGGCGGAGCGGCCGGCTCGAGCGGTGCGGGATTGATCGAATCATGCCGCCAAGCATTGCCTGCCGCTCGATCAACGACTATTGCACCAACGGCCTAAAGGCCCGATGACGATTGGCCTAAGCCGCGCGCTGTGCACAAAATTTAGGCAGCCGCTTGACGCGACCGGCCCTGATCGCGAACAATAGCGACCTGTTCCACGCGACACTTGCCGACTCAAATTGATTGCACTGCTGGAAGCCCAACGCGCCGGTTTACTCGACCGCAAACACTGGATCAAAAACGTCGGCGCAGGTGTCATCGTCGCGGTCGTCGCACTACCACTGGCCATGGCCTTTGCCATCGCCAGCGGCGCCAAACCTGAACAAGGTCTTTACACCGCAATCATTGCCGGCTTTCTGACGTCAGTGTTTGGCGGCACCCGGATGCAGATCTCCGGACCTACCGGCGCGTTCATCGTCATCCTTGCCGGCATCACCGCCGAGCATGGCATCGCCGGCTTGCAGGTTGCCACGCTGATGGCTGGCATCATTCTGCTCATCCTCGGTCTGACCCGAATGGGCCGCCTCATCCGCTTCATTCCAGCCCCTGTCATTGTCGGATTTACCGCTGGCATCGGCGTCATTATCTGGGTGGGCCAATGGGCGCCGTTTTTCGGACTGCCAACGGCGCAAGGCGAACACTTTCACGAAAAAATCGGCGCCTTGTTCGCCAGTTTGCCGCATTTTCATATGGCCACTACCGCCATGGCCGTTGGCTCGCTGGTGCTGGTCACACTCGGCCCGCGGCTGCCCGGTCTGGCCCGCGTGCCCGGCCCTCTCATTGCGCTTGTTATCGGCACCTCTCTGCAAAGCTATTTTTATTTTGATGGCGTCGCCACCATCGGATCGGCCTTTGGCGGCATTCCGCGCGGCTTGCCCACCTTCGCCATTCCCGAGTTTGATCTCGGCCAGGCCATTACATTGATCGGCCCCGCCTTTACGATTGCGATGCTCGGCGCGATCGAGTCTTTGCTGTCAGCGGTCGTCGCCGACGGCATGGCCGGTACGCGCCACGACTCCAACCAGGAGTTGGTCGGCCAGGGTATCGCCAACATTGCCGCGCCGATGTTCGGAGGCTTTGCGGCAACTGGCGCCATTGCCCGTACCGCAACCAATATCCGTAACGGCGGCACCAGTCCGCTGTCGGGCGTGGTTCACTCCATCACGTTGTTGCTGATCATTCTGGTACTCGCCCCTCTGGCCGTGAATATTCCGCTGGCCACGCTTGCCGCAGTATTGTTTGTCGTCGCCTGGAACATGAGCCAGGTGCGTCAGTTTGTACAAATGGCGCGCCAGGCCCCGCGTGCTGATGTCGCCATTCTGCTGGTCACGTTTTTGCTCACGGTTTTTGCCGATCTGGTCGTGGCTGTCAATATCGGGGTCATCCTCGCAACACTGCAGTTCATGCGTCGTATGGCTTCCAGCGTTGAAATCAGTCAGGCTTCCGAGCACGAAATGCACAGCGCCTTCGGGCGTACCGACAAGCCGCTTCCCGAAGGCGTCATGGTTTACACGATTGACGGGCCGATCTTTTACGGCGTCGCTGACAATTTTGAGCAGGTGCTCGCTGCCACGCA
>CAXBNM010000513.1:0-2112 GCA_963976885.1 uncultured Burkholderiaceae bacterium
GGTCAGGGTTCGCCCGCATCAACCTCGCCGGTTTTGAAGTCGGCCGGCATCACCAGTTCAAGCATTTCGATGTCTTCGCTGTGGCCGACCTCGCGGTGCCGGATGCCGGGCGGCTGATGCACGCTGGAGCCGGCCTCCAGGCGCACGATGCCCTGCCCCTCATACTCAAACTCAATCCAGCCCTTGAGCACGTAGACGAACTGAAAACGAGTTTCGTGAAAGTGCGGCTGACCGGAAAACTCGGCCCCTGCCGCAGCCCGGATCACATGCGCGACCACCTGGCCTTCGGTCGCCTCGCGAATGCCCAGATCACGATACTCGAAAAAAGACCGCAAACCACGCTCGAAGCCGGCATCACGAGCATGGCTGACGACAAAGCCTTTGGTAGTCATGCATCAAGCCTCCTTGCTGCTGGTCACTTTGTAGATCAGATGGTGCCGGTTGCGGGTATGTGGACGAACCTCGGTCGGCCAGCGGCCACGCTCGACGGCCGCCGCCCATTCCGGGCTGTTCAACACGTCGGGGCTGTCCACTTCGTACATGGCGGTATACACGGGCGAAGCCGCCGGCATCGCTTTGGCGGCACCGCCGAGTTGCATCGTGAACGGCTCGCCGAGCAAGCGGGTTACCGAATGTACGCCGGGCACTTCAAGCAGGTACGGAACATGCTCGTTGTCGTAGACCTCATTGAACAGTGCTTCGGCTTCAGGGGTGACATCCATTGACGCAAACATCACGTATCGGGATTTGATTGCCATGCAAGTCTCCAGGTTTGAACCGGCGAACACGTGCGCCAGCCTTGCAAACAAGTCTACCCCCCGTTTGCGGCCGCGCCGTCGATGCCATCAAATCCGCGCTCGCGTTGCGCCCATTGGCCCAATACCTGAACTGACGCTATGCTGAGCACCGAGCAATGGCCGCCATGTCGAGCGGGCGCGCTGGCGCCATCCGACGGCTATACGAGGAACCAAGATTTGAGCCGACCCCATGGCGATGTCCCCGAGACCCAACCGATCAGCGCCCCCTGCTGGCAATTGCTGTTGCAACTGGCGCAACGCCGGCGTTCGGGCACGCTGAGCGCCGCAGCTGCCGGCTATTTTCTGAATCGCGATAACGCGCTGCAGCAATGCGCGGCCAATGCTGACACGGCAGCTCTGGTGCGTCAGCCGGACGGCGGCTTCACGCCCGGCCCGGCCCTCAGCACGGACGAGCAGGCGTTTGCGGCCTTGTATTGCCCCTTGTTGTCCGCGACCGCGGCCAACCCGATCACGGTCGGTCACCTTGGCCAGAGCCTCGATTCGCGCATCGCCACCAGCCAAGGAGATTCCTTTTTCGTAACTGGCGAGCAAAATCTGCAACATCTGCACCGAATGCGCGCACTCTGCGATGCCATCGTGGTTGGCGCCAACACCGCGCTGGCCGACAATCCGCGCCTGACGACCCGCTTGGTCGAAGGGCCCAATCCGGTCCGCGTCGTGCTCGACCCGAGCGCGCGTCTGGTCTGCCCGCTGCACTTGCTGGAAGACGATGCCGCACCGACGCTGCTGGTCCACGCACGCGGCGTGCGCCCGCGCCACGAAGCGCCCGGCATCATTCACATCGAGGGCAAATCGGGCGAGTTGCACCCCGAAGCGGTGCGCGCCGCGCTGGTGGCCCGTGGCTTGCACGCCATCTTCGTCGAAGGCGGCGGCGTCACGGTTTCGCATTGGCTGAATGCGGGCGTGCTGAATCGCTTGCAACTGGCCTGTGCACCGATGCTGGTCGGCCACGGGCGGCCGGCCATTCAGATTCCGGGCAGCCAGAGCATGAGCGCCGCGATGCGCCCGCCCTACCGGCTCTATCAGATGGGCCCAGACCTGCTCTACGATTTCGACCTTGATGAACCGGGTGCCGAGACCGCCGCCGCCGTCAACGCCACCACGACGCTGTTTCGACGCTTGGTCTGAGCAGCCCCGCAGCGTATCGGGGCCACGCCATCAGAGTGCTGGTGGCAAGGCCAGCAAATCGGTGTGCCCTACTCGCAACCCGTTGCCCGGCCGGGCCGCCAGTTGCAGACGCTCGCGCAACCAGACTGGCAAGCCTGCGGCCAAGGCCGCGTCCATTTCTGCCGCC
>CAXBNM010000514.1:0-2071 GCA_963976885.1 uncultured Burkholderiaceae bacterium
CATGTTCATCATCCGCTTGATCGTTGGGACGTGCACTATCGCGAGCTTGAAAGTGCGCTTGATGCCATGCGGTGGCGAGGCGGCGAGATTGCCGAGATCTCGGCGCAGGTGGCTGATCGTGTAACCGCGATTGCCGTGCTGACTTCCCTGGTCGCGGCGCTCCTGTTTGCAGGGGCTCTGGCCCGGGAACGACAGAATGAACAGGTGCGCACAATGGCAATCAGTGAGTCGCGTTTTCGGGGGCTGGTGCAGCACTCATCGGATCTGATTCTGGTCATGGAGCCACACGGGACGATTCGGTACGCAACTCCGTCGGCACAGGCCTTGATGACAGAATCGTACGGCTCATCTGCTGGCGAACGCGGCGGACAGAACTGGCCGAATCATGCCGGGGCCAAGGCTTTGCACGTCGAGCAATTGCTGGGGCTGAGCGTTCCCGAGTTGCTGCAGCGTGAACGCAATGAAGTCGAATTGCGCGATGCCAATGGCAGGCCTTGTATTTACGAGTTTCGGGTTACCGATCTGACCGATCATGCTGATATCGGTGGCATCGTCATCAACGGGCGCGACATCACGGCCGCCAAGGCTGCCGAGGAACGACTTCGACATCAGGCCACGCATGATCCGGTTACCGGTCTGCCGAACCGGCGGCAGTTTGTTGCCTGTTACGAGGCAATGACTGCCGAGCAGCGACGCGCGCATTGTGTGATGTTTCTGGATCTCGACGGGTTCAAGCTGGTCAACGACTCGCACGGACATTCGGTCGGTGACCAGCTTCTGGTTCACACTGCCGCACGAATAGGCAGTTGCCTGAACGAAACGGACTTGCTGGTTCGGCAGGGCGGGGACGAGTTCATCATCGTGTGTACCGACGCTGCTATCGCCGAGCGTATTCAGGCCTCCCTGGTGGCGCCTTTTGAACTTGCTGCGGGAGTCATCCAACCCGACCAACCCGGTGCTCTGGTCAGCGAGGTGTTTGTGTCGGCAAGCATTGGCGTCGTCACTGATCTGCAGGACATCAATGCCGAGCAGGCTGCGCAAAGGGCTGACATTGCGATGTACAAAGCCAAGGAAGCCGGCAAAGGGCGAGCCATCGTGTTCTCGGATGAGATGCTTCGGGGCGCGCCTGAACGCCTTGCGCTGGATGCTGATTTCCGTCGGGCGCTTGAGCGCCGGGAACTTACCGTTGTCTACCAACCCAAAGTAGGGCTGATAAGCGGGGTTACCGAAAGTCTCGAGGCGCTGGTGCGCTGGAAGCATCCGACCCGCGGACTCATCTGCCCGAACGAGTTCGTGCCGTTCGCCGAGGAATCGGGTCTGGTGGACGAGTTGGGGCGCCAGGTGCTGGCTCAGGCGTGCAGGGATGCGGTGCGCTGGCAGGCATTCAATCTGGTGGTCGCGGTCAATCTGTCGCCGCTGCAGTTTCGCAACCCTCGACTCGTTGACGAGGTTCGCGAGGCCCTCGAACAAAGCGGGCTGGATGCCAAATATCTTGAGCTTGAAATTACCGAATCGGCGATGCTTGGTGACGTTGCCAATACCGCGCGTGTGATGCGGGATCTGAAGGCGCTTGGCATTCGATTGGCTATCGATGCCTTCGGTACCGGGTATTCAAATCTGGCTCACTTGAAGCATTTCAATGCCGATGTGCTGAAAATCGATCAGGCCTTCGTGCGTGGCAATAATGTGGCGTCGGCCGAACATTTGTCCGATGGTGCTGTCGTTGAAGCGGTGATCGGCCTGGCGCGGGCTTTCGACATGCATGTGGTGGCCGAAGGCGTCGAATCGGAGACGCACGCCGCCGAACTGAGAATCCTTGGCGCTGATCTTGGGCAGGGCTACTTCTTTTCACGACCCGTCTGCGGTGAGGACATCGACGACTATTTGTCCGCCGAGGTCGCCAATGGGCTACGGGGCCGTGCCGTTCTGGTGCCGGTATGAGGCCGGCCACGGTTTGCTTGACCGGCACTCGATACAATCACGCCCTGGCCTGTCATTGCGCCGTGCGCCGTAGTTGCTGGGGCTGATGCAGGCATTCGTTACAAGGTAGATAAGCTATGGCTCGAAATAT
>CAXBNM010000515.1:0-2059 GCA_963976885.1 uncultured Burkholderiaceae bacterium
GCAGCCAGCGGCGGAACCAGTCGGTATAAAGTTGCTGCCAGCCTTCCATCGTGCCGTCCGGCGCCGGTCCGGTTTCATGTTGGCAGTGTCCGCCTGGCGCCAGTATCAAGCGCTTGGACCGGGTTTGCGCAAAGCGGTGCAGCCGGATCGATTCATCCAGCGTCTGGTCGCCCCAGGTGTTGATGGTGAGCAGAGGAATGTCGAGCCGATGATGATCCATCACATAACCCAACGATTCCCAGCGCGGATCATCGAGCGGTGTGCTGGTAATGAAGCGCCAGGCGTTGTCGGCTCCCGGCACCAGATCGGTCACCGGCAGGCGACTCAGCCACGGCAACGGATTGTTCGGGTCGGGATAGGCCTCGCGTTCGAACGGCGGATTGAGCCAACCGTGTCTGGCCAGCCAGCCGTAGCCTGAGGCCAGTTGCAGAATGCCGCCTTCAAAGATGCCGAAGTAACCGTAATTTCCGTCGAGCGCTCCCAACGCGCCGCCCGCGCCGGCCACCAGCATGGCGTGATGCGCGCGGTGCTGCGCGCGCGCCAGCGCAAATTGAGTTTCGCCCAGTGCCGAACAGCCAAAGGTGCCAACGCTGCCGTTGGACCAGTCTTGCGCGATGATCCAGTCGAGCATGGCCGTGCCGTCGCGTTGCACGCCTTGCCATGGAATCTGCCGGGTCGGGGCCGGGCCGGCTGCAAGAGGATCGGATTCATAGCCACGCAGATCGACGGTGAGGACCGCAAATCCGGCGCGGCCGAATTCGATGCCGGCGCGCAAGGCCTCGCCGTAGCGATGTCGGTTGTAGGGCAGCATCACGACAATGGTCGGCAACTGCCGAGCACTGCGATGCCGGGGCAGATACAAGCTGGCCTGTAACGGGCCAACGGGTTGTTCGGCCTCGACCGGAATGCGGATGTTCCGATCAACCTGCAAGTCAGCCCGCCAGGCGCGGTAACGATGTACCAGCGGCTGGGCTGCCTCATATAGCTGTTCAGGCAGTAGTTCTTGCCAGGATGAAGCATGCGCCGGCGGGCCCGCGAACGAGAGCAACGCGAGCCAAGCGGCGACAAAGGAGAACGATTTCAGCACTTGGACGGCTTTGATGATTTTGGGTAAGTTAAAAAGACTAGGGTAAATCGCCAGCTTTCAGCAAAACGTCAGATTCACCGACGTTTCTCGGGTGTTTGTTACATAAGCAATGGAGTCCCCCGGTGGAACCTGCTTGCCCTTTGTGACATATTTCCTCCCTTGGTTTCATCCTTGCGCAGACTATCGCGCTTGAGGCAGGCAACGCCCTATATGGTGTGGTGGAGTCTGACCTATCAATTACAAACCACCTTACCAGTCACCGCTCGGGTGTTTCAAAGCACTCGTCTCTTCTGTCTTTATGCTGACCCGACTTTGGCAACATCGCTATTACGGCCTGCTCGCTATGGTTCTTCTTGGGCTGTCGGCGGCTGTTATCGTGATGTTGCTGCCCGATCGGCAGCAGGCGTTTGCGCGCTTCTCACTGACACCTGCAGCAGTGGCTGCCCTGACGGCGGCCGACGCTGCGCAGCAGCCGGTGCCGGCGCTGCTCGACAACGAGTTGGTGGTGGCCAAGGTGTTGCAGCGCATCGAGATCGAAGCGCCCAATCCGGTCGATCCACGTCCGGTCGATCCCATCGAGGCTTACAAGCGTAATTTTGCGCTGCGCCGCACGGCCGCCGGTGGCGAGTTTGAAATCAGCTATGTCGGACGTTCGCCCGAAAAAGCTGCGCTCGGGGTCGAGACCTGGTTACAGGCAACGCGTGAAGCTCTGTCAATAAGTGAGCCGGTTGCTGCCATTGTCGATGATCCGACTGAATCAGCAAATGCATCAGCAGAAGTGACGGCGGCGCAGGCCGCGGTGCAGCGGGCCGAGTCCGAGCTTGCCGCCAGTCGTGAGCTGGCGGCGCAACGCACCGCACAACGCGACAAGCTGCAATCCGAACTGGCGGCCTTGCGCACGCAACTCGAACAATTCGATGCGCGCCACAATGAGGCCGACGCCGAGCGGGCCGCCAGTCAGGCCCGCCAGCG
>CAXBNM010000516.1:0-2051 GCA_963976885.1 uncultured Burkholderiaceae bacterium
GCCTGCCATCAACTTTGCGAACTGCTCGGCCTCGCGTTCGGGCTCGGTGCTGACCAATAGAAGTGCCGCAATTCGGGTCGAGCCATTGGCGTGCCGTTGCCACGCCGGCCGCCAGACCAGTTCGGGCGTGTGGTGCTGACAGAAATAGACGCGGCCGGCGGGAAAGCAATCGGGGCGAACATGAACAGTAGTAAAGCTGGCCTCGCGCGGGGCCTCGCCGTCATGCAGATCGACGGGCCGGGAGAAGGATTTCGGTGGCTCCCCGGCCATGCCCAACGCTTGCAGATGCGCAAAGGTCGCTTCGGCATCGTCGGTTTTGAATACCAGGCCATTGATGCCAACTGGCGCATCGGACACGCCGGCCCGGGTGACACGGGGTTGGTCCGAACCGGGCAGGGGCTCCGGCAGGCCGATCAGTTCAAGATAATCGGTGCCGAACATCATCAGGTGGTTGGTCGAGCCCAGCGAGTGATAACCCCGGGCGGTGAGCTGGAAGCCCAGGGCTTCAAAGCGCTGCTCGGCAGCATCTAGGTTGTAGCGGGTATTAATGACGGCATGGTCGAGTTGCATGAGGCGGTTGCGTCCTGGCAAAAGGAGGGTTCAGATAGGGGTGGCTTATAAGTACCAGATATACGGGCAGGTTCAACCTGGTCGGATGATGACGCCTGACGAGGCCGAGCTTGCGTGACAGGCAACAATGAACGCTGCGTGCGGCAAAATCAGGAGCCTGTCCAGCTGAAGCCGCAATTGTCGCATCGCTCGAAAATCTTTCCTGCTTAATGCTTGCGCAGAGTGCAGAAAGCTAGTTATACTTGCCGGCTTCGCTCTGAAAGGGCGAGAGTATCGCAATTGCAACGGCAATTACAGCGCGGCAGGAAAGACAGCAGCGTTGAGAATTGAGCGGAACATAGAGCGACCCAGCCAATCGAAGCTGGATCAGTTCGCACCAAAATGCGGTAAGTCTGACGATAACCCAGAGATCCATTGAGCATCAGTTCAAGCGGATCAGCGGGCTTGAAGGGTTTGCCGCCATTATCGGAGTTTCAACATGAGCCAAGCCAATGGCCGAAGCGCACCAAGCGCTGAGGAAAATGGTAGGTTGGGTCTGATCGGCCGCAAGGTCGGCATGATGCGCATCTTCACCGAAGAGGGCGAATCCATTCCGGTCACCGTGCTGGATGTGTCAGACAACCGCGTTACCCAGATTAAAACCCCCGCAAACGACGGATACAGTGCCGTGCAGGTTGCCTATGGCCCCCGCCGCGCCAGCCGCGTGACCAAGCAGATGGCCGGGCATTACGCCAAGGCTGGTGTGGTTGCCGGATCCATGATGCGTGAATTCCGCGTCGCCGCCGATGCCTTGGGCGAACTCGCCCCGGGCGCCCATGTCAAAGTCGACCTGTTTGCCGAAGGCCAGTTCGTCGATGTGTCGGGCACCAACATCGGTAAGGGCTTTGCCGGCACCATCAAGCGCCACAACTTCAGCTCGCAACGGGCCAGCCACGGTAACTCGCGTTCGCACAACGTGCCGGGTTCCATCGGTATGGCACAGGATCCAGGTCGGATCTTCCCGGGCAAGCGGATGTCTGGTCACATGGGTGACGTTGCTCGCACCGTCCAGAGCCTGCGCATTGTCCGCATCGACGCCGAGCGTCAGTTGCTGATGATTCGTGGTGCTGTCCCTGGCGCCAAGAATGGCCAAGTGGTCGTGACGCCTGCGGCCAAAAAACCGGCTCCGGCCGCAAAGAACTAAAGGAGGCGTTCGATGCAACTCAAATTCGTGGACGCCAGCGGTAACGCCGCATCGCAAGTCGATGCCTCGGATGCCGTCTTTGGCCGTGATTTCAATGAGCCCTTGGTGCACCAGGTCGTTGTTGCCTATCAGGCCAACGCACGCAGTGCCAATGCCAAGCAGAAAACCCGTGGTGAGGTTCACCACTCGACCAAGAAGCCCTGGCGTCAAAAGGGTACTGGTCGCGCACGTTCGGGTATGACCTCCAGCCCGATCTGGCGTGGCGGCGGCCGGGCTTTCCCGGCATCGCCCAACGAGA
>CAXBNM010000517.1:0-2034 GCA_963976885.1 uncultured Burkholderiaceae bacterium
CCGTTGTTCGAGTTGCCGGGGTTCGCATGACCTGCCCGGTACCGATTCGATCGGCTGGACAGTGGGTGATTGGTGTTGCGTTGGGTCTGTATTTCACGCCGGCGGTGTTTGCCCAGATGGGCACGCTCTGGTGGGCGTTGCTGGCCGGGCTGATCTGGGCCTGGATCATCAGCTTGTTGTTTGCCGCGGTGCTGCATCGTTTTGGCGGCCTCGATCCGGTCTCGGCATTCTTCGCCGGCGCGGTCGGCGGGGCTTCTGAGATGGCGATCCAGAGTGAACGGCATCAAGCTCATGTCGAAGTGGTCGTCGCAATCCATAGCTTACGGGTATTGATTGTTGTTGTAAGCCTGCCTTTTGCCTATCGGTTGCTTGATCTGCATGGTGCCGATTCGAGCCTCGTCGAACGCATCAATGTAGTTGCACCGGGTGGTCTCGTCGCGCTGATGGCGTTGACGGTAGGGGCGGCACTGGTGTTTCAGCGCATGCGTTCACCCAATGCCTGGATGCTCGGGCCCTTGCTGGTAACCATCTTTCTCACCGCCAACGACTGGAATCTGTCGGCCTTACCTGAGGCGGTGATCAAGGCGGGGCAGGTGTTTATCGGCATGTCTCTGGGCAGCCGTTTTCGACCGGAGTCGATGCGTCGGCTGCGCAGCATTGCGCTTCTGGTGATTGTTGCGTCTTTCGGTTTGATTCTGTTGTCATCCGGATTTGCCGCCGTGCTTGCCAGCCTGTTGGATATTCCGTGGGCTACGATGGTGTTGGCGACCTCTCCGGGGGGCATCGCCGAGATGAGTTTGACTGCCAAGCTGTTGCATCTGGGGGTGCCCGTGGTGACGGTTTTCCATGTCACTCGACTGGCCTTCATTCTGATTACCGTCGGCCCTGTCTTTAACTGGTTGGCCGCTCGTTACCACTGGGTCATGCCCGGCAGGAGTCTGCCTTTATGAATATCGCTGCATCCGATCCGTCACCTCGCCAGGATCTGGCCGAGCAGGCGCCCGAGTTGTTACAGACCTTGTTTGCACCCTGGGTGCAGGATCTGAATCTTGAAGTGTTGAGCGCCAGCGAGGGAGTTGCTCGGCTGCGTTTGCCATTCAATGAACGCCTGTGCCGGCAGGGCGGTACCGTGTGCGGTCAGGCGCTGATGGCGGCCGCTGATACGGCAATGGTGTTTGCGATCAGTTCGCTGTTCGGTGAGTTCCGGCCAATGACTACCGTCAGCCTGAACACCTCGTTCATGCGAGCGGTGGCCGCGGGAGATGTACTGTTGATTGCCGAGGTCCGCAAGCCAGGCAAATCGTTGATGTTCGGCAATATCGACATGCAGGGTGGGGACGGCAAAACGGTCGCTCAGGTGACCACGACTTACATGATGATGTAAGCGCCTACTTTTCTTCAAAAATCCCTTTCGTGCGATTCTTGTAAACAGAATCCCAGCGATGCAAGCGGCCGTTCATGGCCACCCAGATGCCTGGTTCAGCCAGTTGCGCGGCGGCAATTGCGTAGCCGAGATTGAAAACGGCATCGGAGTCGGCAACGCGTTCGGGCACCATGGCGCCGGTCAGCACAATGGTTTTCGGGATGTTGGCGCCGGCCAGTGCCTCGGCCGTCTCGACCATTGTGTCGGTGCCGTGAATCACGACGAGCTGATCTTCTGTGGCTTGTCGGCAAGCCTGAATCAGCTCGTGGCGCTGTTCATCGCTCATCTCCAGGCTGTCGACCAGCATCAGTTCCGAGCACGGAATTTCAGCGCGGGCCGTGGCCAACAGCTTTGGGATCTGAGACTCATCGAAGCGCAGTTTGCCCTGCAGCATGTCATAGACTTTTTCGAAGGTACCGCCGGTGGAGATGATGCGTAGATTCATGCTGAGTCTGTCAGGCGGTAGAGATCGGTCGGTCTTTGATCAAGGGCTGAGGTGGCGGGCGATGGGGGCGGCCTCGGTCCCGGTTGGGGAGCCGGAGGCCAGGCCATTGCCGGCCGGATATTCCAGGCGAATCCGGTCGTGTCGGTCTTGCCCAGACGCAGCCAGT
>CAXBNM010000518.1:0-2002 GCA_963976885.1 uncultured Burkholderiaceae bacterium
CATCCTGAAGGAGGTCATGCTGATTGCAACCGACAATGAGGTGATCGGTCAGGTCAATGGCCTGGCGGTCTACGATATCGGTGGTGAATCCTTTGGTCACCCCAGCCGTATCACCGCCAGCACCCGGCTCGGCGACGGGCAGTTGCTTGATATTCAGCGCGAAACCCATATGGGCGGCGCCATCCACACCAAAGGCGTGATGACGCTGAGCGCCTACTTCGGCGCCCGTTACGCGCCGCGCCACCCGATGCCGGTCAATGCCAGTCTGGTCTTCGAGCAGAGCTACGGCCCGATTGACGGGGACAGCGCCACCGTGGGCGAGTTGTGCGCGCTGGTGTCGTCGATTGCCTTGCTGCCGCTGCGTCAGGATCTGGCCGTTACCGGCTCAATGAATCAATTCGGACAGGTGCAAGCCGTTGGCGGGCTGAACTACAAGATCGAAGGCTTTTTCGAGATCTGTCAGTCCCGTGGACTCACCGGGACACAGGGCGTGATCATCCCGGCCAGCAATGTGAGCAACCTGATGCTGGCCAACGAGATTGTCGACGCGGTGCGGGCCGGTCAGTTTCATATCTACGCCATCGACACTGTCGACGAGGCCATCGAGCTGCTGCTCGGCATGCCGGCCGGCCAGCCCGGCGACGGCCCGGCCAGCAAGACCGTCAGCGCGCAGGTGGCGCAGCGTCTGGGCGATCTGCTGGCCCAGCGCAATGGCGGCCGTGCCGCGGCCCGGCGGGCCCGCTACTCAGGCGGGGATCGCGACTGAGCCGGTGGGCCGGTTGCGTCGCCGGGGTCCGCACCCGGCCAAGGCGCCGCCAGCTCTTGAACCAGCCCAGAGTGTCCCCATATGCGCCCGGCAGGGCGCGTAGATCGGAGCCGATCCGGTCCGTTCCCTTCAAGATCCAACAGTAATCAACCAATATCCAGGCCCATGACAACAGAATCCAAGACCCCCGCAGCCGAAACCTTTGGCTTTCAAGCCGAGGTCAAGCAACTGCTTCAGTTGATGATCCACTCGCTCTACAGCAACCGGGAAATTTTCCTTCGCGAGCTGATCTCCAACGCTTCGGATGCTTGTGACAAGCTTCGCTTCGAGGCGATCGAGAACAGCAGCCTGTATGAAGACGATGGCGATCTGAAAATTCGCATCGAGGTCGACAAGGACGCCCGCACCATCCGCATTACCGACAACGGCATCGGCATGTCGCGCGATGAAGTCATCCAGAACCTGGGCACGATTGCCCGTTCGGGAACGCGCGAGTTCGTTGGCAAGATGTCGGGTGATGAGGCGCGCGACTCGCAGATGATCGGCCAGTTCGGTGTCGGCTTTTACTCAAGCTTCATCGTGGCATCCAAAGTGGTGGTCGAAACCCGCCGGGCCGGTGTGCCAGCGGCCGACGGCGTGCGTTGGACCTCGGACGGCTCCGGTGAATTCAGCATCGAAACGATCGAACGCGCCGAGCGCGGGACCGCCATCGAGTTGCACCTGCGCGAAGTGGACGCCGACGACGAGAGCTCGCGCGAAATCGAAGATCTGCTCAACGACTGGCAGATTCGCAATGTGGTGCGCCGCTACTCCGATCACATCTCGCTGCCGATTCAGATGGCCGAGAGCAAGTACGACGAAGAGAGCAAGGAATCCAAGCCTACCGGTGAATGGGAAACCATTAACCAGGCCAGCGCGCTGTGGACGCGCAACAAGAGCGAACTCAAGCCTGAAGACTATCTGTCGTTCTACAAGAATCTGAATCCGGACGGCACCGAGCCGCTTGCCTACACCCACAACCGGGTTGAGGGGCGTACCGAATACACCCAGTTGCTGTTCGTACCGGGCAAGGCACCGTTTGATTTGTGGGATCGCGAGAACCGGCGCGGCATCAAGCTGTACGTGAAGCGCGTGTTCATCATGGACGATGCGCAAAACCTGATGCCGGTGTACTTGCGCTTCGTCAAAGGCGTGATCGATTCGGCCGATCTGCCGCTGAATGTTTCGCGCGAGTTG
>CAXBNM010000519.1:0-1985 GCA_963976885.1 uncultured Burkholderiaceae bacterium
CGCGGCGGGCGGAGGTGGCGCCCGATGGCGATGCGGAGCTGGATGAGACTGATTTTTCTGATTTTCTTGTGCCGCCCTGCTCGGTCTGCGGCGGCACTTTGAAGCCCGATGTGGTCTATTTCGGCGAATCAGTACCCATGGCGCGGGTGACGCAAACGCGCGATGCGCTGGAGCAGTCCGACGCGGTGCTGGTGCTGGGCAGCTCGTTGATGGTGTTTTCGGGGTTTCGGTTCATTCGCCAGGCCAGTCAGCTTGGACTGCCGATTGCCTCGGTCACGTTGGGGCGCGGCCGGGCCGACGATTTGCTTTCACTGAAGGTTGAGGCGCGCTGCGACGAGGCGCTGGCGTTTGCGCTTGGCGGCGCTGCGCCGGCTACGCTACCCGTTCAAAAGCCGGCCAGTCCCAGCGTCCGCTGAACAGGTTGTCGAGCCAGTGGGTGGCAATTTGCGTCTTGACGTCAGTGAGGCGGCCGGCGCGTAGTTCGTCGACCAGCCAGCCCACGGTAACGAAATCTATTTCAACGAATTCGCCTTCATCGAGGGCGGTTTCGCGTGGCTGCAGGTCGCGGCACAGGAAGATGTCGATGCGCTCGTCGGCAAAGCCGATGGCCGGGTGGATGGTGGTAAGCGGTGCCCACTCCATCGCGGCAAAGCCGGTTTCTTCGATCAGTTCACGCTGGGCGGTTTGCAGCGGTGTTTCGCCCTTGTCGATTTTGCCGGCCGGTATTTCGGTGAACACTCTTTTGAGCGGGTAGCGAAACTGCCGCTCAATGAGGATGCGTTCATCGTCGCGAATCGGCACCATGGCGGACGCGCCGGGGTGCAATACGAATTCGCGCCCGGAGGTGGTGCCATCGGGCATGCGTGCGTTGTCGCGCTGCACGCGCAGGAAGATACCTTCGAAGACGACGTCGCCGTCTATCGGCGTTTCAGTAAGTTTGTCGGTCATGGCTGCGCGTCCGGGCCTCAGGCGCCCAAGGCCTGACGAACGGCCTCGATACAGGCGTTCATCAGCGACTGCGGCAGCAGGCCCAGCGCCAGTACGGCGATACCGTTGATGGCCAGCACGGTGCGGGCATCAAAGCTGACCTTCACTTCATGTTCATCGGTAGGCGCATCAAAGTACATGACCTTGACGACTCTGAGGTAGTAGAACGCACCCACCAGCGAAGCGATGACGGCCAGTACGGCCAGCCAGACATGGCCGGCGTTGATGGCGGCCTGCAGCACGGTGAGCTTGGCGACAAAGCCCACGGTGGGTGGAATGCCAGCGAGCGAGAACATCAGCACCAGCATCACCAGCGCCAGCATCGGGCTGCGCCGGCTCAGGCCTTTCAGGTCGTCGATCTGGTCGCTCTCGTTGCCTTGCCGCGAAATCAGCATCACCACGCCAAGCGTGCCGAGCGTAGTCAGCACATAGGTAATGATGTAGAACATCGACGCGCCATAGGCTTGCCCCGTGCTGGAGGCGTTTTCGTCGACCACGCCGGACAACAGGCCGAGCATGACGAAGCCAACCTGGGCAATCGTCGAGTAGGCCAGCATGCGTTTGAAGTTGGTCTGCGCGATGGCAACGATGTTGCCCAGCACCAGCGAACCTACCGCCAGCACGATCAGCATCGGCTGCCACTGTGTGGCGATCGGCAGCAGGCCTTCGCCGAGCATCCGGAAGGCGATGGCAAACGCGGCCAGTTTGGGCGCGCCGGCAATCAGCAAGGTGACCGAGTTGGGCGTGCCCTGGTAAACGTCGGGCACCCACATGTGAAACGGCACTGCGCCAAACTTGAACGCCAGACCGGCAACGATGAACACGGCGCCGAGCATCAACACGGTGCGGTTGGTTTCATCGCTGGCAAAGGCATCGGCCACGCCGGCAATCGACAAATCACCGGTGCCGCCATAGAGCATCGACATGCCGTAGAGCAAAAAGCCCGAGGCCAGCGCGCCCAGAATGAAGTATTTGATCGCCGCTTCGGTAGCGTCGGC
>CAXBNM010000520.1:0-1968 GCA_963976885.1 uncultured Burkholderiaceae bacterium
ACCGAAACCCGAACCGAAACCCGAACCCAAGCCTGAACCCAAGCCTGAACCCAAACCGGTAGTGGAGCCACCCAAGGCCCCGGAACCTGTGGCGCCGCAGACCTCTGAAGCGCCCGCCGCCCCTGCGAAGAAACAGGAAGCAGCCGGTACCGGCAAGGCACAGCCGGGCAAGCAGGCGAGTGCTCAGGCGGCAACGCCAGGTAATGGCATGGGCGCGGACAAATCGACCGGTGGCAAGAAGGGTGACCCGAATCACTACTTCAGCAAGTTGATGGAAGCCCTGAACCGGGCCAAACGGTATCCGGTTGCTTCAAAGCAGCGCAAGGAAGAGGGCGTCGTCACGGTCATGTTGTCGATTGCGCGCAATGGCGAAATTCTGAGTTCGGGCATCACGAAAAGCTCCGGCTTTTCGAACCTGGATCAGGCGGCGCTGGACATGTTGGCCAGCGCATCGCCATTGCCACCGGTGCCCGATTTCATTGCACCTGATCCGCTGAAGATCGTCATTCCGATTGAGTTTTCGCTGATAACAAATTCGTTTTAATAAGAGAAGGGAAGAAAATGGAGAAGAAACAAGGAGCATCGCCTCTGGCCGCAGGCTTGCAACGCGAAGCCGGCTTCATTCGGCCGGTGACCGATTTGCGCTGTGGCGTGCCGTCAAAATCCAAAGCAGTGACTGGCGGCGCCTTGCTGACCGGTGTGTCGGCCCTGATGATTTCGTCGGCTGCCTTTGCGCAAGTCGATACGAGCGGCGCTATTACGCTGGACAAGTTGCAGGTGCGTGATCGCACCAGCGACACCAATCCGTATTCCGAAGACGGCGCGCCGTACAAGGCCAAAAAATCAGGCGACCGGCGTCGGGTGAAAGACCTTGCCGACACGCCGGCGACCATCGACGTGCGTACGCAAACGGCCAATGAAGAAGCCGGGCGTACCGATTTGCGCGATGTGTTGCTGACCGTACCTGGTGTCACCTTGGGTACAGGCGAAAACGGTAACGCGTTTGGTGATCGTTACATCATTCGCGGTCATGAAGCGCGTAGTGACGTCTTCGTCGACAGTCTGCGTGACCCCGGCATGACCACCCGCGAGAGTTTTGCCACCGAGCAGGTCGAAGTGACCAAAGGGCCGAGCGGCACCTTCGCCGGTCGTGGCTCTACCGGCGGTGCGGTCAACAGTGTGACCAAGCAAGCCAGTTCAGAGTATGACTTCACCCGGATGCAGGCCGGCCTGGGCACCGACAGCTACCGCCGGCTGACCCTTGATACCAACAAGAAGATCAACGATGACATCGCGGTGCGGGTCAATCTGTTGCATGCCTACCGGGATGTACCCGATCGCGCACCGGCCGATAAGGAACGTAACGGTATCGCCGTCGCGGGCAGTTACACGCCGGGCAATGGTTTGTCGGTGCTGGCAGATCTGTACTACCTCGAGGCCGAAGACAAGCCGGACCTGGGGAGCTACATTCGGCCCAACGGCGGCGGTCCGCTCGACGACATCGCTTCATATGTGCAGGACGAAGACTTTCTGGAATCCAAGGTAGCGGTCGGTACGGTACGAGTCGGCTATGACTTCTCCAATGGCGTACGTCTGGAAAACGCGCTTCGCTACGGCACCACCGACAACGGATATGTCGCCACCAGTGCGCGCGGCACCGACCGCGATGCCAGCGATCCGGATGCGCCCGGAGTGCCGACGATCGGTCTGGGTTCGCACCAGCGCCGATTGACCACCGACACGCCCGTTCCTGTCGGACTGACTCATACCGCAGGGTCGGCGACGATCGCGATGTGGTCGCGGACCGGAGATTCTCTCCGGTCATCTCGCATTGCTGCCGAACTCAGTGTGCGGCGAGCACCTCGGCCAAGGCCGCCAGGAACGCGTCGTTCTCCTCGGCGGTGCCGAGGGTGACGCGCAGGCAGTCGTCCAGGCCCGGCCACGACGAGCAGTTGCGCACGAGGACGG
>CAXBNM010000521.1:0-1911 GCA_963976885.1 uncultured Burkholderiaceae bacterium
CTATGGGTTGTTTACCGGCGGGCTTGGAGCGCACTACGGGGCGGAAAAACTCGGCCTGACCGTCGTGCCCTTCGGGGGCGGCCAGACCGAGCGCCAGGTGCAGTTGCTGCAGGACTTTGGCGCCAACATCATCATGGTTACGCCCAGCTATATGTTGGCCATTGCCGATGAGTTCGAGCGCCAGGGCATCGATATGGCCCAGAGCCCGTTGCGACTGGGCATTTTCGGTGCCGAGCCCTGGACCGACCAGATGCGCACCGAAATTGAACGCCGCGCCCACATTGATGCCGTCGATATTTACGGCCTGTCCGAGGTGATGGGCCCCGGCGTGGCCAACGAATGCGTCGAGACCAAAGATGGCCCCACGCTATGGGAGGATCACTTCCTGCCCGAAATCATCGACCCGGACACCGGTGAGGTTTTGCCCGATGGCGAGTTCGGCGAACTGGTCTTTACCTCGCTGACCAAACAAGCCTTGCCGATCATTCGCTATCGAACCCGCGATCTGACCCGGTTGCTGCCCGGCACGGCCCGCACGATGCGCCGCATGGAAAAAATCACCGGTCGCTCGGACGACATGATGATTATCCGTGGCGTGAACGTTTTCCCGACCCAGATCGAAGAACTGATCCTCAAGCAGCCCGCGCTGACGCCGCACTATGTGTGCGAAATCACCCGGACCGGCGCCCTTGACGACTTCACGGTCAGGGTGGAATGCGCGCCGGGAAGCGAAAACGCGGCCCATCAGGCCACTGGAGATCTGGCTCATGCCATTAAAACAATGGTCGGCGTTTCGGCCCGGATCGAGCTGGCCGCCACCGGCTCAATCGCCCGCTCAACCGGCAAGGCGGTAAGAGTCGTCGATAAACGAAAACCCTGACAGATTCGGCCGGGTATGGCTCTTGCGCCAGCCGGCCGGTGCCAGCCCCGGCCCTGCGCAGGCCTTCGGTAGAATCGGCAATCTTGCTCGGGCGCCTGTACACGCCCGGCCTTGCCGGCCCCGGATAAATCCGCCGCAAGCGCCGGGCCTTTGGCACCGCAGCCTTGCTTGCACTCAACCATCGTGGCGCCACGCCACCCAGACATCCCGGAGAATTCATGTTCAACGCCGTGTTTCTTGAGCAAGACGACGACAAGAAGGTCGTCGCCAAATGCACCGCACTCGACGACGCAATGCTCGACACGCATGCTGCCGACGGCGACACCTTGATCGACGTCGAGTACTCGACAATCAACTACAAAGACGGCCTGGCCATTACCAAAGGCTCGCCCGTCGTCCGTAAATGGCCGATGGTGCCCGGCATCGATATGGCCGGCACCGTGCGTGAATGCAGCAGTGATGCCTTCAAACCCGGTGACCGCGTTGTCCTCAACGGCTGGGGCGTCGGCGAAGCCCATTGGGGCGGCCTGGCGCAGAAAGCGCGTCTCAAATCTGAATGGCTGATCCCGCTGCCCGAGTCGATGACGACCCAGCAGGCGATGTCGATCGGCACCGCCGGCTACACCGCCATGCTTTGCGTAATGATGCTGGACCGCCACGGGGTCAAACCCGATGATGGCGAGATTCTCGTCACGGGTGCCGGCGGCGGCGTGGGCAGTGTGGCCATTGCCTTGCTGGCCGGGCGTGGCTACAAGGTCGTGGCTTCGTCGGGCCGGCAGGAACTGAACGACTATCTGGTCGGCCTCGGCGCCAGCGAAGTCATTGATCGCACCACCCTGGGCGCGCCCGGCAAACCGCTGCAACGCGAACGCTGGGCCGGTGTTGTCGACTCGGTCGGCTCCTACACCTTGTCCAATGCCTGTGCGCAGACCCGTTATCGCGGCACCGTCGCCGCCTGCGGCCTGGCTCAGGGTATGGATTTCCCGGCTACCGTCGCGCCGTTCATTCTGCGTGGCGTCACCCTCGTTGGG
>CAXBNM010000522.1:0-1910 GCA_963976885.1 uncultured Burkholderiaceae bacterium
CATTGTCTGCGGCTCCGCATAGAGCCTGCAGTTGTAGTCACCATCGCGATAACGCACCAGCCAGTCGGGGCCGTCATCTGCACCAAACGCAAAAGCCTGAACCCCGGCGCGACCATTGACAGGCCTGTCGGGTTTGCCCGTCGGCCCCGCGCTGAAACTGCTGCTCACCATCGTCCTGCTGGACGACTGGCAGACATGCACCAGAAAGCCCTCGCCGGCAGGCCTGGGCGTAGTGAAGTAGTCATCGCCGCCCAAGTCGCTTGCCAGACCTTGCATCCGGCCACCAGCGGCAACGAGATTGGCATCCTCGGGCAGATTGTTGGGCTCTTGTTCGACCGAAGCCGCTGCAGGCGGATCAATTGCCTCAAGACTGATCGCATAATGGCCGAGCGAGGGTCCCGATTGCGAGTTGAGGCTTATCGTGTAAAACCCGGCTTCAAACTGACGATCGAAAGACACCGTTTCACCGGCCAGGATGTCGAGCGCACCGATGCTCGTGCCCTGATGCTTAAGACCTACGCGCATGCGAGCGTCATCAGGAACTTGCACCTTCAGACGCCGCCAGTCACGCCCATCGAGCCGAAACACCAACATGTCGACACGATCGCCATCGGGAAGAATGCCGCGCAGCGGCTTTCCCTCGCGCAGCCGCCCTGCGCCGGCCAGGTTGTCGTTGGGCTCACGCTCAAAATCGTCCGGCAACTGACCCAGATTGCGCACCAGAACCCGGTATTTTTCCTGTCGACCATGGCTGAGCGTGAGCTGATAGCGACCGGGTAGCAGATCCAGCGATTCGGCTCGCATGATGCCGTCCTCGTCGCGCGCGTTCATACTCAACAGCAAACGCCCCGCGTCGTCGGTCAGCGTCATTCGCCCTACGCCTTTGGTCTGCAAGCGGTACTGACTTTCCGGGTCGGTCACCTCGAAGGCGATGACGTCGACATCTTCACCCACCAGGGTGCCGCTGATGACTTTGCGCCGTCCCATATCAGAAGCGAAGTCTGCGATATCGTTGGGTTCAACCTCTGCGCCGGCTCGAGGCAGCGGACCAAACGCGGAATGGATCGTATAGCGTGCGTCGGGCCGTACACCAGCAACATCCAACGTATACGCGCCGGCAGGCAACACCAGCGAAGACAACTCAACGTCCCCGGCTTGCGTACCCCGTTGACGGCACTGCAACCTTATGGGTTTGACGCCGGCGGTGTGCAGGCATATGTGAGCATTGGTATCGGCCTGGTCAAAAGACCCGACAAGATCGAGGGTCTGATGGAGCTGACCGGGTTTGAGATCGAAGCGAAAATAGTCCGCATCGCCACGCTCGTCAGCCCGGGCTCGCAACGCCTTGCCCAATGTCAACTGATTGGCTTGCGCGGCGCTGCCGTTTGGTTCGGCCTCTTCACCCTCGACGACTTCCCCCGACCGAAGCCAGACGAAACAAGGCGTGACTCGGCTGTGGCGAATCTTTCGCCAGATCTATTGCCACACGGTATTGGCCCGGCGCCAACACCAGCGATGGCAGGCGAAATTGTCCCCCCTCACCCGCTGCGATCTTTGCTTGTGTCAATGTAGCGTTGTCGCTGTTGACCAGTCGTACGGTGGCAGCCTTGCCCAGATCGAGAGCACCACTGACATCCCAGCGTTGGCCGTCATTGTTGCGCCCGATACGAAACTCCCCCCAGATGGAACGGTCAATCGAAAGGAGGTCACGCCCGCGCGGGTCGCTGAATGACAGCGGCCGTTTGGCAGTGTTGGCCAACGGATCGTTTGTATAGGCCTCCTCACTGGCCGCCAGAACGAGTTCATAACGCGCGTTGGCCAGAGCCGCCTCCTGCGCTGGCGTTTGTGTGACCGCGGCTTGCTTGCCTTGTTGCTCATTGTCGGCGGTGGCCGCTTGCAAGTTCTTGCCA
>CAXBNM010000523.1:0-1902 GCA_963976885.1 uncultured Burkholderiaceae bacterium
GCTTGCTGCAGGTGGCGCGCTGGGCTGAGGATAAAGTGCGTGTCCCGAATGCATCGTCTGCTGGGGTTTGAGGTCCGGATGAGATCTGAGATCATTGGCCGACCCTGGCATGCGCGAGATCAAGCCAGCCATACGCATGCTCACAGATCGGCAGGCAAGGCACGCTCAATAATCTGATCTGGCAGTATTGCCGATGCCAGGTCTCCGTAGAAGGCGCCCATTCGGGCGCCTTTGAGCCGCTGCGTGCAGAATCCCTCAAACACATAGTCAGGCGCATACCGTCTCAGCGCCGCAGCCTGCAACGCCAATGCCAGTTGCTGAGCCAGGTGCCTGGCCGAGCGTTCGTCGCCGGCGCGATTATCGAGTTCGTTCTGCAGACTCCGCAGGTGCGCGTGGTATTGGCGGTTGTCTGAATCGACGCTCTGCAGCTCAGTCCGAACCGCATCGACGCTTGCCGGCTCACGTGCAATGCAGCGCAGAATGTCCAGCGCAATCACGTTGCCCGACCCTTCCCATATCGCATTCAACGGCGATTGCCTGAACAAGCGCGGCATCGGTCCTTCTTCGACATAGCCCGCGCCGCCGTGGCATTCCAGCGCCTCATACACCATGCCTGGCTGCCGTTTGCATATCCAGAACTTGGCCGCTGGTGTGGCCAGCCGTGCAAACGCGGCTTCGTGTTCGTCGGTGCCGGCTCGCTGAATGGCGGCGCCAACGCGTACGGCCAGTGCGGTCGCCGCTTCGCTTTCCAGTGCCAGGTCGGCCAGTACTGCCTGCATCGTTGCGTGCTCGGCCAGCTTTTTGCCGAACGCCCGGCGATGGATGGTGTGCCAGATGGCCTGGGTCAATGCGGCGCGCATGCCACCGGTCGAACCCAGCACGCAGTCGTAGCGGGTCAGTTGCACCATCGCCAGTATCGTGGCGATGCCACGGCCTTCGGCGCCGATGCGCTGCGCCCAGGCGTCGTGATACTCAATTTCCGATGACGCGTTGGAGCGGTCGCCCATTTTGTCCTTGAGCCGCATGATGCGAATGCCATTGCGCTGATCACCGGGCCGCCAACGCGGCACCAGAAAGCAGGTGATGCCGGCTTCGGTATTGGCAAGGGTCAGAAAGGCGTCGCTCATGGGCGCCGAGCAAAACCATTTGTGCCCTGACAGCAGCCATGCGCCGTCGGCAGTGGGCATGGCGCGGGTGGTGTTGGCACGCACGTCCGAGCCACCTTGCTTCTCGGTCATGGCCATGCCGATGGTGACGCTGTGCTTCTCGCCAGGCGGGATGAATCTTGGGTCGTAGCGGCTGGCGGTGAGCTTGCGGTGCCAGTGCTGGTAGATGTCGGGTTCGGCCTGCAGCGCCGCCATGCTCGCGTAGCTCATCGACATCGGACAGGTCACGCCGGCATCGACCTGGTTGAGCAGAATCATCATGGCGCCGTGCTGCAGATGGCCGGTGTCGGAACCGGCATGCCAGGGGTGCGCCGCAATGCCATGGTCCAGCCCGAGCGCCATCAGTTGGTGGTAGGCGGGATGAAACTCAATTTCATCGAGTCGCTGACCATAGCGGTCGAAGGCCATCAGCCTGGGCGGGCTTTCGTTGGCCTGTCGGGCCCAGGTATGCGTCTCTGATGAGCCGCAAAGAGCTCCGAACCCGGCGAGCGGTTTTTCCAGCGACGCGGCACCGGCGGCCGCCAGGGCTTCGCGCAAGGCAAGGTCTTGCAGAAACAGATTCTGGTCGACGAACGGGGGCGGCTGGTTGGTAACCTCGTGCGTGTCGAGGGCGGTTACGGGGTTGCGATGCGTCATGGTCGGGCCTCCGCTACGGTGGGGCAGACTTCCGTTGAACAATCAGGTCGCTTCAGCGGGTGATGCCGCTTTCATCTTAGTCGGCCGGTGGCGCGCGTCA
>CAXBNM010000524.1:0-1898 GCA_963976885.1 uncultured Burkholderiaceae bacterium
CCTGCCGGCGCATCGCGGCGAAGAAGTCACCGCCGAGGTCATCGACGGGCCGCAATCAGTGGTCTGGGATGAAGCCGAGAATCGCCTGCATGTGCAAAAGGCGTTGCTCGAATTCATGGTGCTGGGCGAAATCAACGACTGAACATCAACCCGGGCCTGCAGTCAGGCCCGGACCGCTGACTCAGGCCAGATGCGGCTGCATCCGGTCGGTCAGCCGCTTGCGGGCCCGATGCAGGCGGACCCAGCAATTGGCCTCACTGATCCCGAGCATCTCGCACACATCGCTGGTGTCGTGTCCGTCGATCACCTGCATCGTGAACACCTGACGCAAGGTGCTGGGCAATTCATCCACGGCCGTACTCAGCGCTTCGCCAAGGCGCCAGCGCGACACCTGCAGCGCCGGATCTTCGCCCATGTCGTTCGCCTCGGGCTGCACCTGATCGAACAACAAATCCATCAGTTCATCGTCATTGCCGTCTGTGCCATTGATGTGCACGTAACGACCTTCGCGCCGGAAGGTGTCCTGAATCTTGTGGTTCAGAATGCCGATCAGCCAGGTCTTGACCGCTGACTGCCCCTGAAAGCTGCCCACCGAGGCTACAGCCGCCGCCAGGGCCTCCTGAACGGCATCTTCGGCCAGACATTCATCGCGAACCTTGCGCCGGGCAAAACGAAGCATGGCCGGGCGATGCAGGGCAAATTCCTCGGCATTGAGCAACGTTGGGGCAACGTTCTGCTTCATCGGGCTTTCCTGGGTGGCGATCATTGAATCTCCGTCTACTTGAGGCAATGACCGCAGTCTGAGCGAGGTTTCTAACCGCCCTATCCCGTCCAGATCACAATTTGATAACGAACAGGCGATTACAGGCATTTGGCCGCTCGGCGGTATCGCGCCCGGCGCGCCCGGTTGCTATGCTTCTCTCATGGAAAAGCAAGTACTTGTCATAGAAGACCAGCGCGACATTGCCGAGATGATCGCCATGCACATTGGCGACCTGGGCCACAAGGTCGACTGTATTGCCGACGGTGACGCCGGTTTTGAGGCTGCCCGCAGTGGTCGTTACGACCTGCTGGTGCTCGATGTGATGCTGCCGGGCAAAGACGGGATGGACATCATTCGCAGTCTGCGCATGGACCGGATCACGCTGCCGGTGTTGATGCTGACCGCCCGAGCCGGTGAAATCGACCGGGTGCTCGGCCTTGAACTTGGCGCCGACGACTACATGAGCAAACCCTTCTCGGTGCCCGAGTTGCAGGCCCGGGTCAAGGCATTGCTGCGACGCAGCGAGCTGACCGGCCAGACCGAAAGCGTTGCCAACGAAGAGCGGCTCACCATCAAGGCGCTGAGTATCGACCCGGTCAGTCGTGAAGCGCGCCTGAACGGCTCAACCATCGCGCTGACCGCCAAGGAATTCGATCTGCTGCTGTACTTCGCACGCCATCCCGGTCGCGCCTTCACCCGGATGCAATTGCTGGACGCGGTCTGGGGCACAACCTTCGAAGGCTACGAGCACAACGTCAATACGCACATCAACCGATTGCGCAACAAGATTGAAACCGACCCGGCCAATCCGCAATACGTGCTGACCGTGCGCGGTGTCGGCTACCGGTTCACCGAGACCCGCTGATGTGCACAACGCTACGCGCTCGGGTGTTGATGCTGCTCGCAGCCTTCGGACTCGTCATCACCGCTGCGCTGGCGCTCATCAGCTATCAGTCCGTGCGCGCGTACTACACCGATCTGGAATTCAAGCGCTCGAATGAATTTGCCCAGCGCCTGGTCGATATTCATACCGATCTGTGGAAGGTCTATAAAGACGACCCGGCCAGCTTCGGCGAAAAGCTGCAAAAGTACATTCTGTACGCGCCCAATACCGGCCTCTATCTGCTCGACAACG
>CAXBNM010000525.1:0-1864 GCA_963976885.1 uncultured Burkholderiaceae bacterium
TCTGGTTGTACGGGGTAGGGGTGCCAGCCATTGTTGAGACCATCAACAAAGGTCGCCAGAATGCGATGCCGGCCTTTGGCAATCTGATTGGCGACGGCTCGGCCCATGTGCTGGCTGCCTATGTATGGAGTCTGTCCAGGGAGAGCCGTCCGGCCGAGGCTGCAACGAAGTGAACACGACCACAGAACAGGAACGCCCGGCCTCAAGTGCGCAAGACAAGCTGGCCAGAATTGCGGTCACCGAAGTGCCGCTTTACGAGGTCCACAAAAAGGTCTATCCGCGCTCGGTGTCCGGCTGGTTTGCCGGCTGGCGCTGGGCTCTGGTGTGGTTTACGCAAATCCTGTTCTACGGTCTGCCCTGGCTGAACATCAATGGCCGCCAGTCGGTCTTGTTCGATCTGGGCTCGCGGCGCTTCTACATCTTCGATCTGGTGTTGGTGCCGCAAGACTTCATCTTTCTGACCGGCTTGCTGGTCATCAGCGCTTTGTCGCTGTTTCTGTTTACAACGGTGGCCGGGCGGCTCTGGTGTGGCTATGCCTGCCCGCAAACCGTCTACACCGAGATCTTCCTCTGGATCGAGCGGCTGGTTGAGGGCGAGCGCGGCAAGCGCATGAAGGTCGATCAGCAGCCGATGAGTGCGCGCAAGTTCCGGCTCAAGGCAACCAAGCAAGGCCTCTGGATTGCGCTGGCGCTCTGGACCGGCTTTACCTTTGTGGGCTACTTCTCGCCCATTCGCGAGCTTGCCGGTTCGGTCATGAGCCTGTCGCTGGGCCCCTGGGAAACCTTCTGGATCTTTTTCTACGGCTTTGCCACCTGGGGCAATGCCGGCATGATGCGCGAGCAGGTCTGCATCTACATGTGTCCCTACGCCCGCTTTCAGGGTGTGATGTTCGATCGCGATACGCTCGTCATTACTTATGACGACAAGCGCGGCGATCCGCGCGGCACGCGCGGCCGCAAGGCCGACAAAAGCGCGCTTGGGCTGGGCGACTGCATCGATTGCGGCTTGTGCGTCGATGTCTGCCCGACCGGTATTGATATTCGTGACGGTCAGCAATACGAGTGTATTGGTTGCGCGGCCTGTATCGACGCCTGCAACAAGGTGATGGACAAGATGAATTACCCGCAAGGGCTGATTCGTTACGACACGCTCAACGGCGTCGAACAAGGCCTCAGTGCCGGGCAACTGATTCGCCGCACGCTGCGGCCTCGTGTGCTGCTCTACAGCGCCGCGTTGTTGTTGATCTGCGCGGCCTTCGTCGGCTCGCTCGCGCTGCGCTCGCCGGTCAAGGTTGATGTGATGCGCGACCGCGCCACGCTGGCCCGCGAGCTGGCAGACGGCGGGGTTGAAAACGTCTTCCGGCTGCTGGTGCAAAATAGCCTTGAGACGCCGCGCACCTTCAAGTTGTCGGTCAGTGGGCTGCCGGGCATCCGTATCGATTCGGAAACCGAAGTGACCGTTGAGTCGGCGGGCAACAAACTGCTGCCAGTGCGGGTTCGCGTTGCTGGCGACGCCGCCAAGCCGGGAAGCCACGACTTCAACTTCACCATCACCGCCGTCGACGACGACACCGTGCACATCGACGAAACCGCACGGTTCTTCATGCCGACCCCGATCAGATGAGTGTGGCACCGGGCCTTTTGCGAATGAGCATCATCGGAGACTATTTGTGAACGCAGTAATTAATCCACCGCCGTGGTATCGCCAGCTCTGGCCCTGGTTGCTGATCAGTGTGCCCGGCGTTGCAGTCATTGGTGGCTTCGTGATGCTGTATCTGGCCATCAACGGCGCCGACTCCCTGGTCGTTGATGACTATTACAAGCAGGGCAAGGCAATCAACCAGCGCATTGCCCGCGATCAGGC
>CAXBNM010000526.1:0-1851 GCA_963976885.1 uncultured Burkholderiaceae bacterium
CGCGGTCATCCTGGTTGGGGAAGACAACCCGTACCGCATTGGCCCAGTCTTGCTGCTCGGGCTTCTCGTTGGTGACCATTTTCCCGTAGTAGTACGAGTTGGCAATGCCGATATCGCATTGGCCGGCAAAGATGGCCTTGGCTTGTGCGCGGTCATTGCCTTGCGGTTTGAACGCAAGATTGGCCTTTACGCCCTTGAGCCATTCTTCGGCTGCGGCCTCGCCCTTGTTGGCGATCATCGAGGCAATCAGCGAGATGTTGTAGACGTGCTTGCCCGAACGGACGCAGATCTTGCCCTTGTTTTCCGGGTCGGCCAGCGACTCGTAGGTGAAGGTCTTGTCGGGGTCGACCCGGTCTTTGGAGACGTACAACACCCGGGCGCGAGTGGTCAGTGCATACCAGCGGCCATCGGCTTCACGCAGGTTGGCAGGAATGCGCTCTTCGAGGATGTCCGACTTGGTTTCGGCGAGCACACCCGCTTCGACCATGTCGTTCAAGCGGCCGATGTCAACGGTCAGAACCAGATCGGCGGGCGAGTTTTTGCCCTCGGCTCTGATGCGCTCAAGAATGCCGTTCTGGGCATAGACCACATTGACCTTGGTGCCGGTTTCTTCGGTAAAGGCGTCAACCAGAGGCTTGAGCAGGAAGGGCTGGCGATACGAATAAAGGTTCAGTTCGTCGGCGGCGACGGCCGTTGAGCTGCCGGCAGCCACGGTGGCCGCAGCAGCGGCAATCACCAGAGATTTTTGAATCAGGCGTTTCATTATTGGACGAGTCCTTTCAGTTTGTAGAGAGGCGAAAGACTGGAAAGGCCGCTGGGGCCGGTTGCACAGCATGGCTTCGAGCGGTGCGCTCGTTTCAAAACGCTGGTTGCCGGCCTGCTGACAAGGCAGTAAGCGGCGAAAACCCAAACGCTATTGATAATCAATCTCAATATCATACCTCACTCGCTTTGGCTTGCGCAGGCAAAAACTGCACGCTGTTGACGGCTTGTTCCCCCAGTTCATCGGCGCGCCATTGCCCTTGATTGGGAGTCGGTATCTTTGCTGTTGACGACATATAAAATCTCAACGAGAATCATTCGCATTACTATTTAATGATTCGATCGGCACCATTGTCAGCGGCAGGGCGGCGCATCAGCAATGCCCGCCGGCGCGTTCAGCGCGACACGCAAACATGGGCAGGGAAGGGGAATGGCAGCGATGATCAAGTTTCAAGCCGGGCGGGGCGCGTGTCTGTGAGTGCAGCAGGGCGGCGTGAGTGGCGCGTGTTCGAGAGCGGCGGTCGGGGTGTCTCGAGGTCTTGTCGTTGGCTCTGGCTGCTCGCCTGCTGCGGTGGTTTGGGGTGGGCGTCGCCCGTGCTGGCCCAAAGCGCCAACACTTCAGGTGAGGCAGTTGAGCTTGATGCCATCGTGCTCAAGCCAATCGTGGTGACGGGAACCCGCACCGAAAAGCTGCTTGATGAAACGCCGATCCGCACTGAGGTAGTCGACCGCAAGGAAATTGAACGTACCGGTGCCCGCACCGTGGGTGAGGCCATTGAGAACCTTACCGGGGTCAACCTGTCGGAAATTCATGGTAAATCGGGCTATCAGGTTGCGTTGCAAGGCCTGACCAGTGATCAGGTACTGGTGCTGATCGATGGCATGAATGTCACGCCGAGCACCGGCTCGGCGGTTGATCTGAGCCAGCTGCTGATCGGTGACGTCGAACGCATTGAAGTGGTCAAGGGTGCCGCGTCCACGCAATATGGCAGTGCCGCGATGGGCGGTGTGGTCAATGTGATTACCCGACCGATCCGGTCCGGTCTCGGTGGGCAGATCGAAGCCGGCGTCGGTTCACGGGGCGATCAG
>CAXBNM010000527.1:0-1819 GCA_963976885.1 uncultured Burkholderiaceae bacterium
CATCTGTCGAATCCAAGGATTGTCTCCATCATGACCGAACGTACCTTCTCCATCATCAAGCCCGACGCCGTTGCCAAAAATGTCATCGGCCAGATCTACAGCCGCTTCGAGCAGGCTGGTCTGAAAATCGTGGCCTCCAAAATGATGCATCTGTCGCGCGCCCAGGCCGAAGCGTTTTACGCGGTGCACAAAGAGCGTCCCTTCTTCAACGATCTGGTCGAGTTCATGATTTCCGGTCCGGTCATGCTGCAAGTGCTGGAAGGTGAGCAAGCCATCCAGAAAAACCGCGATCTGATGGGTGCAACCAACCCGAAAGAAGCCGCCAAAGGCACCATTCGCGCCGACTTTGCCGACAGCATTGATGCCAATGCCGTGCACGGTTCCGATGCGGCTGAAACCGCGGCGCAGGAAATCGCGTTTTTCTTCCCCGGTATGGCGATCTACTCGCGCTGAGCACTGTAACCATGTCTGTCGCATTCGGTCCCACCGATCCCGCCAAGACGGCGGCTGCAAGTCCGGCTCCGGCTGGCGCCGATGAGGGCGTGAGCGGTGCCGCCGAGCGGCAGAATCTGCTCGCCCTCGATGCACAGGGCATGGAAGCCTTTTTCCTGTCGCTGGGCGAGAAACCGTTTCGGGCCCGACAGGTCCTGCAATGGATTCACCAGCGCGGCGTCAGTGATTTTGCCGACATGACCAATGTGGCCAAGGCCTTGCGGGCCAAGCTGCAGGCCTGTGCGACGGTCGCGGTGCCGCCGGTCATTTCCGACCAGACCGCCACCGACGGCACGCGCAAGTGGCTGCTCGATGTGGGCGGTGGCGATGCGATTGAAATGGTGTTCATCCCCGAGGTCAATCGCGGCACCTTGTGCATTTCCACGCAGGCCGGCTGTGCGGTCAATTGCCGTTTCTGCTCCACGGGCAAGCAAGGCTTTTCGCGCAATCTGCGTACCGACGAAATCATCGGTCAGGTCTGGTTTGCGATGCAGGCTCTGGGCGGCTATGCCGCGGCCAATGCGGGCAGCAAAGAGCCGACCGCGCGGGCCATCACCAATGTCGTGTTCATGGGCATGGGTGAGCCGCTGCAAAACTACCAACCGATGCTGGCCGCGTTACGCTTGCTGCTCGACGACAATGCCTGGGGCTTGTCGCGCCGCCGGGTGACGGTCTCCACGTCGGGTGTCGTGCCCATGATGGACCGGTTGATGGGCGATTGCCCAACGGCGCTGGCAGTGTCTCTGCATGCGCCCAACGACACATTGCGTAACGAGCTGGTGCCGCTGAATCGCAAATATCCGCTGGCCGAGCTGATGGCCGCCTGCCAGCGTTATCTGGTCCGGGCGCCGCGTGACTTCATCACGTTTGAATACGTGATGCTGCGAGGCATCAACGATCATCCCGAGCATGCCGACGAACTGATCGCGTTGGTTGCCGACGTGCCTTGCAAGTTCAATCTGATCCCCTTCAATCCGTTTCCAATGGCCGGATTGCAGTGTTCAACGCGCGACCGTATTGACGACTTCGCGCGGCGTTTGAATGCTGCCGGCATTGTCACCACGGTGCGTAAAACCCGCGGTGAAGACATTGATGCTGCTTGCGGGCAACTGGCTGGCGAGGTCGTTGATCGAACTCGTCTGGCGCAAAGAGTTTCTACCGGGCACCGTTCCGTGGTGCCGATATCGGAGGTACGCTGATGATTCGTCTGCTAATCGCCCTGAGTCTTTCCTCGCTGCTCGCAGCGTGTGCGAACATGCAATCGGCCTCTGAGCCGGCCGGGGCCAGTCAGTCGGTGATACCTGAGGCCGCGGTCAATACCGACGAG
>CAXBNM010000528.1:0-1813 GCA_963976885.1 uncultured Burkholderiaceae bacterium
CAACTGCTGCGGAGCCAGCAGAACACCTCGCGGCCGAGCCGAATCGATTTGTGGTGTTGATAGTGCGGATAGCGGCTTCGCCCGAATCGGGTGGCGACCGCATAGGCGGCGGCTTGCAGTGCCATGGCGGCAAAGTCATGCCAGCGCTGCGTTGCGCTGATTTCCGGCATTCGGATCGGCGCGTGACGGTGCGCGAATGTCGAAGCCTCGACGGGACGGCTGGCCTCGAAGTGGGCTGGAATGAGTGAGTTGGCGTTCACGCCGGCCGCCTTGTTCGCGGGCCACCGCGACGGCACGACGGTGATAATGCCGACAGTCGCCGAACATGATGACCGCTTCGATGCCGCGTTCCTGCATTACGGTGGCAAGCCAGGCTGGCCAGTCATGCAATTGCCCTTGGTAAGCAAGGGCGTTGCCGTGGCGATAGAACAAGGCATCGCCGGCGTTGAAATGAACTTTGGTGACCGTGCATCCCGCGTCATGCAGAAAGCCACCCAGGCGGTGAAAGAACAGACTGCCCGGTCCTTGCAGCAGCAATATCTGCTTGCGAGCGCCGAGCCGGCGAAGAATCAGTTCGCCATCCATGCCTGGCTCAGAATTTTCAGCTTGCGCATCTGGCGTTGCCAATAGCTTACGCGCGGCAGGTCACCGTTGTTGGCCTCGCAAAGTTGGTCGCGCTCGGCAATCAATTGGTTAATGGCGGCCTCGCAGTCGGTATAACCGTGCAAGGTCCAGTCCCAGTAGAGTGGGTAGCGGAGCAAGGCGCCGGCCACCAGTTCGTCCAGTTGCAGTCGGCGGTTTCGCCTTGGTAGTGGGGCCAGATCGGTAGTCAGGCCCCAGCCGGCATAAAACGGCTGGCCGTGGGTGGTGACAGGCTTGCGGCGGAGCATGGCATCAAAGCCGGCCAGCGAGCTGATCGTGTGCAAGGCGTCGCACGCTTCGATGCAACCCAATATGCCGGCCTCGGTTTCAACATGATCGGCATATCTCTTGACGGCCTGCTGGGCCAGACGACCGCGCCGGTTGCGACTCATCACATCGGGATGCGGACGGTAGATGATGAAGGCGTCGGGGTTGTGTTCGCGGACGGCTTTGAGCAGTTCGAGGTTGTTCTTGACGCCGACGCCGCCCAGTCGCACGGAAGCGTCATCCGTTACCTGGCCCGGCACGAGAATTCGGGGCCGGTCGCCGGCGGCGGACCAGTCGGGCGTGGCGGTGTTGTCAACGTTGTATTTGGTCAGCCCGTGATCGACCAGCAGGCAGCGCACACGGGCCGCCTGTGCCTTTTCGGTGGCGCTGAACTCGGCGTTGGCAAGAATATTTTCCAGCGTACTTGGGGTGCGCGGGTCGAAGTAGATGCCTTGTTCATCGATGACCAGCGAGGCGGGGCGGATCAGATCCGAACCCAGGCCGATCGAGCGCACGAAGCCGTCTTCCATGCGGGCGACGCGCCGCGCGCCATTGGTCGGCGCGGCCCGGGCGCCCCAGACGATGACCCGCTCGGAAGCGGCGGTATCGGTTTGGGGTAACGCGTCGAGCGAATCAATGAATTCAATGCGTTGCTGATGCAAGCCGATCAGCGGACGCACATTGACGGCTTTCCAGCGGCGAAACCCGACGGCCCAGGTACGCGCCGGCTCACGGGCCGCCATCGAGCGCTGATGAGCCAGGAAGCGGATCACATCAAAGATGGTGCCGGCTTTGTGGGTGCTTGGATTCAGGTAGTGACTGTGATGGAAATAGGCAGCAGCAAACAATTCGTCGACCGAGCGCTCCGCCTGGCGACGCGGACAGGTCAAGCGGTCGCGGGTTT
>CAXBNM010000529.1:0-1811 GCA_963976885.1 uncultured Burkholderiaceae bacterium
CCGGGCGTCAAGAGCAACATGATGTTGTCGATCGAGCATCATGTGAATGTCATTGCCGACACCCTTGTGCATATGCGCGAGCGCGACCTTTGTTGCATTGCACCATCCGAAGCGGCCGAGACGGCCTGGGTTCACCACAACAATGAAGTGGCCAATGCCACGCTGTATCCGCAGGCGAACTCCTGGTACATGGGGGCCAATATTCCGGGCAAACCGAGAATATTCATGCCTTATGTCGGCGGTGTGCAGCGCTACACGCAAACGGTGGCCGAACGCATCGGCAATGGCTACGAGGGTTTCGAAATGCGCTGAGTGTGCGGGTGCGTCAAGAGGCGCTCATGCCTGGCCGGGTGGCCGCGTGCCCGAGATTCAGAAAAGGTGGACAATAGCCGCCCGGCACAACCGCGACCAAGCAACCAGGAGTACTGACTCATGTCCTACCCGAATACGCAACTTTTCATCAACGGCCAATGGCAAGACGCAGCCGATGGCAAGAGCCTCGCCGTGGTCAATCCGGCTAATGGCAAGGAAATCGGCCGCGTGGCGCACGCCAGCATCAGCGACCTTGATCGCGCGCTGGCTGCCGCCCAGACCGGTTTTGAGGTCTGGCGCGACACGACGCCTTTTGAGCGCAGCAAGATCATGCGCGCCGCCGCGCAACTGCTGCGCGAGCGCGCCGGCGATATCGCCGCAATGCTCACTCAGGAGCAAGGCAAGCCGCTGGTTGAGGCCAAGATCGAAACCATGGCCGGCGCTGACATCATCGATTGGTTTGCCGACGAAGGCCTGCGCGTGTATGGCCGCATCGTGCCGCATCGCGCCAATCTGGCGGTGCGCCAGATGGTGATCAAAGACCCGATCGGCCCGGTTGCCGCTTTCACACCGTGGAATTTCCCGATCAACCAGGTCGTCCGCAAGATGGCCGCAGCGCTGGCCACCGGCTGCTCAATGATCGTCAAGGCACCTGAAGAAACGCCGGCAGCCCCGGCCGCGCTGATCCGCGCCTTTCAGGACGCCGGCATTCCGGCTGGTGTGCTCGGTCTGGTTTACGGCAATCCGGCAGAAATTTCCAACTACCTGATTCCGCATCCGGTAATTCGCAAAATCACCTTCACCGGTTCGACGGTGGTGGGCAAGATGCTGGCCGGCGTTGCGGGTCAGCACATGAAGCGCGTCACGATGGAACTGGGCGGTCATGCGCCGGTTATCGTCGCTGAAGACGCCGATGTCGAATTGGCGGTCAAGTCCGCGGGCGCGGCCAAGTTCCGCAACGCCGGTCAGGTCTGCATCTCCCCGACGCGCTTCCTGGTCCATGAGAGCATCGTCAATGATTTCGCTGCGGCCATGGTCAAGTACAGCGAAGGCCTCAAGATCGGCGATGGCTCGACCGAAGGGACCACGATGGGCCCGCTGGCCAACCCGCGCCGGGTTACCGCAATGAGCGAATTCACCAAGGACGCCATTGAGCAAGGCGCTACCGTTGCGCTGGGCGGCGAGCAGATTGGCAGCGAAGGCAATTTCTGGCAGCCGACCATCCTGACCAACGTCCCCACCAACGCAAAAGTCTTCAACGAAGAGCCGTTCGGCCCGATGGCGGCCATTCGCAGTTTCAACACGCTGGACGAGGCCATTGCCGAATCCAACCGTCTGCCCTACGGTCTGGCCGGTTATGCGTTCACCAGCTCGCTGAAAAACGCTGATCAGCTGGCACGCCGGGTTGAAGTCGGTATGCTGTGGGTCAACATGCCGGCAATGCCGTCGGCCGAAATGCCGTTTGGCGGTATCAAAGACTCGGGTTACGGCTCAGAAGG
>CAXBNM010000530.1:0-1810 GCA_963976885.1 uncultured Burkholderiaceae bacterium
CCGACGGTGCTCATCATTCGCATGCGCTGGGTGCCGTTTGTTGACATCACCGGCATCCACGCACTGCAGAACGCCATCACTGCCCTGCAAAAGCGGAATGTGGTCGTCAAGATATGCGGTGCCAATGCGCTGGTCACCGGCAAGTTGCAACGCGCCGGGCTGATCGATACCGTCGGTGCCAACAACTGCTTTGCCAATCTGGAGCAAACGCTGGCTTCGCTCGCTCCGCAGGAACCACTGCCCGCCTGACCCTCCCCCGAACAAGCCAGCCGTCGATCACTTCGACGCTGGCCCGGGGCTGGCGCATCGTGCCCCCGCCGAATTTGCGGTCACCTGCGCATTGTCACCATTTCGAGAGACAATACCGCGCTCGACTCCTTCTCTCGAACCCGCTCGCATGTCCAATACCTTGCCGCCTCGCTTCGATCAGCCTGATCTGATCCGCATGGTGATGAGCTACATGCGCCGCAATGCCAGCGCCTACGCCCTGTCTGGTGGCTTGCTCGCCGCAGTGGCGCTGATATCGGCCTGGATCCCGCGCCAGGTTGGGCACACTGTAGACGCACTGGTAGCCGGCGAACTGCACGGCATGGCCTTGCTGGGCGCGCTCGCCACCTTGATGGGCGCCGGCCTGGCGATTTACCTGATGCGGGTCGCCTGGCGTATCAAGCTGTTCGGCACCGCTTACCGCCTTGGCGTGCAGTTGCGCCACAGGTTGTTCCATTGCCTGACCGGGCACGGACCGCGGTTTTTCCAGCGTCACCGCACCGGCGACCTGATGGCACTTGCCACCAACGACATCGATGCCGTCGAGATGGCGGCCGGTGAAGCCTTTCTGGCCGGCTTCGATGGCACACTCACGCTGGTTGTCGTGGTGGCCATGATGAGTCTGGGGCTGGACTGGCGCCTGACACTGATTGCGCTGATACCGTTTCCGTTGATGGCGCTGAGCTTCTGGTGGATTTCACGACGCGTGCATCGCGCCTCGCGTCGCTCACTGAATGCGTTTGCGCGACTCAATGAGCAAACCCAGGAAACGCTGGCCGGTGTACGCACGGTTCGCGCCACCGGCTTGCAACGTCAGACGCATCAACAATTTTCGACACTGGCGCAACAGGCCGCCGATGCCGGCTTTGAAGAGTTGCGCTGGGAGTCGGCCTTTGAACCCGCGGTTGGCCTGACCATGAGCGCGGCAGTTGCTCTGGTGCTGGGCGCGGGCGGCTATTTTCTGCTGCGCCAGGAAATCACCATTGGTGAACTCACCGCCTTCACGATGTACATGAGCCAGCTCATCTGGCCGATGTTCGCGATGGGCTGGGTATTGTCGCTGATCGAACGTGGCCGGGCCGGCTGGGAGCGCCTGGCACCGGTGCTGGCTGGCGAGCCCGACATTGAAGACAAGGGCACCGTCACCCAGCTCGACGCCGCGCCCTTGCAGCTGACACAGGTTGGCCTCACCTACCCCGGCCAGAGCACCCCGGCGCTGCAGAATGTGTCACTCAGCCTGGCGCCGGGCCAGACTCTTGGCATTGTCGGGCCGACCGGGGCCGGCAAATCGTCTCTGATTGCCCTGCTGCTGCGCCACTACCCATGCACCGAAGGCTCGATTCACTGGAATGGTCATGCCTTGCCTGACATCAGCCTGGACACCTTGCGCCAGGCCATAGCCTGGGTGCCGCAGGAGCCATTTCTGTTCAGCGACACGATTGCCAACAATATCGCGCTGGCCCGCGCTGATGCCACGCCCGCCCAAATCGAACACGCCGCGCGTCTTGCCGATATGCATGACGATATCACCGGCTTTGCCGAC
>CAXBNM010000531.1:0-1789 GCA_963976885.1 uncultured Burkholderiaceae bacterium
CATGAGCTGAGACTGAAACGATATAACGCAATTTGCATGGACGAGTATCATGCGGGGGCTCACTCCCTCCTCTGAGCGTTTCATGTCTACCCTGATAAAAAAATATCTCGGGGCTTCACTGATCCTGAAGGTCACTGTCGCCTTGATCCTCGGCGTCGCCGTCGGATTGACCGTTGACCCGCAGACCACGGCCATGCTGAGCCCGCTTGGCGAGCTGTTGCTGCGGCTATTGAAATTTCTTATCATCCCGATAGTCTTGTTCACGCTGATTGCCGGCATCAATCAGGGTGAGCCGGCAAGCATGGGCCGTATTGGGCGCAAAGCCTTTGCCTGGTATGTGACCAGTACTGCGGTGGCAATTGTGGTTGGGCTTGCGGTGGCCAGCTTCTTTGCGCCGGGCAGCGGCCTGACGCTCAATGCCGATCAGCAGTACTCGGTGCCGACCAACCCGGGCATTCTGAATGTCTTGTTGAGCATCGTGCCCGACAATATCTTTCGTGCGTTCAACGAACTGAATCTGCTGGGCATCATTTTTACGGCCATCGTTTTCGGCGTTGCGTTGCTCTTGTCAAGAGGCATGGAGGCGCATCGTGAACGGGCCAACCAGGTGCTGGCCGTCGTCGAAGGACTCAACGAAGCCACCATGATGATCATGCGCGGCATCCTGCAGTATTTGCCGTTTGGCATCTTTTCCATTGTGGCCAACACCGTTGCCGTGCAAGGGGGCGCAACCATCACGTCGCTGGCCGGCATGGTCGCCGTTCTTTATGTGGCCCTGGCCGTACATGCCGGCTTGTATGTCGCGGCGCTGCTCGCGTTCGGGGTCAGCCCCGGGAGCTTTGTGAAGCATGCCCGCACGCCAATCCTCACTGCCTTTGCCACGCAAAGCAGCTCGGGCACCTTGCCGGTGACCTTGAACGCGGCGCGCGAGCTTGGTTTGTCGCGCACCGTCTATGCGTTCAGCTTGCCGCTTGGCGCGACGGTCAACATGGACGGTGCGGCCATTCGGATTGCGATCTCCGCAGTCTTCGCGGCTAACGTGATTGGTGCACCGCTCGATTGGCTGCAGATGGCGCAAATCGTCGTGGTGGGGACATTGGCCACAATTGGCACCGCCGGCGTGCCCGGCGCCGGCATCATCATGATTGCCACTGTTTTTGCCCAGGTTGGCTTGCCCATAGAGACGGTGGCCTTGTTGACGGCAATTGACGCACTGGTGGGCATGGGGGCGACGGCGCTCAATGTGACCGGTGATCTGGTGGGCGCTGCCATTATTGACAAGACCGAACGTAACGGTAAGGTCAGCTCGGGTGAACCGATGCCAGCCAATCGAGCAACGCAGCATTGAATGCCTTGGGTTGTTCGACATTGGTCAGGTGTTGACTGTCGGCAAGCTCGACATAGCGCGCGCCGGGAATCAGGCTGGCCAGGCGCTGATTCTCGGCCGGTGGTGTGCCGGAGTCAGCGGCGCCGCAGATGACCAGGACGGGCATTTTCACGCCGGGCAGTTGGGCGGTGAAGTCAAAGTTCTGCAGGGCCGCCGCGCAACCCAGATACCCGGCCGCACTGGTGGTCAGAATACTGGTGTGAATTTCCTGCCAGCGAGCCGGCCGGTTGCGCTTGAGGCCCGGCGTGAACCAGCGCTCCATCGTCCCTTGCGCAAGAGGAGCCAACGACTGCGCTTCGCGAACCGAACTCTGGCGCTCTATCCAGGTTTGTTTGGCGGCAGGGATGGCCGCTGGCAATGTGTCGAAAAGGAATGCGCAGCGCAGCAGATGCGACTATCGCA
>CAXBNM010000532.1:0-1745 GCA_963976885.1 uncultured Burkholderiaceae bacterium
AGAGGTTGTCGAATTTGCTCTTGGTAACCGAATTGTTGACGTTGATGGCGCGGAAGCGCAGCTCGCCACGCTCGGACATCTGCTTGAGGCGGATGACACCGGTGGTGGTCTCTTCGGTCACGCCCTGGATGGTGTCGAGGTTGCGCTGATAGAACTCCGGATCTTCAGCCAGCTTGGCCTTGATCGATTTGAACAACGCAACTTCTTCTTCGCTGCCCGGCTTGTCGAGTACCGAAATGTCTTTGGCCGCCTTGGCGCCCAGGTGGATCAGCATCGTTGCGTCGCCACCATCATCGAGAATCATGTTCGAGGGCTTGCCATCGGCCCAGTCGAAGATCTTGTGCGAGAACTCCCAGTACTCATCAAGGGTTTCGCCCTTGTGTGCAAAGACCGGGGTGTTGGTCGCGGCGATCGCGGCGGCGGCGTGATCCTGGGTCGAGAAAATGTTGCACGACGCCCAGCGCACTTCGGCACCGAGGGCGGTCAGGGTTTCGATCAGCACGGCGGTCTGAATCGTCATGTGCAGCGAACCGGAGATACGCGCGCCCTTGAGGGGCTGGGCCTTGGCGAACTCGTCGCGAATGGCGACCAGACCAGGCATCTCGGTTTCAGCAATGGCAATTTCCTGACGACCGAAGCCGGCCAGCGAAATATCGGCGACCTTGTAGTCGGTGAAGGAATCAGAGGGTTTCAATACGGCGGACATGGTTGCTCCTGAATCTTGGTGGAATCAAGGCAACGCGGCAGGCCCACAGCGTCCGGCGTGGGTGCAGATCGGGAACGGGCAAAAGGGGCACCGCACTCGTTGTTGCCATGATTCAATCATGGTTAACGAGCGCCGTTGCAGCATGCGGGCCGCTGTAAAGCTGGCGGCCGGCAGTTTCCGAGCCTGGCGTCTGCTTGACACATCGGCCGCGTGATCAGGCGCCTTGGCTAAGGCGTTTGGTACGGGGCAAGGGGGTCAGCGACGTCGCAACGCTCCTCGGAACAAGGGGCATTGTATCGGGTCGCTCCGCTGTTGTCAGATTGGCACGACCGCTGGGTCAGTCTTGTCGTGACAATGGTTCGCGATCCGGGTCCTCGGCGGCATCGCAGGCGGCCGCCTTGGCCGTCGCCGCCTGAATTATTTTCATATGAGGGAATGGAATCTCGATGCCATGTTCATCAAAGGCCTGTTTGATGCGCTTGAGAAACTCGCGCCGCACGGCCCACTGATCGAGCGCCACGGTTTTGAAGCGGCACTTGATCACCACCGCCGAGTCGGCGAGCTTGTCGACGCCGGCAATTTCAATGTCGCCCAGCACGCGGGACTGCCAGTCGGGGTCCTGGTGCATCTGCGTGGCGGTGGCGTTGATGACGCCGATGGCCTGATCGACATCGGTGCCGTAGCTCACGCCCAGATCCATCACCGCATACGAGAAGCCCCGGGTCATGTTGGACACGCCGGTAATCAGGCTGTTGGGCACGAAGTGCACGGTGCCGTCATAGCTGCGCAAGCGAATGAAGCGCAGATTCACCTCTTCAACCGCGCCGCTGTAACCGGCAATCGTCACCACGTCGCCGGTGCGAATCTGGTTTTCCAGCAGCAGGAAAAAGCCGGTGAAAAAGTCTTTGACCAGCGTCTGCGCACCAAAACCGACCGCAATGCCGACCACCCCGGCGGCGCCGAGCAGCGGTGCCACCGAAACGCCGAATTCGCCCAGCACAACCAGCAAGGTCACCACGCCCACGGCCAGCGACAACAG
>CAXBNM010000533.1:0-1690 GCA_963976885.1 uncultured Burkholderiaceae bacterium
GCGGTCGGGACGATGAAGAAAGCCCCGCCGAACAAGGCCGCAGAAATAATCAGCGCGACTTCACCGTTAACCGTCACCGGCAGCAGAATGGCGATGCCGGTGACGACACTGGCCGCTGCCATGGCGCCGCCACCACGAGACAAAGCCAGTACGCGTTGCCAGATAAAGGGCGAGGCGATCACCATGGCGCTGAGGATGGCCCAGGTGGCAGCAATAAGGCCGGCACCGGCGCCTGTTTCACGCATCCAGGCGACCAGAAAAGTCATGTAGATAATGTAGCCAATTCCAAACATGAAGTAGCCCGCCAGTGCCGGCAACACAGGAATCAGCGCGAGCCGACCGGACAGTCCACCGGGTACAGCGCTGGTTTCGGGCATGGCGCGAATGGCCAACCAACATAATGGTGTGAGCAGGGCACTGGCCGCGCCGAGTACGAGCCAGGTGGCAGGCCAGCTTGAGCCGCCCCAGACTTCGAGCAACCACGGAATGGCCACACCCGCGAGCAACATGCCCATGCCGCCGCCGCCGGCCAGACAAAAGGCAATGGCCAGTGCGTTGCGGCGCGGATCATGCTGAAACAAGCCAGAGGCAAGCGCGCCGGCCGCAACAAACACCGGCGCACCACCAATACCTGCCACCAGACGCCAGAAACTCAGCGCCCGAAAGTCGGCGGTCATGCCTGAGGCCAGCAACGCGACAGCAATCATCACCATGCCGGTCACGAACAGCACCGCCGCGCCCCAACGCCGAATCAGCGCCAACGCAGCCAGCGCACCAACCAGATAGCCGATGGCGTTGGCGGTGTTGATCCAGCCGGCCTCGGTGAACGTCCATTGCAGATCGGTGCGCATTGCCGGCAGGATCAAGCCATAGGCAAAGCGGGCAAAACCGTTGCTGACCGCCGTGCCGATGGACAGCCCAAGCACCAGCCACCAGCCATTCAGTGAGGGCTGCTCTGGCGCGATGCCGGAGTTGGCATCAGCTGCATTGGGCGATGAATGGGTCAACCGATCGATTCCGACTTGGCCCGGTGCGGGCGAACGATGCATCGTACCGCTATTGACGCCCAGTACTGTTCAACGCGAGGGCTATCTGGTTGGGATGGTGACCTTCAGTCGGCCAGCGCGGCGAGGTAGCGCCAAAAATTGCGCACTTCACGAATGCGCCGGTGTTTCTCAGTAGTCCGATTTTAGTCAAGAGCATCGATGCCGCCAGGCAAACGATGTCGAGATAAATGAGCGGCTTGAAAGCAGGAAAGAACGCCAATCCGAAAAAGCCTGCAGGCACAAGAATTGATGCAATCGGCGCGACTGTGCGAGCTTCCCATTGCAGCGCTTTCGATAACGCGGTCTGATCGACGAGCGGGTGCAAACTAAGAGTCAGGACGACGCACACGCCAGCGTGTGCATGACCGGCCCGCCAAATTGTTTGTCGGGTTTGATCGAGCAGCAGAGTGTCGGGCTTTGTGCCGGTGCTGCCATCGGTGAGACTGCCGGGTAAGGCCAGGCCGCCAACCATGAGGGACGGAACCTTCCCATGCGAACGGCAAGATCGTGATGGCCGTTGCGACGAATCGCTCAGAAAAGGGTGTGAAGGGTTCGTGTCGCCTCTGAACGAAACCTGGGCAACCGAGGGTATGCTTGAAGGGCAACGCTTCGAAGGCACCCAAACCCTTGCATGGGCTTCGGGG
>CAXBNM010000534.1:0-1667 GCA_963976885.1 uncultured Burkholderiaceae bacterium
TTCAGTGCCGCCGTTGAGGCTTCGGCTTCGATGGTCGTGGTGACGGCATCGAAGTAACCCGTGCCCACTTCGCGCTGATGCTTGACCGCGGTGAAGCCACGCTCGGCAGCGGCGAATTCGGCTTCCTGCAGCTTGACGAAGGCCGTCATCTGCTCGCGAGCATAGCCGTAGGCCAGGTCGAACATGCCGTAGTTGAGCGCATGGAAACCGGCCAGCGTGATGAACTGGAACTTGTAACCCATGGCACCCAGCTCGCGCTGGAACTTGGCAATGGTGGCTTCGTCGAGGTTCTTCTTCCAGTTGAACGACGGCGAGCAGTTGTACGACAGCAATTTGCCCGGGAACTGCTTATGGATGGCTTCGGCAAACTTGCGCGCGAAGTCCAGATCGGGGGTGCCGGTTTCGCACCAGATCAGATCGGCGTACGGGGCGTAAGCCAGGCCGCGCGAGATGGCCTGCTCGATACCGTTGTTGGTACGGTAGAAACCTTCAACCGTGCGCTCACCGGTGAGGAAGGGCTTGTCATGATCGTCAACGTCGGAGGTCACCAGATCGGCGGCTTCGGCATCGGTACGGGCCAGCAGAATGGTCGGCACGCCCATGACGTCGGCAGCCAGACGCGCTGCGCTCAGCTTGGCAACCTGCTCTTTCGAGGGCACCAGCACTTTGCCACCCATGTGGCCGCATTTCTTGACCGAAGCGAGCTGATCTTCAAAGTGAACACCGGCCGCGCCAGCGTCAATCATTGACTTCATCAGTTCGAAGGCGTTGAGCACGCCTCCAAAACCGGCTTCGGCATCGGCCACGATCGGCGCGAAGTAATCAACATGGTTCTCGTCGCCGGGGTTGACGCCTTCCATCCACTGGATCTGGTCAGCACGGGTCAGGGTGTTGTTGATACGGCGCACGACTGAGGGCACCGAGTTGGCGGGGTACAGCGACTGGTCGGGATACATCTCGCCGGCCAGGTTGGCGTCGCCGGCAACTTGCCAGCCCGACAGGTAGATGGCCTTCAGACCCGCTTTAACCTGCTGCATGGCCTGGTTGCCGGTCAGCGCGCCCAACGAGTTGACGAAGGGCTCTTCGTTGATCAGTTTCCACAGCTTTTCGGAGCCACGTTTGGCAAGAGTGTGCTCAATTTGCAGTGAACCGCGCAGCTTGATGACGTCTTCAGCGCTGTAGGTGCGCTTGATGCCGCGCCAGCGAGGATTTTCCGACCAATCTTTCTGAAGTTGCTGTGCTGCCTGCTCTCTTGTAGTCATGAATTACTCCTTGATAAATGAAACCTGTGGCGGTGTGTGGCACCGACTTGATGGCCTGAATACTAGACCCATTTGCTGCTGCGCAGCAGGTATTTATCACGGAATTTTCAAGAAAAATGTTGCAATGTATCAGTCACTTGCACACTTTTTTCACATCATGGATAGCCATTTTTCGCCCTGAAAAAAATGAATGGTGCGCCGCACCAACGTTTTCACATGACGCCCCTCCATCTTTTGGGGTGCAAATGAAAGCGCCTTCAAACGGCCATTTCGCGGCCGTTAAAGCGCTGGCTTTTCGGCCCCGGGCAACGGGGTCGATTCAACAGCATCGAGATCCTCGTCGGTGCCATGAGGCGGCAGCGACTCAACATCATCAAGCCGCCGGGTAATGGCCCGCGATCGCGA
>CAXBNM010000535.1:0-1643 GCA_963976885.1 uncultured Burkholderiaceae bacterium
GTCCGCTCGGCGTCACGCCTGGGCAGATCCGACCTTGGCGCCAATCGCAAACGTATCGAACATTTGCGCGCCCAACTGCGCGAAGCGATGGGTGCCGACACGCCTGCTGCCTCCGCCCCCACTACCTCCCAAGGAGAAACGTCAATGGAATTTCAAACCCTACCCAGCGGCCTGCAAATTGCCGACATCGAAGTCGGCACCGGCGCTGAAGCCACCGCCGGCCAGCAAGTCACCGTGCATTACACCGGCTGGCTCTATGAAAACGGTGCCGCTGGCGCCAAGTTCGACTCCAGTAAAGATCGCGGTCAGCCGTTTCAGTTCGGTCTCGGTGCCGGTCAGGTCATTCGCGGCTGGGACGAAGGCTTTGCCGGCATGAAGGTTGGTGGCACGCGCAAGCTGATCATTCCGCCCGCCATGGGCTATGGCGCACGCGGCGCCGGCGGTGTTATTCCTCCCAATGCCACCTTGCTGTTTGAAGTCGAACTGCTCGGCGTTTAACCCTCACTTGTCGAAACCATGAAAGAACCCACAGCCAGCAATTTCATTCGCGCCCGGATCACCCACGACCTGGCCAAGAGCGGCGAGAGCCGTCGCGGCTGGGCCGGCGGCCCGGGCGTCGCGGCTGTGCACCAGACGGCTCCGGCGGATCCGGCTGCCATTCGCACCCGCTTTCCGCCCGAGCCCAATGGTTATCTGCACATCGGGCACGCCAAATCGATCTGCCTGAACTTCGGTGTTGCCGACGAGTTCGGCGGACGTTGCCATTTGCGTTTCGACGACACCAACCCGGCCCGCGAGAACCAGCAGTTTGTCGATGCCATCATCGACGCCGTGCAATGGCTCGGGTTCAGCTGGCAACACGGCGAAGAATCCAACCTGTACTTCGCCTCCGATTACTTTGATCAACTCTACGAATTCGCGCAAACGCTGATCCGCAACGAGCAGGCCTATGTCGACTCGCAAGATGCGGAAACCATGCGCACCAACCGGGGCACGCTGACCGAGCCCGGTACCGACTCACCGTTTCGCAACCGCTCGGTTGAAGAAAATCTGCGCCTGTTTGCCGAGATGCGCGACGGCAAACATGCCGAAGGCACCCATGTTCTGCGGGCGCGCATCAACATGGCCTCGCCCAACATGAACATGCGTGATCCGGTGCTCTATCGCATTCTCAATGCGAGTCACCACCGCACCGGTGATCGCTGGCATGTGTACCCGATGTACGACTTTGCGCATCCGCTTGAAGATGCGCTTGAACGCATCACGCATTCGTTGTGCACGCTCGAGTTTCAGGATCACCGGCCCTTTTACGAATGGGTAATCGCCCAACTGGCCCGCGCCGACTATTTCGAGGCACCGCTGCCGCGCCAGATCGAATTTGCCCGCCTGAATCTCGAATACACGGTGATGAGCAAGCGCCGCCTGCACACCCTGGTCGAAGACGGCCATGTGCAAGGCTGGGACGACCCGCGCCTGCCCACGCTGGCCGGGCTGCGCCGGCGCGGCTTTACCCCCGAATCCATTCGCTTGTTCAGCGAGCGCATTGGCGTGGCCAAGGCCGACTCCTGGATCGACTACGGCGTGCTGGAACAAGCGCTGCGCGATGATCTGGACAACCGCGCCAGCCGCGCGACGGCGGTACT
>CAXBNM010000536.1:0-1563 GCA_963976885.1 uncultured Burkholderiaceae bacterium
CCAGACTGACACCTCCCGCACGGCGAGCGGGAACAACGGCCAGTTCGTCCCCCATACAATGGTCAGGATGAGCAGCAGCAGTAAAGCCCGGCGGGGAACGGTTGTCTCGGTCATGGGCCGGCAATGTCTCACCTTTATCCGCGCGCCGCAAGTTGGACGGTTTCAGCAGGCCTGCGGCGTGGCCGCCAGGCACCCACGCTAACGAGTACACTTCCGGCATGAAAACGATTGAATATTTTTATTCCACCCATTCCGGGTTTGCCTATCTGGGCTCGACGCACTTCAACGCCATCGCCGAGGCGGCTGGCGCGAAAGTCATTCACCGCCCGGTCGATCTGCGGGTTCTGCTCGATGCGGTCGGCCCCGGCCCGACCGGCAACCTGACCGAAGCCCGGCACGCCTATTTTTTTGGGGTTGAAATTCAACGCTGGTCAGCCTTTCGCAATGCGCCCATTGCCCTGCCGCGCCCGACCCATCACGACAACTCGCTCGATTTGTCCAGCGGCATGCTGATCGCCGCGCTCGAGCGCGGCATCAACATCGACCGCCTGACCCACGAGATGCTGACCGCTCACTGGCGCGACGATGCCGATGTGGCCAACCCCGACGATTTGCGCCGCATTGCGCAACTCGCCGACATCGACCCGGAGCCGCTGCTTGCCGAGGCGATGACCCCGGCAATTCAGGACATCTATCGCAAGAATACGGCCGAAGCGATCGAGCGGACGGTGTTCGGGTCGCCGACCTATTTTGTGAATGGTGAAATGTTCTATGGCCAGGACCGGCTCGACTTTGTCGAGCGCGCGCTGGCCGACTGACCTGATCCACCTGCTTTTGCCCTGCCCCGCCTCCCGATCATGACGCAGCCCAAAAAGAAAAACCCTTTCATCGAGTTGATCATCACGATCGTCTTGCCGTCGATCATCCTGATGAAGCTGAGCGGTGCCGACAAACTCGGCACGGCCGGCGCGCTGGTGCTGGCGCTGGCCTTTCCGCTGACCTGGGGTCTGATTGACCTGGTGCGCCAGCGCAAGATCAATTATTTTGCGGTGCTGGGTCTGATCAGCGTGTTGCTGACCGGTGGCATCGGCCTGCTCAAACTCGATGCACAGTGGCTGGCGGTCAAGGAAGCGGCCATTCCCGGCATCATCGGGCTGGTCGTGCTGATCTCGGTCTGGACCAACCGGCCGCTGATTCGCTTGCTGGTCTACAACCCGACCGTCGTCAATGTCGAGCGGATCCAGCACGCGCTGGCGCTCAAGCAATCCGAGCCGGCGTTTGAATCGAGCCTGCGCCGGGCCACGATGCTGCTGGCCGGCACCTTCTTTTTCTCGTCATTCATGAACTATGTGCTGGCCAAATGGGTGGTGCAAAGCCCGTCCGGCACCGAAGCCTTCAACGAAGAACTGGGCCGCATGACCTTGCTGAGCTACCCGGTCATTGCGATTCCGTCGATGATCATGATGATTGCGGTGTTCTTCTATCTGATCAACAGCGCCCGCAAGCTGACCGGTCTCGACCTGTCAGAAATGCTCCATCAAGGGCCGGAAGACCAGAAAAACT
>CAXBNM010000537.1:0-1549 GCA_963976885.1 uncultured Burkholderiaceae bacterium
ACCAGCTATGCTGCGGTAGTTGCCGATGTCCAGGTCGATGCTGCCGGCCAGGTTGAGGTAATGACAATGACTTGCAGTCATGACTGCGGGCTGGTGATCAATCCGGATCAGGTTCGGTCACAATGCGAAGGGAATCTCGTTTGGGGAATGGGCATGGTATTGACGGACGAATTGCCAATCGGCGCCGCGAACATCGACGCGTCGAATTTCAACCGGGCGCTGATGCCACGTATGAGCGCAATACCGCGCATGCTCGTTCAGTTGATTGACAGCAGCGCCGCACCGTCCGGTGCTGGCGAAACGGTAATCGTGGCGGCGGCCGGCGCCATTGCCAATGCGATTCGTCAGGCTACCGGCATACGCGTCAATCGTTTTCCCGTCGCCGCCGCAACTCTGGCGATCAAGAAAGAATGAGCGACTTTTCGGCAGCCGCCATTCTGCGGCTCATTCCACTTGGTCTGAAACGCCAGGGCATCGACATGTCGATTCCAGGCGCCCCCCAAACGGCGCACATGTCTGTCGAAGACAAGCGAAACGTGCTCGATACCATTGCCAGCCGGCATGGCGAACACGCATTGGTCAGGCTGGGTGAAGGCGTAGCGGACGCTCCTGACGAACCGATTCTGACTGCGCTGGCAATGGCCCGTGAGCCAGAGGATTTGATTGCCCGCTGGCAGCGACTCGAGCGATACGTGCACTCCCAACATCGGGTGCGGCTGGAACACCGAGCCCTGTCGGCGCCTGTTGCACCACCTGTCACTGAACAACTCCCCGGCCCCGCTTCGGCACGAAGATCTGCTGATTCTGGGTTTGCTGGTCGGGTTGCTTGAGTGGATCGGCGCCAAGGGCTTGAAGATGCGTCTTGCTGACGAAACCAATTGGCGCTATTGCAATCAACACTGGCAATCGACCTGCTGGCCACAGTCGGTCGCGCGCTGGGAGATTGAATGGACCGCCCGGGTAGCGCACTCGCTTACATCAGACATCATCGGCAGCAAACATCAAAGTGCTGGTTCGAGCACCCGCGTTGACCAAGCGCGCCACTTCTTGTCGCGCGATCCAGCCAGACCCTGGACGGTTGCGGCGCTGGCCGGTGAGATGGCCATGGCGGCTCGCAGTCTCCAGCGTCTTCTGGCGAAGGAACAGAGCAGCTTCAGCGCTTTGCTCGCCCAAGCCAGAGCAACCAGTGCGGCTCATGCCCTGACCACCACGGCACAATCTTTTGCGCAGATCGGCTATGCCTGTGGTTATGCAGATCAGGCGCACTTCGGCCGGGAGTTCAAGCGGCATACTGCGCTGACCCCATTGCAGTATCGAAGCGAGTTTTCCGCTCGCGCCAAGTGAGTCGGGTGGCAATATCGCGATCCAATAAGGCTCGCGCGCGTTGCGGACGGCTATCGCATTTGATCTGCATCAAACAATCGCTGATTCAAGCGCCGATTCCTGAAACTCCGCTTGCCAGCCCTTCGTCATTCGGTTGAAGATGGAACTGATGGTCGGCTGAATGCATCAGTATTCAATGACGGCCCCGGCACACGGAGGAGAGAGA
>CAXBNM010000538.1:0-1538 GCA_963976885.1 uncultured Burkholderiaceae bacterium
TTTTGTAACGACGCTGCACGTTGCCAAAGGGGCCGAGAACGTAGCCAATGCCTACAAGTTCATCGACACCGTCATCGCGGCCCAGAACCAGACCACGATGATGGGTCCGCCCAGCAATTTCATTCCGATCAACCTGGATGTTGAACCCAAAGGCCTGCCGATCAGCTCGCTGACGGAACTGACCGAATTCAACTCCCATGACTGGCTCAAGATCAACCCGCTGCGCGCAGGCTGGATCGAGCGATTCAACAAAGAGATGCGGGCCTGAGGTGTCAACCGTCAGCACGGACCACCCTCGCGTCGGGACACCGGCGCGGGCTACAACACCCCGCCTCGGTCCGGACTGGCGCCTGGCGTCCCCACTGGGGCTGACGTTTCTGGCCTTCTTTTTCGCGCCCTTCGGGTTGCTGGTCTGGATCAGCCTGCGGGCCGACAACGAACTGACTCGATTTGGTCTGCAGAGCTGGTACAAGTTTCTTGCGGATCCGTTCTATCTGAGTGTGGTGGTCGATACGCTGCAATTGGGTATTACTACAGTGGCAGCGGCAAGCCTGTTCAGCTTTCCGCTGGCCATTGCCTTCTTTGAGGCCAGCCGCAACTGGCGGCGCGTCCTGTTGATACTGGTTGCCCTGCCCTTGTTGATTTCAGTGGTGGTGCGCACCTTCTCCTGGATTGCGATCCTGTCACGAGAAGGCGTTATCAATTCCACCCTGCAGGCCATCGGCCTGATCGACGAACCCCTGCGCCTGTTGCAAACCGAGTTCGGCCTGATTCTGTCATTGATGCAGATTGAAATGCCACTGATGTTGCTGCCAATGCTGGCAGTGATGCAAAGAGTCGACCCGAGACTCATCGATGCTTCGCTCGCCCTGGGTGCTTCGAAATGGCGCACGATGTTCAAAGTGCTGATTCCGCTGAGCTTGCCCGGCTGGATCGCCGGCGCGAGTCTGGTGTTCGCCAGTTCGACGACCGCATTCATCTCTCAGTCGGTGATCGGCGGCGGGCGCCTGGTTTACCTGCCGACGGTGATCTGGCAGCAGGCGATGGTTGTCTATGACTGGCCGTTTGCCGCAGTCGCCTCGGTCATTTTGCTCGCCACCGTTCTGAGCGGCATCATCGCCCTTGGCATGGCCGGGCGCTGGATCAGCAAGGAGCAGGCATGAAGCACCGCAATGCCACCGCAGATTTCACCTACCACCTGGTCATGCGGACACTGGCCGGCGTCGGCCTGATCATTCTGGTCGCTCCGATTATCGTGGTCTTGCTCACCTCGCTGTCTACCTCGCAGGCACTGACGTTTCCGCCTCCCGGCCTGTCATTGCAATGGTATGACGCACTGATCGATCCAGCCCAGTCGGCGCACATCCACACGGCGGCCGCCAACAGCCTGAAAGTAGCTGCGCTCGCCACCTGCGCGGCAACCATCATGGCCGTGCTGGCAGCAATGTCGGTTTCACGCGTATCCACCGCGTCGGCACGCATGCTTGAATCGGCCTTTCTGGCGCCGCTGATTTTTCCGATGCTGTCTTATGGTCTGG
>CAXBNM010000539.1:0-1508 GCA_963976885.1 uncultured Burkholderiaceae bacterium
TCCGATTGGCTGTTAGTGGCGGCTGTTGCCGCTCGTGATGCCCTGATGGTCGGCGTTCGGGGGGTAGGAAACTGTGCGATTTGTCACAGATCGACCGCTTCTCGCCAAAATGCCACCGTTCGTCGCCCCGCTGGCGTGACCATCGACCGGTGGAGTTGCCGTCCGTGATTGACTATACTGGATAGGCAGCCAGTATTGGCTCGCCTGCAGCCGTGTCCCGCTTGTTAAGAGCCGTTCCCCGCTTGTAGTCCCTCGAGTGGCCCCCAACGGCCCGACAAGGGCGAGTAACTGCCCGTTAAGAACCAACCAACCTGATGCCCTCGTGATCGAACCCGTCAATTTCCCTCCGCTTCTGTGGTTGCTGGTAGCCGTGCTGGTGCTGCTGGTGCTGGCCATCACGCTCCTGATCGTACTGCTGACGCGCAAAGCGCCTGACCCGGAACCGGGGCTGCGCATGCTGGCCCAGCAAATGGCCGCGCAAATCGGCCATCAGCAACAGTCGGCGCGCGATGCCGCCGACGCTGCGCGTGAAAATCGCCACGAGCTGGTCGGTTCGGTGCAAGACCTTGGCCGCGGGCTCGGTCATCAGGTCAATCGATTGCAGGAAACCGTTGAGCGCCAACTGAACGCCCAGCGCCAGGAAAACAACGAGCGCCTCGAGGCCATGCGTCAGACCGTCGATGAGCGCCTGCAGGTCACGCTCGAGCAAAAGCTGGGCGATTCCTTCCGGCTCGTGTCCGAACGGCTTGAGCAGGTGCAACGCGGGCTGGGCGAGATGCAGCACCTGGCCGGCGACGTTGGCGACTTGAAGCGCGTGCTGACCAATGTCAAAACGCGTGGCATCTGGGGCGAGGCCCAACTGGCCGCCGCTCTTGAGCAACTGTTTGCGCCTGCGCAGTACGGCGTCAATGTGGAAGTGGTGCCCGGCTCGGGCGAGCGGGTCGACTTTGCCCTCAAGTTGCCCGGCTCGCGCCAGCACCCATTATGGTTGCCCATCGACGCGAAGTTTCCGCGTGAAGACTATGAACGCCTGCTGCTCGCGCAGGACGCCAACGATCCGGCGGCCGCCGAGACAGCGGCCCGCAAACTCGAAACCCGGTTGCGGCAAGAGGCCCGCTCCATCAGCACCAAATATGTGGTGCCGCCGCACAGTACCGACTTTGGCTTGTTGTATCTGCCGGTAGAGGGCTTGTTTGCCGAGATGGCGCGCCGGCCCGGCCTGTTCGACGGCTTGCAGAACGACTACCGGATCATCATTGCCGGCCCGACGACGCTGGCCGCGATGTTGTCGAGCCTGCAGATGGGTTTGCGCACGCTGGCGGTTGAGCAGCGCTCGGGCGAAATCCGGCGCCTGCTGAGTACGGTGCGCACCGAATTCAGTCAGTTCGGCGACATGCTGGCCCGTACCCGTGCCCAATTGGAAAAAGCGGCCGGCAATATCGGTGATGCCGAGTCGCGATCGCGGGCCATTACCCGGCGGCTTGATGATGTTGAGTCGCTGCCGCCTC